>CAYGJB010000009.1:0-41155 GCA_964350195.1 uncultured Pseudomonadota bacterium
TTTATACGATGATTTCAAACTTTTTTCAATCTAATTAATTTCCTGATTCAACTAAATCATTCAAAATTAACGAGGCTTTCTCCTTTTCTTTAGAGGCTTTTCAAATTATTCGAATTTTGGGATAGGTTCTAAGTTAACTTTCATTGCAAATATAACCTAACAATCTTTTAGAGGGAAAAGGAGAAGTGGGGTTATTGCTACTTTGATACGATAATTTTTTAGTTGGGTAGGAGCTATACTTATGTAATTGTTTGGAGGCAATATGCAGTGTGTTAATTCTATATTTATATGATTGAACACGGATAAAAGGAATTTTTCTATTCAAGCTATCTAATTCCCATTCGATTCTGCCATACCAATTAGGATGAAAATAGGCCTGATTAAAGGTCCATTTATTAGTTTCTAAATAGGTTCCTATTCCATCATTATCGAATATAGAATCCCATTGTTCTGTGTTATTCCAATACTTCCAAGGTGTAGATGAAACTTCATTTCTTAAATTAGATACAATATTTCGACGAATTACGTCCTTTGATAGAGTTGGCAAATGATCAACTTCCTGAGATGTGTGATTTTTATATGAAGCAAGCAAATACATATCACTCTCCGGGCATTGACAGTCGATCGCTTGAGGAATCCATTGAATAAACCTTTTTATTGCCTCAGCATTGGCAAAATAAGTAAAAGAAACACTAGCGAGATAATCATTTTGAAAAGGGGAGGCAATTTTTGTTTCCTTTTCAAAGAAGATATTGAGGTAGTTTGTAAGATTTACATATAACA
The DNA here is from genome assembly GCA_964350195.1 of uncultured Pseudomonadota bacterium. GTDB lineage: Bacteria > Babelota > Babeliae > Babelales > Vermiphilaceae > JAJCZB01. Next base: position 784 of record CAYGJB010000009.1, read on the forward strand.
TTACATCGCATTCAATTTGAAAAAGATTGTGTAATTGATATTGGTCCATTGCTTCTGCTATATAAAAGAAGCGTTCAGTAGTATATTTCCAATAGCCCTGTAGATTTCTTTTTTTGCAAATATCGTCAAATAATACATGGGGTTTGCTTTTTTCTAATTCATCACAATTAATTACAGTAACATTATGTTTTTGTATCGAATTCAAAATTGAAGGACTTTTTCTTATAGACTCAGAATTAGTAAGTAGGATAATTGGGCAGATTGTATTGAATAGCCTAGCATTTGCAATGCTTACATCTAAGTAAGATGGTAATGTATTATTACCTATATAAAAAAAGATGAGACAATATCGTTCGTCACTAGCTTGGCTCAGTGCAAAAGTATATATAAGGAATGTAAAAAATAATAATTTCTTCATATATTTTTCCTATTTTAGTTTCGTATATAGACTCCGGTTGCTTGTCCTTGGCTAGATCCCCAAATAGCAATTAAAGAAAATTCATTTTTTAATAGAAAAGAATGTATATCATCGAATTGGGTCATGCCGATTCGGTATTCTTTAAAATTAAGTTCACAGGAAATTGCTTTGACTGTTTTTAATATGGAAGGAGCAGAATTTAGCATAGATAGTTCTGCTCCTTCCATATCAAGCCACATATAATCAATTTTTTTTATAGTATATTCCACTGTCCATTCATCTAGGTTCTTGCATAATACCTCTATTTTTTGATCGTTATAATCAAGGCCATCAGAAAGATGGTTGTCTGCTAGCATAGACGATGCCCCATTCCACTTTTGGCTGATATAAAAATTATATGTGCCCGTTTTAGCAGTAAGGCCAAAAGGGAAAATATGAATGTTGGGAAATGGTGCAGTGTGTCTTTTTAAGATTTCAAAATACTCGGGGCATGGTTCGAAAGCATAAACAGAAGCTTGAGGCCATTTTTTAATGAATATTACCGTATCTTCTCCATGATGAGCTCCTGCTTCAAGTATAATAGGGTTTGATGGTAAATAGTTTGCAACAATATTTAATTCCATTCCGTGATGTCCCTTGATCCATGGAAGTGCCTTATGGTCAATCGATAATATATTTGTGCAAAAATTTAAGAGAGTAAATAGTAGATAAGTCCAAATCATGTGCTTTCTCCTTGATATCTATATTAAGATTACAAATTTGATTTTGGAAAATATCTCAATACTTTTGCAAGGATAGGGAAGCAAAAGTTATTTTGAAGGTAAATTGCTACTATTATAGCCCTTCTTTATTAAAACTTCGGCAGACAGGCTCAGACGTTGCTTTCAGTTTTGGTGGACAGGCGTCACTAAATTTACAAAATTAAATTCATTTATACCCTTGATACAAACTATAAATTGTGGGAAAACGGTCTTTATGAATACTAATCAATTTCCTTTACTTTCAATAGAGGAGCAATCTATTCTTCAAGCTGCATTGCATTATATGAAGATGGCTGAATTGAGAAAAGCATCTCAAACGATTGGTTTATACAATAAAGAAAAAAAAGCCCACTTAATAAATTTGATACTTACATATATTAAGAGCGGTAAGATTATTACAATTCCAAAAATACCAGCTCAGTCTAGGGCAAAAAGTCAAGCCATACAGCCATTAGCCACTTCAAGTCTGATGCTTTATGGGGGATATAAAAATGATCGAAAGACTAGAGATTTTTTTAAAAAATTAATTGGGCCACACTTTCATTTTACTGCCTATGGCATTGATTGGTTGAATGAGAGATGGTTACAAGGCAAACCTCCTACCTATCAAGAGTTTGCAGTTTTTTGGGTGAAAGAATCAGCGCAGCGTAAAAAAGAAAAATCAAAGCCAAAAGATGAATGGATGTTTATTAGGTTTATGCAGAAGATGGAAAAAATAGAGCCGGATGCTTCAAAAAAAGATATTTTTCATGCATGGAAGCAACTGCAAGCACAAAAAAAAGATAAGGGCTTTCAATTGCTAGAAAAAGCCTCAAAAGTTCTAAAATAGTTGGCTGTCGTGCTCGGCATAGCCTTGGCGACGCCAGGGTGGGACACCAATTTACGCTTATCCGGGCCTTCTGGCTCGGCGAGCTACGTCTGGCTAGCGCCAATAGAAACAATGACTTTAAATGTTACATGTTAATTGTGCAGGCTGACCAGCCCGATAAGTAAGAAATAATCAGTTAAACAAAATTTCATCAAATCAAACGACGAAGTCCGACACAGCCGAAGGCGACAACGGGCCCACAAGCAAGTAACCTGGTTTATTCCCCATACCTCTTAAGTTCAATCGTCATGTAGTATGTTTATGTCATAAAATCAATAAACACGCCTGAAGTATTCTATGTTGATGTTTGGTGGTTGGCTTTGAAAAATGACCACAGCCACTCATGCTTTTATAGCAGTGTATCTACTCATTAAAAATTGGTAACATGCGGACTGAAATTGGCTATAGAAATTATAAGGGTGTCTACTCATACTGAGAAAGGTTGTGAATGTTAAACATCTACGTAGACGCAGATGCTTGTCCTGTAAAGGAAGAAATTTGTCGGGTTGCTATGCGGCATAATCTGCAGGTTTACTTAGTAAGCAATAGTCGCCTTAATATGATAGTTGATAAAAACGTGCACAAAATACAGGTTGAGTCTGATCTAGATGCTGCAGATAATTGGATTGAAGAACATATAGAGACTGGTGACATTGTGGTTACCCTCGATATATTATTGGCAGATCGGTGCTTGAAAAAGCTTGTAAACGTTCTGAGCCCAACGGGTAGAATTTTTAATAATGATACGATAGGTGTTGCAAAAGCAATGCGTGATTTACGTGCTCACTTACGTGAAACAAGCGTAGCTTCAAGTTATAACGCCACTTTTTCAAAGCAGGATAGTTCTCGTTTTTTACAGTCCTTGGAAGAGATGGTTCAGACAATAAAAAGACGTTTTTAGACATCAAAAAGTAATGTTTCAATTTCGCGTATAAATTTAGTGAGTAATATTAGCTGTTTCTTATCGAACTTATCATAGTAGAGCCGATTCTCATCACTAAACACTATGCCAAAAATGAATTACTCGGTTCTGTGAACAAATTTTAAAAAAGGTCTAAAAAAAGATAAGCTTCCTTCGTGAATTAAAGTAACAAGTGCAATTTTTTCGAACTCACGTAAGTATAAAATGTCAGCTATGATCTAATCCATATCAAGATCTAACTGATAACGTTTATTGTACTTTTGTAAAGCGATTTTTTTTTCTCGTAAACTAGAGCGATTCATTCCAGGTTTAAATACAGAATTGCTACTTGATTTTAAGATTGACAAGAGAGTCTTGTTATCTACTAAATCATAAAGTGGATGGCCTCTTCCAGCAGCTAAATCTAAAGCTGTGCGATCATCACAATTTTCAATATGTGGGCAAGCGCCTTCCTCAATAAGAAATTGGCAAACTTTTGGTTTGTTGCTTAAAACTGCATAGTGCACTGATGTAAAGCCTCCCCCAAGATCATAATTTAAATTAACGCCTTTCATTAATAATTCTCTTATTTTTAAGATAATATTTTCTTCTGAATCACTATAAGAATTGATAGTACTATACATCTGGTTTGCAAGTGCATAACCATTTTTTTCATTTTGCATTGCTATGCAATTTTCTGATATCAAACCAATGATTAAAAACAGTATATATTTCTTCATAAAATCCTTATTATATTAAGAACCTATCCCAAAATTCAAATAATTTGAAAAGCCTCTAAAAAAAAGAAGAAAGCCTCGTTATTTTTGAATGATTTCGCAAAAAATTAGTTCAAAAAAAGAGGCTTTCATGAAGCAATTTTACATGACTAAAAGATTTTGGAAAGAAGTAAAACACGCGATTCCAAGAAAAAAGAGCTCGAGAAGGCCAAGAAAAGGAGCAAAAAAGATTATGAAAGCGCTCTTTTACATTGTTCAAACGGGTATTCAATGGAAAGCTCTTTCTCAGGACTTCAAAGTATCAGCAAGTACCGTTTATAAACAATTTCAAAAGTGGATTCAAGATGCAGTTTTTCAAAAAACAAGCGCCAATCGAAGAGTGTCGAAAAAATGCGAGCAAGACATCGATGGATTATTGAAAAAACCCATGGTCATCTGAACAAATGGCGCGGCATTTTTACTCGATGGAATAAAAAGGTTGAAAACTATGTAGCGACAATTCAAATTGCCGCTACATTCTACACTTTGAGGTACTTATGAACTTTGAGATAGGTTTTAATATTGTTCTATCAATACCGGCTTTAAGTACAAACTTTTTTCGGAAAAATGCCCATATTCGATCTTGCTGAGCGAGGCAAAAAGGCGTAAGTCTATCTTATCGAATCAACCAAGCAATAGTAGGTCAAAGCTATTTAGCTATAAGAATGTGATGACAAATGCATTCTGTAGAGAATCAAAGGATGCGGCAAAAACATCGTATTCTTAAACATTTTATATGCCAAGATTGCATGCGCTTGATCCTCTATGGCGCTCCATTTTAAAACATCCCCAATTTTGCGAAGAAAGCAAGGACTTCCTGTTGTTACATAATATCCGGAATTTATCAAAGCCTGACCTGAAGGAAATCTCAGCACATTGATGGTATCCATAGAAAAATGCGTAATATCTTCTCTTTTGGCTGTCCAACAATGAACGAGGTGATCAACTTCATAATTTTCAAAAAAATACTTAGTAATTTCTACTCGCTGCGGATGTGGAATGTCATCTGCATCACTGAAAATAAGAATATCGCCAGAGGAATTGTCCATTGCGATTGTTCTATTATCCCCATCAATAATTACTTGATCATGGCGTAGTATTTTTAATTTAAAATCCCATTGACCTCTTTCAAGAAGATTTATGTGATGGGGATCTACTTGTTTGGCATCACAAAGAGATATAACGACTTCGTCTGGCCGCTTTGTTTGATTTTGGTAAGCTTCAAGCATTCCCGAAATCCAGAAAAAATGACGCGCTATGCAAGGCACAATAACAGAGGTGGTCATAGGACGTTTTTCGCTTTTCTCTACGAGATTCGCTATTCCACACAAAATAGATAGGTTGCTCAGCAATCCGAAAATGATCGCAATACGTTTATATATAAACATTTTTCCTTCTTTATTTATTCGTAAAATAGTTTCGTAATAATTCATTTAATTCAGTCCTAGAAATTGGGTTGTCGCCAGATGAGTATTCAGTAAATCCTGTTTTATCAAAATCTTTATATCTGTTGCTTGTTGGGCGAAACGTAGTTGAAGGCATTATGACATACATATCTTCACATATGTATGTACGAGGAATTTCGGCATGATTAATCATTATCTCGTCTATCTTTTCTCCAGGACGAATACCCACAACTTTCACGGGGGTCACGTTATCTAATTGCGCTTGTAACACAGCTATAAGATCGATGATTTTAGCCGATGGAAGCCGTGGCACAAAAATTTCGCCACCTTGGCCAAATAAAAGGGCTTTAAAAATTAATTCCACCGCCTGATCTTTGTTAATTAAAAATCGAGTCATGGCAGAATCTGTCAAAGGAATAGGTTTATTTTCTTTAATTTTATTGCAAAAAAAAGGAATAATTGAGCCGGTACTTTCCAGCACATTCCCATAGCGCACCGCTAGCAATCGTGTTGGAGAATCTTTAGCACAAAAATGAGCCACTATTTTTTCTGCTAAAAATTTTGATGCGCCATAAGCATTCACCGGCGAACAGGACTTATCAGTAGAAACGAGCAATGCATACCTAACGCCTGCCTCCTCTGCAGCTCTTATCACATTATAGCTGCCAATAACATTGGTCCGTATGACCTCTACAACATTATGCTCGATCATATCAATGCGCTTTAATGCTGCAGCATGAATTACGATATCAATGCCCTTCATGGCACTTTTAAGCGAATCGTACTGACGAACGTCCCCCAACACCCCAACGACTCGCCGATCTTTTAGTTCCTCTAAAAAATTAAAATGCTTCACCTCATCCCGACTAAATATCACTATTTTTGCAGGATCATATTTTAAGATTTCTCTCGTGAGGGCTCTTCCAAGAAAACCAGCCCCCCCAGTTATGAGTATTGATTTGTTATCGAATAAATGTCTAAACCGATCAGATCCATGCAATAAACAGGTAATAAAAATTGCACTGCATATAATGCCCCTTTTAAGTCCCATGCTAGCCTCCTTTTTCTACACGTTTTTGGTCTATTCCTAATGCTATCTTTTTAAATACCCCAATAATTGATTCTTTAATCGATTTTAAATGTGGAAATTCTACACACAGTTTGGAAGCATCTAGCTGACAATTTGAACGAGGAATTTTCAAAAGATTATTTTGTTCTTCTTCGGTAAAGTTTTCATACGTAAAATAAGGGTTTATGTACTGCTTATAGAGCTCCAATATTTCGTTGTGTGATACTACCCCTGGATTCACAAAATTATAGGTGCCAGTAAGCTTTCGCTCAGCCATTTCAGGAATCAAAGGAAGCAAGTCAGAAAGAATACTCATAGAATTGGGAATATTAATAATCTTTTCATAGCCGATAATTTTAGTGACAAAGCTTTTTGAATGCAAATCATCTGATATGGGCATTCGCAACCGCAAATGCAAAACATTGGGATAGTTATTAAGAAGATCATCAAGCATGCATTTTACATGCGAATAAAAAGAACCTTTAAAGTTGGTAGGCTCTTCTTCGGTAAACCCAATACCGCTTCCCATTGGGTGACGCTCATCATATTGATATACACATCCTGTGCCCAGGTGTATAAAATGCTTTTGATATTGCAAACAAACATCGGCTGCATTTAAAACCCCTACAAGATTGGCTCGGACCGTTTCGACTCTATGATCTTCGCACCAATTTACATTAGGCTTTCCCGTAATACCAGCTGCATTAAATACATAATCTGGATTATGATCGAGAATAACTTTTTCTAAGGAATTGCGATCTTGCAACAAAACTTGCACGGGTATAACTTCGTGCCCAGCCTCTTTAAGAACTCGAACAACCTTTTGGCCTATCCATCCCCTTTCGCCCCCAAACACTACTACTTTAAGACCCGCATTAAGTGGTGTAACTACAACTACAAACAATTGTATGATAAATAGATATCTCCGCATCAACCCTTCTCCCTTAGGTAGTGGACCTCTAGTGCGTAAAAGTTATCATATATCTTTTTTTATACGCAACAAAACAAACCGCCATGGCCCAAAACATTAAAAAACTGCTCATCATCAAAAAAAAATCAAAAAACTTAATCCCGCAAAAAAGCAGAAGAGCTTCTGAGCACTCCTTCATAAAAGCCAGAATTTTCTGAGCAGAGAAGCTCGACTTACAGGGCAATTGCATGAATTATCCCCAATTTAAAAGGTTTGTGGCCAGATAGTTGGGATTACGATTTACTATTTGTCGTACAGTTGCAATACTTCGTCCTGGACGTTCTTTTTGATTTTTTTGAAGTACTGCAATGGCCACAATCCGTAAAAATGAGAAATTTTGTGCTCCATATGAATCGCGAATTGTTGATCGATCTTCATCAAAATGCCTATCCAGGGGCCAATGTAGCTTGTTTTCAATAGACCAATGATTTCTTACAATGCTTAGAATGCGATCTGCATGGGCAGGCAAACTGCTGATAAAATAACGTGTTCCTCGGGATTCTTTATTTGTTTTTTTCGTTGTAATTGTGGTTTCAATTGCAGCAATAGATTGTAGATTTTTCCATTCTTTTTTACGCGAAAGCCAGCTTAAAGAGCTTGTTGCAAAGCAGCGTCGATTTTCTACGCGTCCTCTATTTTTTTCAATTGATTCAGCAAAAGAGCCTTGAACCACAAGCTTTTTTGCCATTACATCTTTCATAAATAAAACAATATCTTCATGAAAAAGTTTTTGATTTCCCTTTAAAGCAATGACGTAATCTCCTTCTTTTTTTGCGACTTTTTCAACAATTTCTTTTTGAGCCCCAATGGCATCAATTGTTATAATTTTTCCCCTTAGATAAAGCTTTTCTAGTAGTATAGGAAGCGCTGTAATTTCATTACTTCCTTTTTTTACTTGTACTGATCCAATCGTGCAATTAAGACTTTGAGACCAAGCTCTTACCAATGTCAAAGGATTTTCAGATGCATATGCTTGCAAAACTTTTCCATCCATATGTATTAACTCGTCAGAAAAACTTTGTGGAAAGCAGCTTTCCATCCAGATAATCAACCAATAGTTAAACTGATTTGGATCTATTAAATTAAAGACTCGATTAAAAGTATCGTGCGATGGAACTCCGCAAATAATTGTAAGTTGTTTTTGAAACCAATTTTCATGATCTTTACAAAAATGTGCTATTTCAACCCAATTATTTGCTCCTCCAAGGCTGGCGCATAGTGCCATAAGAAATATTTGAACGAGTGGATATTTAGACTTTTTATAGATTCTTGGATCTCTGATTTCTGCCAGGCACTCAATTAAATTTGCAAAAGATGGGCTTTTTTGTACTTTATAGTTGAATCAGGATGCATTTATATCATCGAGTAGTATGAACCTGGCTCCATAAACCAAAGTAAGCTCGGCCATTCCAGTGAACTCAGATCCATCAATGAGCACCATATCAAAATCTTTTATGTTGTTTTCTCTTTTAATGAGTTCAATGCCGTTTTTGGGAACATCGCTAGACTGTACATACTCTAAATCTTGTTTCAACCATCCTACTACTCGCTCAACGCCATATTGATCAAGGTTAGTGCGAGTGCTTTTTATAAATGCTCGAATCTCATTTTCTTGTGGGAATGATTCGTAAGGAATTGAGGACACGTTGCAGCACTTTACGTATGGCAGGTTGCTATAATGGTGTTCGAGTTGTGCAAATCGTGGTTTGGAAATTTCTATACAGAATAAGGTTGGCGATGAGAATTTTCGCCAGCACCTAATACAAAAGCTTCTGTGCTACCTTCTCCGCTTGATGAGCCGATTTCTAGTATAGTCGAAATGGCTTCAGTCTTTGCAAGACGATAGATTGTGTGATAAAAAGCATCGTTTTTTATTTCGGGAGGAATAATATTTTCAAGCTCTGATATAGAAAAAAGAGTACTATTCATTACTACAAAAAAGATGTAAAAAAGCGCTTGGTATAAGGTAGGTACGTATATCTTCAACTATTTTCCTTTTTTTTGATATTATTACTTTTTTAGAACTATATCATAAAAATTCAGTAGTGATACTGCATAATGAGCTATTTTTTAGAAAATAGAAAAGGGGTTGCCTTTCTAGAACGGTTTGGAGGCTTTAGCTGGTAAAGGCATGTTGTTTATTGCTTTCTATATAGCCTAAATGAATATATAGGAAGAATACGATTAAATGCTATTTGGAGCTGCTATAGCTATACAAAAGGCCAGTTTAAGCGTTTGTATTGTTTTCAATTAGAAAAATTTTGCAAAAAGGTGGGGGATCCTGTATTCTGGTTATATAGGAGTTTATTGAACTAAATCGCAAATTTGGGCCTTTTCTTTTTAAGAGATCTTTTTTTTCTTATAATAAAAGCACAATGAATTTATAAGTAGCTTTAAGATTAGATCTGTGATACCTCAAAAGTAATTCGCAGCACCTAAAAAATAAAAAATTATATATATAGAGGATCCAGTGAATACTTTTGATAGCCTTCCATTACTTCCCGCCATTCAACATTCATTAAAGATGTTGGGCTTTACTCAGCCAACTGAAATTCAAGCTAAAATTATCCCTACTCTTTTAGAGAACTATCGCAAAGATGTTCATGCTCAGGCTCAAACGGGGACTGGTAAAACGATTGCGTTTGGTATTCCTTTGCTTCAAGCAGTTGAGCCGCATTCAAAAAAAGTTCAAGCTCTTATTATGGCTCCTACTCGTGAGCTTGTGCTTCAAATTTATGAAAGCTTAAAGGAAGTATCTCGTGGAAGTAATATAAGTATTGAGCCTGTTTTTGGTGGTATGCCTATTGCGCGTCAAATTGCTAATCTTAAACGAGGCGTGCAAATTGTTGTAGGGACCCCTGGTCGTATTAATGATCATTTGCGTAGAAAAACATTAAAGTTGGATGATCTTAAGATACTAGTTCTTGATGAAGCTGATATTATGCTTGATATGGGCTTTCGCGAAGAAATTGATGAAATTTTAAATAATGCCCCAAAAAATCGTCATATTTGGCTTTTTTCAGCGACCGTGATGGCTGGCATAAAAAAGCTTATTACCTCTCATATGAAAAATGTGCTTTCAGTAAAGTCATCCAAGGGTGGGGGCTCAAGCGCTCAAGTTGCGCAATACTATTGTATGGTTCCTATGCGAAAGCGCATTGAGGCAACAGCCCGATTTATTGCAGCAGCACCAAATTTTAACGGCATTATTTTCTGTCGTACCAAAGCCCTTTCAACTGAAGTTATGGAAGAGCTTGCGAGCAAGGGCTTTAAAGTAAATTGTCTTCATGGCGATATGAAACAATCTTTGAGGAACCATGTGATTAAAGGTTTTAAAAATAAAGATTTCAATATTTTGGTGGCCACGGATGTTGCTGCTCGAGGGATTGATGTTTCAGATCTTTCTCACGTGATCAACTATTCTATTCCTGACGATCATGAAAGCTACATTCATCGAATTGGTAGAACGGGCCGAGCAGGAAAAGAGGGTATTGCTATATTATTTGTAGCTTCTGGCGAATTGTATCGTATGAAGCGATTAGAGCAGGCTACCAAATCTAAGCTTCTTGAAATTTCAGTACCACCTGAAGATGCAATCATAAACGTGAAAATGGACGCAGTTTCAGACTTTATTGAGCAATCCAAAAAAGATGAAAAAAAATCTGACGCAGTAGATAAGGCTCTTAAGAAGCTCGTTGATTCATTCTCTCCTGATGAAATACGAAATGCTTTTGAAGCATCTTTAAAAGAAAAGTTTTTTAAAGGTATTGAGGATAAGAAGCACAGTTTTGGTGATGAAAGTTCTTCAGTGCCACAAGAAATATGCTTGGAGATAGGAAGAGAAGATGGCATGGATGAAGATGAAGTGAGAAGCTATCTTTATACCACATGCCAACTTGTGCCTCAAGAAGTAAGCAAGGTTCGCGTGATAAGGGGCAAAACCTTTATTTCTGTTCCTGAAAATCGTCTAAAAAGCTGTTTAGAACTTATGCGTAAAAATCCGATTACTAATAAGAATCCAAAAGCATACTTAGTTGAAGATGAGTATCGCCCTCGTAAGAAATCATTTGATAGCCGTACAGATGGGCGCAGAGATCGTCGAGATGATCGATCTGGTAGTAAAAGACGTCCAATGGGCGATAAAAGAGGGCCGCGAAGAGGCTAGTGCTTTAATTCGATATACTAAAAAGGAACGAGTAATGGCTTTTCTATTGAATAAGAATTTTTTGTTTATAGGGATAGCTTTTTTGCTCATTGCAGCTCAACTTTTTGCGCGAGCCAGAAAGCCCAAGCTGAACGTGGGAGATATTGCGCCTGCTTTCACTCTACAGGGCGATGATGGAAAGACGTACAAGCTTTCAGATTTTGATAATCAAAAAGTGGCTTTATATTTTTATCCACTTGATAATTCTCCTGGTTGCACCAAGCAAGCGTGTAGCTTAGCTCGTGGGTATGATTTGCTGAAGGAAAATCGCATTAAGCTGTTTGGCATAAATCATCAATCACCAAAAAGCCATACTGCATTCAAAGAAAGCCATACTCTACCCTTTATATTGCTTAGTGATCCAACAAATAATACTATACGAGCTTATGGTGCCTATTCTCCTTTGTTTGTAAAACGTCTTACCTTTCTTATTGATAAAGGTAAGATTATTGCTATTCTACGAAAAATTGATGTGAATGATCATGCGGATCAAATTGTGAGAGCGTTTGCTCTTAATAAATAGAGATACTCTTATTTTATCTGTTTCTTCATATTGATTTTATAAACGATATAATAAAGACATTTATTGATTGTTATATTGCAAACCCGTCTTTAAAAGTTAAATTTATGAACATCAAATATTTATTCTGGGCAGTTCTTGTGTTTACTTCCCTTAATAGTTCTTATGAATTTTATGGCAAGCATTTTATGGCTAGTTACAAAGAGTGTGATCTAAAAGCGTTAACAAATCTTGAAGAACTCAAAAATGCTTTTGAAGAAGCAGTACGATCCAGTAAAGCTACTATTCTTAAAAAAGAATATGTAGAGTTTTCGGGAAATGGCCTTACAGCAACGCTTGTGCTTTCAGAAAGCCATGCATCAATTCATACCTACCCTGAGCATGAAGCTTGTTTTGTAGACCTTTTTACGTGTGGTCATACCTGTTCATGGGAAGACTTTGATGCTGTTCTACAAAAATATCTCCAACCAAAAGATCCTGTGATCGAAGTAAAAATACGAAGCTAATTTTTTGCTTATTTTCGCTTTTTTGCATTGCTATTTTCAATAGGACGGTAGTACGTTACTGTTTATCCGCTGAGTAAGATTTTAGATTGAAGTTTTTTACTTTTTCATCAAGGCGGCTATATCTAATACCGACATAGGGAATATTTGCTTTTTTCATTGCATGATCAACTTGCTCAACATACTTAATTTTATCATCTATAAATATAACTTTTTTAGGATGATAGTTAATTGTATCAAAAAAATGAAGGAGCAAATCTCCTTTGTTGTTTTCGGCACTGAATAAAATACCTTTTTCATAATAAGCGACTAAATGATCTTTCTGTTCTCGAGTAAGATCCAGCGGCTCTGTATGTAAAGAGCTGCGCTCAAAATGTATATGCATATGTTCAAGCTGCTTTAGGGTTCGTTCTTTGATTGGAAGGGATCTAGATGTTAGTGCCATAACTGCTATGCCTACATCCTGTAAAAAACGGATCATTTTGGGGGTTTCTGCTTGTACTGGTTCAAGCCATAACTTATTTTGAAGAATAAAATATACTGAAAGTGTTTCTGCTAGAGCAATGTGTATTGGATCCCCTTTTAGTATTTTCTCTTTAAGTGTAGCCGTAAACCATTCATCTCCTCCGCAACCTTCTATGTGTCCTACTGTATTGTCGATATCAAATACAACCAAGATCTCATTATGATGATGTGTGTCATAAATATGATGCAGGATTGTTCTTATATCTTCAGACTCTATGATAGTAGCCTGCATTACGAAAGAAACGAGAATAAAGAAAGTAACCATATATTTGTTCATTGATTTTCTCTAATTTTTAAACGCGAATAGGTAAGATTTTGTGGCAATTGATTTATTCTGGTAAGTCCATGGCGGTATTTTTAAAAAACATTTTAAATCAAAAAGTGCTGTAATGGAAGTTGAAATTTGTATTGAGTCTGTAGTAACTATTTTTTATCAGTAACTATTATTCCATCTTCTATGCGAACTATGCGATCAGCAAAATCTAAAATGCGAGGATCGTGGGTGACGACGATAATAGTGCAGTTGTTCTTATCTTTTGTAGCTTGTAGGATATCCATGATTTTTTTGCCGCGTTCTATATCGAGAAAGCTTGTTGGCTCGTCGCATAGCACTATTTTAGGATTGTGAATAAAAGCGCGGGCAATTGCTACCCGTTGTTGCTCCCCTCCGGATAATTGAGTTGGTTTTTTGTAGATTTCGTTTTCAAGCCCCATCTGAATTAACAAGCTTTTTGCTTTTTCAAAGGCTATAGACCGACTCGCTCCGGTACATAATAGTGGTATGGCTGCATTCTCCAGGGCATTTAAAGTGGGAATCAGTATAAAATGCTGAAAAAGAAATCCGATATTTTCACCGCGAAATTTTGTTTTTTCTTTACTTGGCATTTGGTTGATTGATTGAGAGAGCACTAAGCATTCTCCGCTGTCTTGCTCTAAAATGCCACCAATAATAGAGATGAGTGTTGTTTTTCCTGAGCCAGAGGGCCCCATAAGCATGATCATTTCTTTTTCATGTGCTGTAAGATCTACATTATGCAGTACCTGAATTTCTTTATTTCCACTTACGAAAGATTTTTTTATATTTTTACATTCTATAGTGATTGTTTTCATTGTTTAAACATTGTTCCAAGTTGAATGTTAAAGATCCGAGTAATGCTAATGAGCGAAGATACAATGCAAATAACCCACATCAAAAGACCTGTTCCAATAAATAATTGCCATGGTAAAAAGAATGAAAGCTGGGTTTTTTGCGTGGCAAAACCAAGAAAGGAGGCTAGGCCCGATCCAATGGCCCACCCAAGCAGAGCAACCCAAGTAGACTGTAAAAGAGTAATGCGGGCAAGCAGGGAGCGTGGCGCTCCTACAACACTAAACAAAGCAAGATACTTTAAGTTGTCACTAGTGAAGTTGAAAAAAATTTGGCCAGTAATTGCTGCGCCAATAAGTAAACCAAGAAGGACAGCTATACCAAAATTTATAGGTATGCCAGTATTTTTCATATAATAATCAAAAGTTACTTGTTCAAACTCTTGGCTAGTGTAAGCTTTTAATCCAGTTATCTTTTCAATGCGATTACAAGCTTCTTTGGCGCTGATATCGCTATTGGGCTCTGCTAATATAAAAGATAGCCTCTTCCTTTCAAATGGTGCATAAAAGAGAGCCCTGTCAAACGTGGTATACACAACGGGCTCTGATCGAAAGGTACGCGTAATCTCGCAGATACCAACAACAACAGCCCTTTTATCATTTAATTCTATTTCATCACCAACTCGGAGTGGTCTTTTAGGCTTTTCTGGTCCTTGATTTTGAGCAAGCTTATCTATTGCTCCTTCTTTGTTTATAATAATAGAAAAAGGCTTACGTAAATCTTCTATTCTTCCTTCCAGCATTGTGTGAGGAGAGCCTATAAAAGTAGCCGCATCTATTCCGTAAAGATTGCATGATTGAAATTGCCCGTTGGGTAATCTAGAGCGAATAAGCCCTTTATAGAAAGGAACAGCCCATTTAATGCCATCAATTGATTTTACGCGATAAAGATCAATCTCTCGTATTGGATTAATATCATCAATCATTTTAACGCTTGGATTCATAACCCAAATGTGAGCGTTTGGCGTATCTTGAATAGCAGAGTAAGTTCGTCGCATTAAACCAAGAAAAATAGCCATTTGTTGAGTTATTATGATAGCAGAAAACGATAAAGCAAGAATCATACCTATAAATTTTGCCCTGTCTTCTACTAACATTTTTATTGCTATACGATACATTTCACCAGCCTCCACCAAGAGCTTTATACAAGCCTACTAAGCTATTGCTTAGGTTTTGGCTTGCCTGTGCTATTTCTAACGCTACATTGATAAGGTTTGAGCGAGCATTAAGAACATTTAGCATATTTGTTAGGCCTGCTTTAAATTTATATTTGTTAAGCCGTTCTTGCTGAAAGGCTTGCTTATACTTCTCTGCCAAGATTAAAAGCTGTTCTTTGTTGTGGCAGTATGAAACAAGAAAATCCTCAACATCTTTTAATGCATTAATGATGCTGTTGGAGTAAGTGAGAATCGCTTGCCTTCTTTTTGATTCTTCTACGTTAATATTTGCTTTAATGCGGCCAAAATTTATTATTGGCCATCTAAATGAGGGACCAATAAACCATGATAGACTATTACCGGTGAACCAACTTGATCCGTTACTTGCTTCCGATGAAAGGCCTGAAAATAAGGTAAATCGAGGAAACCATTCGGCTGTTGCTGCAGCTACAGATTCGTTTTTGGAGGCAATAGTTCTTTCGGCTTGCCTGATATCTGGTCTTCGTCGAATGAGATCGGATGGAATGCCAGTAGTAATTGTATATGTAGAGAGAGGAATACTTTTTCTTAATGGCGCTAATGAAAGTTCTTCAGGGTTCATACCAAGTAAAGCTGCAAGCTGATGCAATGTTCTATTGTAGTCAATAATAAGCCTTTCAAGTTTGTCGCGATCTGTTGCTAAGATCTGTTGTTGGGTCACTACATTAATTTGGCTTACAAGGCCAGATGTATACAAATCGGTTTGTAGAGTGACAAGTTTGTTGTCCAGCGAAATTTTCTGCTTGAGTAAGTCAATTTTTTTAGAGAAAGAGCAAAGGTTGATATATATTTGAGCCACCTCTGCCAAAAGAATAATAGAGACATTTCGCGTAGCCTCAATTTGTGCTTGAAATGCAAAAAACTGTGCATTTCGCTCTTTTCTTAATCTGCCAAAGAAATCAAATTCCCAAAATGCGTCGGTGCCGAGTTGAAAGAATGATACATTCGAATTTTGTAAGAATGAGGTTTGTGCGAGAGATTTTGAAAAGCGTGTTCTGCGAGCTGCTCCGATTCCATCAATTTGAGGAAATCGTTGAGCTTGCTTAAATTGATAGAGAGCGCGTGATTCCTCTATCCTTTCGATGGCTATGCGCATATCGTAATTGTTCTCAAGAGCCTGTTCAATGAGATTGTTTAGGGTTGAATCATTAAATTGATACCACCATTTACTGAAAGGTTCTTGTGTTGAATCAGTGCAGCTATGTTTGAATATGTTAGGAAACTGGTGTGTGGGTTTTTGATATTTAGGACCAATGCAAGCGGGCAAGAGTACTATGAGTAAACTGAGCGATAATTGTTTCATATTCTACTCGGCTTTGCCTCTACATATACATCTAAGAGCTGTCCAACATAAATAGGGAGGTTTTGTGGGTTAAGGGTGTATACAATTTGAAGTACTCTCGTGTCAACGCGCTCCGCATCCGAGCCAGCTAGAACTTGTTTAGGAATAATATATGGCTCAATATAGTTAAACTGTAGCGGTATTTGAATAGAGCTATTTCCTCGCACAAAAGCGGTAGCAGGGGCTCCTTTCATTACTCGCCAGGCATCTTCTTCTGCAATGTTTACGCGAATTTGATAAGCATTTGTTTTGCCAAATATCATGAGAGGAATGCGATCGAAAGGATTCACATTTGCAAACTCGCCAACACGTGCATTATTTTGTAGCACTATTCCATCGGTGGGTGCAATAATGCTTGATCGCGTAATCATTGTTTTAATGCGTTGTACATTAGCTTTCGCTATGCATACGCGATCTCTAGCCAATTTCATTGCATAGTAGGATTTGGTGTACTCTTGTTTGCTTACAGCAGCTTTGTCTTGTAATGATTTGAAATAATGAAATTCTATTTTTTTATTTTCATAATCAGTGCAAGCTAGATGCAGCTCTTGTAGAGCTGCTTTCAAATTAGCCTCTTGTTGTCTTGTGTCCAAGCGAAAGAGAGGTTCTCCTTTTTTTACTGAGTCTCCTACACGTACAAACACTTGCCATACTAAATCAGGAAAGGAAGTCCCTATCTCAATGTTGTCATCTAGGCTTTCGAGAAAGCCTTCTCCTGCAACATAATGCGTGTAGGGCGAATGTGGTGGTTCGAACAAGATAGAAGGGGCAGGAGGTGTTCTATGACTCCAATAAATCATAAAAATTGAAAAACCTATACCGATGCATGCGAGTAACGGCAGAATAATTTTTCGTAACATACGGTCCTTTAGGTTGCTAATAATTTTATACTAGCATGAGCAACTTTTTTTATATCACGCAAGAGTAGGAATTATTTTTTGAGGTTTACTGAGTAGTACGTTTTTTATATGATGCAAACTTTTGTTCCTAATGAATGATATTGCATCTTAGAAATAGTCTTTTTTGCTTCTTAGCTTTTTAACTTCGCTGCGTTGTTTTTTGCTTTGCAATCTATTCTCTTTAGCCCTTTTTGTGGTACGAGATTTGATACGTTTTTTTGGAATATACAAAGCTTGTCGTATTTTTTGAGCGAGCACATCGAACGCTGACTTTTTATTTTGTTGCTGACTGCGAGAGCTTGCATTGTGTACAATAATGTCTCCAGTTGCTGTAAGCTCAGCTTGAAGTTTCTCTAAAACCAGTTGTTTTTGCACATCGTTTAATGCCGTTGTATTTTGTACATTCCATCGCACTGTGATTTTTGAGCTTGTTTTATTCACGTGCTGACCTCCTGGACCTCCTGCTCGGCTTGCGGTTATCTCAAGTTCATGGGCAGGAATGGTAATACTGTTTTTTATGTGAAGACCATCTTTCACTATCGCACTTTTTTCATGTGCAAAGCACCAACGCTGAAATTATAATATTCGATTTTCTTAAGATCAAAGAGCTCTGTTGTTTGCCCTTCAAGGGAGTCATTTTTTGCTTTATTAATCAATGCAGCTATGTTTGAAGTTAAAGGAGCGTAGTTTGAGCCATTGTTGTAAAGATAGTTCTTCCAGGACTGAATGAATTCCATTATCGTTGCTGTTGAAGCTTTTCCAAACTGAGTCGCTGAGATAACAATGTTAGCGCCATCTGGTGCCTGGATAATGAGATCGTTAACATATGGTAGCTGGAATTGTTTTTGTATATGTGTAGGGAGATCATTGCCCTTGTGTTCATCAAGAATAGTGAATAAACCTTGCACTATGCTGTATCCATTATTATTGAGCAGCCCTAAGGCATTTTTTTGTGAATGAAAAACAATGGTATTGTTTTCTTTTCTTATACATCCGAGCTTGGCAAGCTGTTTTGCGGGCATGATGTGTGTGGTTATTACACCAACAATACTATTTTCATTTTTGATGGTATAAACTTGTGATCGTGTAAAATCAGGATCATAGTCGATGCCGCTCAAGCAAGAGCGGCATCTATCGTTATCATATAATGAGATGCGAAAATCGGTGCCCATAGTTTTTGGAATAGCATTAAATTCTTTTTCAGTGGTAACAGGTTCTACCGTGTATTCCTTTCCTTTGCTGTTTTTTACTGTTACTGCTTTTATATTAAAGGCAAAAGCGGTGACAGATAAAAAAATTAATGCTATCAAAAGCTGTTTCATCATTACTCCACTAATTTATATACATCTTTTAAGCCGCGTGCTTTTTGAGCATAATCCAAGCCATAGCCAATTACAAACTCAGGTGCAATATTAAAGGCTACGTAATCAATGGGAAAATCGGGAGAGTTTAAATTTTTATGTAGAAAGGTAGCGATACGTATTGATCGTGGGTTTTTTTTAAGAATCATATCTCGAGCATATTTAATGGTGAGCCCCGAATCAACGATGTCTTCCAAGATAATTACATCGCGATCTGTAATATCAAGACTTAAATCTTTTGATATTTTTATATTCCCAGAAGATTTCATTGATGAACCATAGGTTGAAATCTTAATGAAATCGATTTCACAATCGGTATTCATTTCTTTTACCAGATCAGATAAAAAAATTGTTGCTCCGGTGAGTATGCCAATTATTATAGGATTTTTTCCTGTGTAATCAGCATCAATTTGTTGAGCAAGCTCTTTATTACGCTTTTCAATGCTAGCGCAAGGAATACTTAAAACAAATTCCTTTCCATGCACTATCACGTGGTCCTTTGTTGTTCCGGCTTGCATGCTGAGGGGACTGTTTCCGTTAAGGTACTGAGAGAAGAGTAAAACTAAAGAAAAGCATTTTGCGTATTTTTTCATATAGGGGCCCTCATAAGATGATTATTAAATGTTTGGAAATTATACAAAAATATAGAAAAAAAACAGAGGCAAGCTGTTTATTCTTCTATATTCAAAGACTCAAATACTTCAAATATAGTTTCTGGATCCTTCCATACGTCTGCTGCTAGGCCAGCTTTTATAGCAAGCTGTGACAACGTTTGTTCCAGGCCCCAATTAAAATCCCCGGGCACTTCAGGAAGAAAAACAGCTGATTTCCCATCTTTTTTTAAGATAATGCCATGTTTTCCAATCACTATGTTTTTATATGAATCAATAGGGTGGGGCGATGACAATATTGAGAGATTCATCTTAAGGAACGGAGCCTCTTTTTTTGTTACTGGTGCAAATCGAGAATCTTTTATCGCAGCATCCGCTGTAACAGTAGCTATGGTTTTATACAATGGCTCTGGCGTGATAATTCTGCCAATGCACCCTCTTAGTTTATCGTCCTGTGTGCGCAGTGTTGTGAAAGCGCCTTTTGGTTGTATTACGCCAAATGATTGAATAGGGAGATGAAGATGCGGATTGTATTCTGGATCAAACATATTTTTTAGCGTGTCTTGAGCTTGCTTGAAAAGGTTACGTTGCTCTTGTTGTGTTAACATATTGATTGGAGGAAGCGTTTCAAGCTTTTCTGTAGTGAATATCATTCCAACGTAGCTCACGCTATCATCTTGATCAAATTTTCCTGATCTATCATATGCAATTAAACGAGGCTCAACTGGGCCAAACGCGTCCATTTGTATTAGGCTCATTAATATTTTTATTGGATTGCTGCCGCAAATAGTTGCACCACTTTTTTCTATATAGTCAGTAAATGGGTCGCATTGTCCTTTTTCAATTAAGCTCACTAATTGAGAGTCCATCGATCGAATTAAGTTCTGTTGATTTGATGAGAAAGGAGCAAATCCAAATTGTTTTCCATAATGTATAAAGTCGCTTGTAGCTGCTACGAGTGTCTGATTGTCAATATAGGGTTTAAGCGCTTTTGCAAGGTCGTGAGATTGCATGCAGTTCACCTTTCCTACTATAAGAGGAATAATTAGTACTCCTTCAAGAAAGTGATGAATAAAGGGAAGTTGCATTTCAAGAGAATGCTCTTTAGTAAAAATTTCATCGTTTTGTTTAAAAAAACGGTGTTGCAAGAGCTTTGTAACTGTTTTTTTATCAACAGAGATTATACCAGTGGGTATGGCAAATTGATCAAAAGAGGAGGTAGCGATTCCTTCAAAACTCTCAGAATGATCGGGGGCTAATATGATTATTCTTTTTACACTATTTTGAGCAAGAGCATATACGCTTGCGGCGATTGCTCCTGAATAAGCTATGCCAGCGTGCGGAGAGATAAGCGCTCGAACTGTTCCAGGAGACACTTTTGCATAATAGCGTTGCTGTGCCTCTGTGGCAGCAGAGGCCACTGCCTTTTCAAGATTTTGCACAACTACTGGATACCAGCTACCAGCAAGGTGAGGTGCCTTCTCAATTCTTTCAACGGACGATATTATTAAAGGGCTGAGGACTAAAGCGATGGAAGCCGTTAGAAATAATACAGAGGTTAGTAGAACTATGCTTTTTTTTTGCATCAACTCTCCCTTTTGATTAATAAACGTATGGTATAGTTTTATATCAGGTTCTATATTGTGAGGGAATAGTACATAGCATGGGTTTTTAAAAAAGGGTTAGCAATTGAGAATCATGTGGTCAAAAAAAACTTTTATATTTATGGCAATTTTTGCTTTGCAATTTGTTGCAACGATTAATGGTGTAACGCTTGTGTATAATATGCGGGTTCGAAATATTCTCTCGCTTCCACGAATTCTTGAGCGCTATAAAAATAAATTGATAACTTCTGTTGTACCACTTTACTACCATCGTAGTAGCAAACTTTTTAATGCAACTATAGGGCTTGATGGTAGAGAAACGAGGAATGTAGGTGGTGCTATTCTGGACTTACATTATGCTCCCGATAAAAATTGGTGGTTTGAAGCAACTACAGCAGTTGCTATAGATCATGGAGTGTTCACAGGAACCGATTCATTTAAAGCATCGCGAGGTGGATTAGATGATTTTGTTTTATCTACGGGGTATCGCCATTTTTGGGGATCTTGTTGCCAGTTTGTGGCGTATGGTTTGGCGGGATTTCCTACGAAAACAAAAGTTGATTTAATAGATCGACACACGCCATTACTTGGAACCCGTTTATTTAGTTTGGGAGTGGGCGGCGAAGCTTCATACAGTTTTATTAACAAAAACAAAAGATCACTTAATGCTGTTGGACAAATTCGTGTAATTCATGGTTTCAATAGAAAATACGATCCGGTTCTCCCTTCAAGTTCATCGATTCAGCCAGGCAATGTTACCGATTTGCTTTTTACGTTGCAATATAGAGAGAGAAAAACCTTCTTTGAAGTTGGATATAATCCTACTTTTTTCTCTAATGCGGGTATAGTTTCTCCTGTTGGCACAATAAAAGCTGATACGATTATTCGTCATGGCGGGTATTTCTCATTGTCGCATGCTTTTTTACCGGGCCTTTTTAATAAAACCAATCTTGTTGGTTTGGGTATAAGTGCTAATCATGCAAGCCAAATCGATTCGACGGTTATTACCACGTATGCTTTTTTGAGTATTGCGTTTTGATGGAAAGAGCAAATGTGAATCATTTCTATCACCTTCTGATGGGATTGAGGCATAAATCATTCTCCTTTGACCATTTAGGGCCTTAATGAGAGCTTGTGGGGTAGACAAAAACCCCTTATTTCAATACAATGAGAATTGAACTAATCTAGGCCCTTTTACCAAGAAAAGATGATCGTGTTAAAGAAACCTTCCATTTGTAATATCGCTATTATTGCCCACGTAGATCATGGCAAAACTACCATGGTTGATCAGCTTTTACGCCAATCTGGCACGATGGAGGTATCTGCTGAACAAGATCGCGTAATGGATTCAGGATCAATTGAGCGTGAGCGTGGTATTACAATTCTTGCCAAAAATACTGGTGTAAAATATAAAGATCATACAATTAACATTGTAGATACTCCTGGTCACGCTGATTTTGGTGGAGAGGTTGAGCGTACTCTTCAAATGGTAGAAGGCTTTATTCTTCTTGTGGATGCTGCTGAGGGAGTGCTCCCGGGCACTCGATTTGTACTTCAAAAAGCTCTACAGCTAGGCTTGAGACCGATTGTAGTAATAAATAAAATTGATAGAAAAGACGCTGCTATTTCTGATACTGAAAATCAAGTACATGATCTTTTTTTAGATTTAGCTACTGATGATTCTCAGCTTGAATTTCCAGTGCTCTATGGTTCTTCTAAAATGGGCTTTATGACTACGCATCCAGATAAAGAATCAGACTCATTCATTCCATTGCTGGATGCAATTTTAGAGCATATTCCAAATCCAAAGCCAAAAAGCGAAAACCTGCAACTATTAATTACCAACCTTGATCATTCTGAATTTCTTGGACCTTTAGCTATAGGTCGTGTTTTTAGTGGTTCACTTAAAGTAGGGGATCAAGTTATAGTTTGTAAGGATGATGAAGTGAGTCAGCCTACACGTATAACTAAAATGTTTACCTATTCTGGCGTACAGCAAGTTGAAGTACAAGAAGCGCATTACGGTGATATTGTGATTGTTGCTGGCTTTGATAAGCAGCCTGAATTAGGTGCAACTATTTGTTCTCCAGGTAAACCAAGTCCATATCCGTATGTAAAAGTTGATGAGCCTACGTTGACCATGTTTTTTTCCGTAAACAACTCTCCGTTCAATGGCAAGGAAGGAAGCTTGCTTACTTCTCGACACCTTAAAGAGCGTCTTGAAAAAGAACTTAAGAAAAACGTAGCATTGCGTGTTGAGCCAACCGATTCACCTGAGATATTTAAAGTTTCAGGTCGCGGACAGCTTCATCTTGGTATTTTGATTGAGAATATGCGTCGTGAAGGATTTGAACTACAGGTATCTGCACCGCAAGTGATCTACAAAAAAATTGATGGCGTTAAGCAAGAACCGATTGAATTTGTAATTATTGATGTGCCTATTGCATATCAAGGTTCTGTTATGGAAAATCTTGGTAATCGTAAAGCTGAATTTAAAAATATGCAGCCTTTACATGGTGATCGTGTGCGTTTGGAATTTGAAGTGCCATCACGAGCATTACTTGGGTTTCGTTCTCAGTTTCTTACAGAGACACGTGGTACTGGCGTTATTAATATGAGTTTTTTAGGGTATCAACCTTATAAGGGTGATATTCCAACTCGTACAAAGGGCGCATTGGTTTCTATGGAAAATGGTGTGGTGACTGCTTATGCACTTGATGCATTGCAGCCACGTGGAATCTTGTTTGTGAAGCCAACTGATAAAGTGTATCAAGGGATGATTATCGGCGAGCATAGTCGTGATAATGATCTAGATGTGAACCCTGCAAAAGCTAAGAAGCTTACCAACATGCGTGCCTCTGGATCGGATGATAGTGTGAAGCTTGCGCCGCCTAAAGTTATGGAGCTTGAGCAATGCATGGAATGGATTCGTCCCGATGAGCTTATCGAAATAACGCCAAAATCTATTCGACTACGTAAAAAGTTTTTGAATCCTACGATGAGAAAGCGTGCTCAGTATTAAAATAATACACGACAAAGATAGAAAATAGTAATCATTTTACTATTACAGGGAGTTTCCATGTCTTATAAGTTTTTGTTATCGATTTTAATATTTTCGACTTTGGGAATTAATGCAGGCTCTGATTCTGAGTCTGATGTGTCGGAAAGTTGTATCCTAGAAGTAGGGACATTGGAGAATCCTAAGTTTACGAAGTCGGTAGTAAATTTTTGGCTTAGAAATTGGATGGAAAAAAGAGATTTTTTTGTTATAGAAGACGTAAGGAACGACAAAAAGCAGTTACTGGGATCTCGTGGTAAGTCTTTTCCGCTTGTTACTTCTAGTCAGGATATATATGACAAATACTATTTTTTGCCTGATAGTAAAATAGTTATGCCGGCTGACCCTAATAGAAAAGTAGCTGAGATTTCTTGGAGCACAGTGCATAACTGTGACACAGATGGTCCAATAATAGACATTGATCCTGCTGTTGAATGTAAACTGCAGCAGATTTTTCTTGATAAGAAGAAAAAAGTTCCGGCTCTTCATATGCAATGCATTGCGAAGAATGAGATTAAGTCGAAATTGAAAAATCCTGAGCATGACTTTTTTATTTATATGACGAGATTGTCATCAAAGAATAAGAATTTTGTAGGAGAGGCTTCGTTTGAAGGAGAGTTATATACTCATCCTGACGGATATACGGTTGTCGAAAAGAGTCATGAGTTTGAAGTCAAAGAGTGAGATAACTAATATCAGAAAAAAATTGTTATTTGATTTATTAAAAAGAGGCGCTATTAGGGCGCCTCTTTTTAATGCCTGAGTGTGATTTGATGGAAGCTCTTATTCTATTTTTTCTCCTGGCATCGAGATACATGTCTCGTCTTTTCTCTTTTTAATATTGGTTTGCCCCTGTACTAAAGACTGATCGAAGATGTAGTCTTTGCGAAGCTTATGGATGATAACCATTTTCATGAGGGGTGCAGGGATAGTAGATTTATTGCTATAAATAGTATCAAAAAAGGAGCAGCTCATGATAGATATGTTTGAAAGTTTACACCGTATTTTTTTAGGGTCTGGCATTGATATAATGCTAGTTTTCGAAATTATATTTCGTACCTCTTTTATGTTTGTGTATACGATTGTAAATGTTCGTATGATGGATAAACGAAGTATGGGAATGCTTTCTCCCTTTGAGATTATCATTATTATTGCACTTGGATCAGCCGTGGGTGACCCGATGTTTTACCGTAATATTCCCTTGATTCATGGTATGATTGTGGTTTCTACTATTGTGCTTATTCAACGGGTACTTGCGAAAATAACGGGCAAAAGTATGGTTTTGGGTCGATTTGTGAATGGGCGTCCGGTGCTAATTATCAAAGATGGCGTTCTTTTAAAAGAGCAGATAAAGCATGAAAATTTCACCAAAGGGGAATTATACTCTATTCTTCGCCTTCGCGGGGTGCGACGCATCTCAGATGTGGAATTGGCCTATCTTGAGCCTTCTGGCAGTATCAGTATTATCAAAAAAGACACGGGCAAAGAAATCGATATACTGCCCAATAGCAGCTCTCTAAAGAGATATTAGTTTATTTTATATTATTTTATGCCATGTTATTGCCTTTTAAATAGCCACTTTGCTACTCTGAGAGTAGGAGAATGAAGCATATATTTAAAAGGAGAAGGTATGAAGAGCGTATTTATTATTTCACGTTCACGTCGTATTATGTTATTTGGGCTTTTTTTAGATTAGTTTTTTCCTTTTCTGATACACTTCATACATTAGATTCATTTTATATAAGGAGCTTTTCTCATGAAAGATAATAAATATATCGTTTATGATGCGTACGTTTCTGCTTTTCGTAATTGCATTGCCTTTATTCGGCCACTTGCTCTCACCATGCTTAGCTTTATTGTGATGAGCATTGTCTCCATCGCTTTTTTATTTTTTGCGTATAAGTCGGCAATTAGTCGCTTTGTGGCTATGTTTCAATCTATGCCTGTTCATGATGCAGTTTTTTCCTTTTTTCCTTTTTCTCTGTTTGCAGTAGCAGGGGTGCTTTTTCTTTTTCTGATAGCTCTTTTTATGGCGATTTATTGTAATTATGCTCTTCGCATTCATGATGGGGATGATTCACAAAAAGTAAAGTTTCCACCGATTTTGGCAGTGATCAAGATTATGTTTGCAAAATTCATTCAACTTATCGTTTTAATTCCACCCTTTTTACTTCTAGTATTTCCAGGTATCTATTGGATGATTAGAACATCGTTTATTGAGTTTGCGATACTAGATAAAAATGCAGGCATTTTTTCAGCTTTTTCACAAAGCTTTGCACTTAGCAAAGGAAATGGATGGAAGATTTTTGCTGCCTTGGTGGTGAGCATGACGTTATTGTCTGTTCTTCCGACGTTATTTATCTTTGCGCCAGTGCCGCTATTTGCTCTCGGCTATTTATACAAAGAGATAGGCAAGTAAGCATTATGTCTTTCTGCGAAACTTTTTCTCAATATCATGCGTTGTCATCATCCATCCCGTTGGCCTGCCGTGAGGGCAGCTAAAGCGATTAGGCGTCTCATGCAAATCTTTAATGAGCTCGTGCATTTGTTCGATTGAAAGAGTGTCGCCTGCCTTTACGGCAGCTTTACACGCCATTTGCGCACGAAGCTTTTCATGCAAAGCATTATGAAATTGTTCTTTATCAATCGATGAAAGCTCTTTGATCCAGCCGATAGCTTGCTCAACAAGTTCTTGTAGTGGTGCTGCTTTAAGATGTACTGGCGTGGTTTGGATAATAAGCTGATTTTTTGAAAATAGTTCGATTGCAATGCCGTGCTCTGCAAAAAGAGAAAGATGAGGTTCGATAGTTTCAAGGTCGTTAGAAGAGATAGTTATCATTTGCGGAAATATTAAATTAATCGTGGGAATATCGGAAAAGCGCTTTGCAAATTGTTCGTACAGAATACGTTCGTGAGCGGCATGCTGATCTACTAAATAAAGCCCTTCTTGTTGCTCAATAAGAATATATGTTTTGCCAAATTGCCCTATTATTGTATGAGATTCGTTTTGGGCTACTATTGAAGTTGGCGGTGTAATCTTTTCTTGCATTAAATGGGTAGCTGGAGCTGGTGACGATTCAAAAGAAAGAAGCATATCGGCAGAATCGCCTGATCTGGCTTCCATAGAATATGATTCAAAACTTAGACTATTTTTGGTATCAGCAGAAAATGATGCTGGTGTAAACGAAAATGATTGTGCCTCTTGCTGGTCATTAGAAGGCTGATATTGTGGCTGATAGAGGGATATATTTTTTTTTATATGTTTTGATACGTGTTTCTCTAGGGCGATTTTTACTGTTTCATGCACGAGTTGCTCAACCGTACGTGGATGAGCAAAAATAATTTCTTCTTTTCGTGGATGGCTATTTACGTCTATGAGCGCGGGATTGATTATGATTGAAATGGCAGCCATAGGATAGCGCCCTTGGGGAATAACGTTGTTGTATCCTTTTAAAAGAGAACGCCCGAGATTCAGATTACTTACCCATCGATTATTCACCAAGAAGAAAATGCCGCTGCGATCATAGCGAAACCATTGATGGTTCGATATGGCGCCACAGAGAGAGATTCCTTTGTCGCTACGTGTTGCTTCCATGGAGATCATATGCTTTGCAGTAGTGCCATCCCATACTTGTGCACAACGCTGAAGCATTGTTTCTTGTGCCGGGCAATTTAAAAGTTGTTTGCCATCTACAAACAGCTGCAAATGAATAGGCGGATATGCAAATGCCATTGCTTGTACAGTAAACATAATATGGCGAGTTTCTGTTTCACGCTTTTTCAAAAATTTTGCACGCGCTGGCACATTATAAAAAAGATCTTCAACGATGATATCGGTGCCTTGTCGACTAGCAGCTGGCGTGATAGTGAATTCCCCCTCTTGAGCAAGCACCTTTACTCCTTCGGTCTGCCCGGATATTTTGGTGAGTAAGGTAACTTTGCTAACAGCCGCTATGCTTGCAAGTGCTTCGCCGCGAAAACCAAAACTTGTGAGTGATGGTAGTTCATCCACCGATGTTATTTTGCTTGTTGCATGCTTTACAAAGCAAAGTTTGGCATCCTGTTGATCCATACCGCAGCCATTATCAGTGATTCGAATAAATTTTTTGCCACCATCTTCAATCGTAATAGAAATAGTGGTAGCCCCTGCATCGATACTATTTTCAACAAGCTCTTTGACTACGTTTGCTGGCCGCTCAACCACTTGGCCTGCTGCTATTTTTTGTGCTTCATAAGGAGGAAGTTGTACGATTTTTGGCATGAACTTACTTTGCTGTTTTGTAGTGTTTAACTGTACTAATGTACTCTGATTTTTAGAAAGTGTCATGATGGAAACAGCAAGCTTTTTATTTGACAATAAAGCAACAAATATTAGTCTTGTGCTCAGTTGATAATTAGTAATCAATAAACTTTAATGGATTATGTATGATACAAAAGAAATTCTTTCTGTTCGCGGCTTTATCGCTTATGGCTATGAGTACAAAGGCAGGCATTTTTGGTTATTCTTTAAAGAAAGATGTTGTGCCAAAACCGATGCTTGTACAGAATATGATTAAAGAGGATAGCAAAAATCTTGGTGTGGATTTAGGTACGCGGATAACGCATATTGTTGAGCCTATGAGTACAACCGAACAAGTAAGCGCGACTGAAGATTCGTATGTTGGTCTTCCTAATATTATTGCTACAGGACCTTCCGCAATTTATTACAATATTAAGAGTGATGTAACGTTAATGATAGGTAAAGATGCTTTGGGGCAAACAGGAAAAGAAGCCATTGGCAATATGGTATCACGTGTTATTCGTGATGGTAATATTGACGATATCAATGGTACATGCAGTTTTCTGAAGGAGCTGCTCAAGTTAGCCAATTATAATATTGTTGGTAAGCCGTGGATTGTATTTGGTGTACCTGGTGTGGTGGATTCAGGGAGTTCGCTTGCTATTCGTGAAGCCGCTCAGCGCTTAGGGTTTGATATTAATCGTGTTCGCGTTATCGAAGAACCAGTTGCAGCTGCTATTGGCGAAGGCTTTGATATTAATGCTAAAAAGCTTTGTATGGTGATTGATGTTGGCGGAGGTACTACTGATCTCGTAATCATTGGAGAGAGCGGTAAAGTTATAGCAAAATCAAAACGAGCATTTAAAATTGCTGGTGATCATATGGATATGCTTATTAGCAGATGGGTGCGTAACAGTCATCATGTACAAATTTCTGACGAGCAAGCTGAAGGTTTAAAACGGGAAATAGGCGCAGTGCGTTTCAAAGAAGGGTTAGGTGTTGCAAACATTGAGCGAACTATGCGTATATGGGACAAAGATAACAATAAGAGTAAAAAAATCATTATCTCACGCACAGATATTTCAAAGGTTTTGGAACCAGCAGTGCGTGATATTATTCAAGAAGCTAACGAACTTTTGTCTGCCGTAAAACCAGATACAGCAACAGCGGTTGCTGAAAGAGGAATTTTGCTTGTTGGTGGTGGTAGCTTGCTTGTGGGGCTCAAAGAAGCAATTGAAGATGAACTTGGCATTGAAGTGAAAGTACCAGAAAAATCAGAATATTCTGTGGCTAAAGGATTGGGCATTATTGTTGGTGATATGAACAAATATGAATCAATTTTGCATAAACCTGGCGATCGTCTTTAATTTTTAATTGTTCAGCAATTTAGAGCCGGCAAAAGCCGGCTCTTTTTTTGAATGCTCCATTTTGAACGTGGCTTTTATTCCCGTACCATTTTGTTGTAAAGAACCAAGCTGTACGCTATTTACTACAGGAATTTTTTCAAAAGATTGTATGCATTGTTGCGCTTTTTTCATAGAAGGGCTGTTTATTGATAGTTCGCATGTATGAGAGCTGATAGAGCACGATTGCAGATTGTTGCTTCCTATAATCTGTGTGATTGCATTGATTAAGGCAACAAAATTTTTTGGATTGTGCTGATACGAATACAGCTTTTCAAATTTTTGGCGTTCTTTGGTAAACAAACCTTCTTTTTCAGTACGTTGAGCTTGTAGAAGTGTATAGCGATATTCATCAGCTTGATGAGTAGGAATTTGATAATAAAGATATCCGTATATGAAAGATGCTGCGCTTATGTATAAAATGGTTCCTCCTAGAAGCAAGCTAGAAAAGAAGAACCAACGACGAACTTCAACTTTTCTTTTTTCCGGCACAGTTTTAATAAAGTTTAAGTTGTCCATATTATGCTCCTTGCATTGAAAATAAGCCACAGGCAGTTAGTAGTGGAAGTTTAAGCTCGTCTTTTATTTGGATATTCGGTGGAATAGAAAGAATGCGTGAAAAGTCATCTTTAGAGAAGAGACTTTCTATACGATCTCTGTACATTCCCATCGCTTCCGCTAGGTGTGCTGGCCGATAAGCGTCACCAAACAGACTACGAAAGCAATGTGCGAGTGCCATCCTTTCTGTAGTGATGAGAGAAATAGGTATGTGATTGCTAATTGCCATGAGCTGGTATTGAAATAGTAAACTTTTTTTTATGCCGCACAGATAAAAATAATGTTTATGATCTCGAGAGAAAAAATAGGTTTGTTCCCATTGCCAGAAAGGAGCATGCTGAATAGGAAATTGATCCATGCTTGGGTGAGCGGTATGAGTAGCAAAAAGATGCTCTTCGATGGCAGGCCCATGAAGTGCGAATGCAATGGGGCTTTTTAAAATATGAAATTCAGCTATTTTTTTGCCAATTTCAGTAGGATTAAAAATAGTGAGCCGCTCGAGCTCTAGTCGTGAAAGGGGGAAATATAAAAGAGAACGCAATTGAAAACGATTGGGTAACCGATCTTTGCTTAATTGTGCACCAATTAAAAAGCGAGGAGAAAAAACTATGGCACAAAAATCATAATCGTTCCGTTTTTTCATTATCTAAGTACCCCATTACTAAGCGATCTTTGTCTTGCATATCTTTCTGCACGATAATGTTGCAAAAACCCTCTTTTTTAAAAAGTTGCGCAACAATATCTCCCTGCTTATAGCCGATTTCAATAATGAGCTGTGGAATGTTATTTTTTTGAAGTAATTCATTTGGACGAAGATAGTTATGCGCTTGATGAATCACTTGCTTTAAAATAGCTAATCCCTCATCTGCCGCAAGTAATGCGTTATTATCTTCCCACTCTTTTACTGAAGGATCTACGTGGTGCCATTCATTCTCTGAAATATAGGGAGGATTTGAAATAATAATATCAAACAGTATGTTTTTGGGTAGATCCTGAAAAAGATCAGATGAAATAAATGTGATGTTTGAAACCTTATTGTAATTAGCATTTTTTGCCGCTAACGATAACGCTGAGTGTGATATATCTGAAGCATATATTTCGGCATGAGGAAGAACCTTTGCAAGAGATACTGCTATACAGCCAGATCCTGTACATAAATCTAGAATGCGAAGGCTGGTATCGGATATTTTTTTAAATTTCTCGCTTAAGTTAGCGCACCACTCTTCTGTCTCTTGTCGTGGAATCAAGGTGGGGGGCTCTACTAGAATTTCACAGGATATAAAGGGAACTGATCCAATCAGATATTGTAATGGAATGTTGTCATCAACTAGCTTTTTGATCCAATAGTCGAGCATATTTTTCTGTTTAGGAGAGAGCGCGATAGTCTTCCTGAGAATAAGAGTACTTTTTTTTTGTTGCGTTATTGATTCCAATATCCACCAGGCATATTGGTTGCATAATATCTCATCAAGATATTTTATTTTGAGTTGCTGAATAATTGATTGGACTAATGTATTTAAACTGAAATCATCTTCGATCATCGAGGCCCCGTAGACGTGGCTGTCATTGAATATGCATGTAAAAATTGTTTCATCTCACTTTGTATTGAAGAAAGCTTAAACTTTTTAACTTGCTCGTCTTCATGGCCATAGCGAATGCCGATAAATGGATAGTCTCGTTTATGTAATGCTGCTTCTACAGATTTAATATTTTTAAGCTTATCATCGATAAAAATAACTTTTTTTGGTTTATACTTTGTAGCCTTGAACCAGTTTACAATCATTTCACCTTTATCGTAGTTACCGCTGAAAATTATACCGTCTAAATAAAGCCCTGGTTTTCCTGTGCCGTATTTTAAAGGGCATTCATGTGGATCTGTTTTGGTGAAATAGATATTCATATGGTGCATTTGCTCAATGGTTCGTTGTGTTAGTTCAAGTGAGCGTGCAGTAAGTGCAATTACACTTACGTTCTTTTTTTGCAAATTTGTAATCACAGAAACAGTACCATCTCTACCTTCTTCTATTGGATTCATCCATGTATGAAACATTATGTTGAAAAGAGTTGGGAGGACCTTATCTATTGCAGCTTGTGTCTCTAGGCCTTGTTTTTTGTATTCATCTACCATTGCATAAAACCATTGATCGCTCCCAAGATCGGTTGGGAATTTTCCAATTGTGTTATCAATATCAAATATTACGAGCGTGCTAAAATTATATTCATTTGGTTCTATGTATTTGTATATATCGCCAATTTTGTTGGTTTCTACAATAATGTCCGTGGCATCTGGTGTTGCCCATGAATAACCAAGATACAAAACAGTTGATGCGATGCATGCAATGACAAGAGATTTAAATAGCTTCATTATGCCTACAATTGTAATAGGTTTTGAACGTACTCATTTTTATCAAATTTTTTTAGTTGGTCAACTTTTTCTCCGAAGGTGAGAAAGCATATAGGAATGGCCAGCTCATGTGCAATCGCAAATACAATGCCTCCTTTGCCAGTACCATCCATTTTGGTGAGTACGATGCCATTTACATCGGTGCATTCTTTGAATAATTTTGCCTGTTCAAAGCTATTTTGCCCAAGCATACCATCAATAATTAAGAGGGTGCTTATTGTGTTATCAGGGAGCTTTTTCTGAACAACCCGTTTAATTTTTGCAAGCTCATTCATGAGATTAGATTTTGTATGTAATCGACCAGCTGTATCAATAATCAGAATATCAAACTGCTCTTTTATGAATCGTTCGCATCCTCTAAATACTACAGAGGCAGGGTCTTGCCCTTCGTTTCCTCGTTCGATTGCTACATTTGTTGCAATTGCCCATTGATGAAGTTGCTCGGTAGCAGCAGCACGAAATGTATCTGCGGCAACGAGTAACACTTTTTTACCCTGTGTAGTGAGGCGATGAGAAAGTTTTGATGCGAGCGTAGTTTTACCGCTGCCATTAATGCCAACAAGTACAAATATAGTTTCGTTTTGGTTGTGTGATTCTGGGTTATTGAGAATCGTCGTAAGAATAGAGTTGAGCTCAGTTTTAAGCGATTGTCCTTTAGTAAGCTCTCCCTTCTGATGCTTTGTGCGAAGCTGATCAAGTATTAGACGCGTAGTAGGTACTCCCGTATCGGCAGAAAGAAGAATTACTTCAAGCTCTTGCAATAGTTCTTCATCAATTTTTTCTCTACCAAAAAGAGAAGTGATTTGGGATGTTACACCGGTATATATTTTTTTTAGTGCATTCTTGATAAAGCTAAACATTCATAAAACCCTATAAAAAAGTGCTTTTGATCTTTTTATCAGTATATCAGCTATATCGATTTATGCATCAGGATAAGCGGTTCGGCTTGCTGAAGAAATAGCTTTATACGGCGATAATCATTGCCGGTAAGAAGGGCATACGTCTGAAGAAATGAATGGAGCTGGGTCTTAGAGAATTGCTTTGATTGAGCTTGATAGGCAATGAGCGAAAGCAAGAGCTCATCAATATTGCTTACAAGATAAGCTAAGTTAAAGAGCCGGTGGAGATACTGTTGTTTGGCAAAAAAGAATTGCTGTTCTTCATCGGTAGCCGATCTCACGAAACCATGCACTTTAGCAGGATGGGCTGGAGCTGTGTAGAACCATCGTTCTTTATGCCGATACCCCAAGACAATACAGTTGAATGTCGTTTTAAGAAACTCAAAAATTTGCGGTTGCTCTTTCTTGAGTTGTTCTTCCGTTTTTTGATAAGCGAAAGGGCTGCGAGATGGGTCAATTGATCCGGTGTTTATTTCGTTTACTACTCCGATAAAAAGATATGGCTTTTGCTCAACGCATACCAGAGAACCAAAAGAAGGATACTCGTCCCATTGCCAGGTTTGAGCTTTAAACTGGGCAAGAGAGCTTTCGATCACTTCAGAGAAAGGTTTGTTGGCTTTGTTCATCTTTTTCCTTGTTGTCTAAAAATGCGCCAATGAATGTTTTTCGGTGAATGATAGTTTCCTTGTGATTGTGAATAGAGTTTCGATGTATAGGAGTTGCGTATCCTTTATGTTGAGCAAGATGATAACCGGGAAATATTGGCTCATAAAGTTCCATGAGGCGATCCCTGGTAACTTTGGCCAAAATTGAAGCTGCGGCAATAGAGCTCGATTTAGTTTCTCCTTTAGGAAAGTGATAGACGGGAATATTTTTGATTCCTGTATCTACTATTTTGAGAGGCATGGCATCTATTACAATAGCACCGATGGGCTTTTTGCATTGAGCCATAAGGTTCACCAGCGCCTTTTTCATGCCCAGCATAGTGGCTTGATAAATATTGTGCTTATCTATGAGGCGATGATGGATAATGCCCACTTGGTAATAACAATGAGAAATTATCCAAACATATGCTTTTTGTCTCTCTTTGGGCGAGAGGATCTTGGAATCCTTAAGAAGGGGATGGGTCTTATTGACAGGGAGAATTACTGCTCCAGCAACGACTGGGCCAGCCAAGCAACCGCGGCCAACTTCATCAACGCCAATAACGAGTTTTTTAAGCTCCCATAGGGCGTTTTCGTACTGATTTTTTTTAACCATCACTCTGTGTCTTATCATACTATTTGAGCCAGTTTTCGTTTGACAAATAAGGTAAAATACGTACAATTAGAAATATAGCAGTTACTAACCATACTTAATGTTCTATTATATTAATAAGAGGAGTTACCCATGGCAACTTCGACTCAACTGAGAGTCAAAGAGCTTCTCAGAGAAAAAGGGTGGACAACCAAAATTTTAGCCGAAAAAACCGGCATGTCTGAAAGTTATTTGACGCATATTAAAAATGGTACGCGTCGTTGGAATGAAGATTCTCTTCGTAAGCTTGCAAATGCATTTGAACTTAGTCCAATTGAGCTTTTTGCAGAGCGTCGTCAGCGCACTGACAACATAGATAAAAATGTAAGCATGCCTGAAAAATCTGATGTTGAGCTTAAAGTACAAGTTGTACCGGTGGTAGGTGAAATTCCTTCAAATCCATCCCCATATAACAACCAATTGATGCAAATTACTACCGGCTATAAAGATGTTTTTGTGCCAGTTTTAAACTCAAACGATAACTCAATGTTTTCCCTTTGCGTTGAAAACAATGCAATGGGACCTTTCTTTGTAAAGGGAGACTATTTGATTATATCTCCTGAGATTTGGACTCGATCTGGTGATATCGCTGCCGTAGAGTATGGCAATGATACTCCGGTGAAGGCCGTTATGCAGGTTACTTATACTGAAGATTTCATTGTTCTTGAATCAGTGAACCACAAGCAGCCGCCTATTGCGCTCGTTCGTGGTAAAGATCATTTCCGTATTATTGGTCGCGTTATTCAGCGCCAACAAAAGCTTGCTTAATATTTGAATTGAATGAGGACGATACCAAAAAAGCTGGATAAATAAAGCTTTTTTGGTATCTTTAGTTAGAGCCCTCCTTTTTTAGGAGGACATACTAAATAGCGAGTTTGTTCGCTATAGTGTTAACAATATACTTCCACTTAGTATGAGGTGAATATGTCACAACGTTATGAGGTACTTATTCTTACTGTACCTGAGATTACCCAAGATGAATCAAAACAGCTTGAAACTGAACTTGATAAGATAGTAACAGGTGCAAAGGGTACCGTGCTTTCTTTTGAAAAGTGGGGAAAGTTTAAGCTAACTTATCCAATCCGTGCTAATGAATATGGTGTTTACTATCTTATTCGTTTTGAAGCACCTGAAGTGCTTACTAAAAAGGTTGATGAACTTTTTCGAATTAAGCTCAACAACTTCGTAATGCGGCATATCGTTAGTCGTCTTACCGGCAGCTCTCTTGAGTATCAGCGTCCTAAATCTCTTGAGGATGCACCAACTTCTCGTGATATGGGTGCATTTTTGAAAGAGAATAAGATGGAAGGTTTTCTTTCATCAGTTGATGAAAAAGAGCAAGCTGCTTCACGCACAGCGGTTGTTGAACGGGTAGAAACAGCTGCTAAAAAAGCAGCTTCTACAGAACAGTAATTTGGATAGGAAACGATTATGACTAAGAAAATTAAATTAAAAATAAGTGCTCGTTTAGTTAAAAAACGTACTCGTAGAGCTTCATCAGGGCTAGCTAAGCAATGTCGCTTCTGTGGTACTCCTGAGCACGAATCAGGCATTGACTATAAGAATTCAGGATTCCTTAGGGGGTTTCTAACTGAACGTGGTAAAATTTTACCATCACGTATTTCTGGTAATTGCAGTTTACATCAGCGATGGCTTTCAAGAGAAATAAGAAAATCTCGCTGCATGGCATTGCTACCATATACTGCACAATACGCATAAAATAAAGAAGCCGTAGTGATACGGCTTTTTTAATATTCGCTTACCTCCGTTTGCTCTGCCTACTCAGTATAATGTTAGTAAAGCTTGGGAGCTTGTCGAAAAATATGAATAATAAAATCAATGACCCAATATAAAATCATTATTGCTTATGATGGTACTGGCTATGTTGGTTGGATTCAGCAGCCTAATGAACCATCAATTGTTCAAGCACTGCAGGATTCTTTTGCGCGCACTTTTCATAATGAAATCAAACTACTCGGTGCATCAAAGACAGATGCGGGTGTTCACGCAATGGGGCAGGTTGCCGTATTTGAAACTGATCTAGACATTGATCCTGAAAGATTAAAATCTGCTTGGAATAATGCTATTTCGAGCTCAATTTTAATTCGATCTCTTGAAGTTTCTTTTGGTTTTAATCCCCACAGTAATGTGATTGAAAAAATTTATCATTATCATTTTTTTCTTGATCGTCCTGAGCCATTTTATGCAAGGTATGGTACTCAATTTTATGGAAAAATTGATTTAAAAATCTTTCAAGATACGCTGTCGCTTTTTGAGGGTACACATGATTTTAATGCATTCTATACTGGGAATGATCGTAAAGATACGGTAAGAACAATCAAGAGAATTCGACTGATTTTTTTAAAAAAGTATAACAGCTATAGAATAGAAATTGTTGGTGAAAAGTTTTTGCGTCATATGGTGCGGCGTATGATAGGTGCTGCTCGAGCTGCAGCTCAACGAGACTCAATTTCTATTGAAAAAGTGAAAGAGGCGCTTGATTTTGGTGAAAAAAAATTCGAATTGCCTACAGCACCAGCGCAAGGCTTGATGTTGTACAAAATTAGATATGGGAATAAGAATGCGTATTCATAAGAAAAGTATATTTATAGTTTTATTTTCATGTGTTATAGCGAGCAGTGCCTGGTTTTTGTTTCGAGAGCACAGCCGTTTAGGAATTGTTGATTTTGATATAAAACGAGATGGTGAAGCGATGATGGCGATTTTTGATCGAGATTGGGATTGGCTTATTCCCGGAGGTAGGGACACTTTTTCTCCTGAGTTAATGATGGCATATCGTGCTCCAATGCAAAATCCAATGTATGCGGGACGATTAAAAATTAAGGTTATGCGCGATGGGAATAGTTTTATAGGGTTTGTAGCCTGGTATATGAAAGATCAGAAGACAGGCTTTCTCAATTTTGTGGATGTAAATCCAGAATATCGTGGAAAAGGACACGCAGAAAAACTGCTTCGCTATGCAATGGATGAAATGATTAAAGAGGGGGCAAAAAAGCTTACGATGGTCACTTGGCCGCACAATTTTCGCGCACGAAAATTGTATGAAAGGCTGGGGTGGAAGCTTGTAAAAGAAGAGCATCAAGTGCATTACGAGTATGATGTTTAAGCCAATTTTATTTTATCAATTTTTGAGATTAGGCGCATTTCTGCGGTATACATTTTCTGCCATGAAGATATCCAAGCGGCTGCTAGACAGCTTCTTGATATGATGGATGGCTAGGGTTGCATTTCATCTGGAATAGTTAATCCCATGTTTTTTAAAATAAATGGTGCAATATCAGAAAGCTGCTGTAATGGCAGCGTTTTATTGAGATTTTTTTCTTTTTGATTGATCCATAGAAAAGGAACCGGATTAGTGGTATGGGCTGTTCTTGGCTGCTTGGCAACTTCATCATACATGTCTTCTGCGTTGCCATGATCAGCCGTGATGTATATTGTGCCATTCATTTTTTTAATTACTTGCTCATAAAGATCGCCTAGCAGGTGATCAAGGCATTCAACAGCTTTTACTGTTTCGTCAAAATTTCCCGTGTGGCCTAGAATATCAGCATTTGCATAATTAATGAGATAAAAATCGAGAGGATTATCTTTTAATGAATTGATAACAGCGTGTGTTATTTTGTTTGCTTCCATGCAAGATGATGTATGCCTTTGCACCTCTTTTTTGCTTGTAATGAGTGTGCGCGTTTCCGTACTTACTGGATCTTCAGTGCCCCCATTAAAAAAATAGGTAACGTGTGCATATTTTTCTGTTTCAGCAATAGCGAAAATAGTTTTTCTTTGTTTGGCGAGCGTTTGTGTAAGTGTATTCTTGATTCGTTCAGGTGCGTACATCACGTTGGTTGGCACAGTGTCATCGTAGCTTGTGGGGGTTACAAACCCTGCGAGTTTAATTTTTTTTGTCTTGAAGGCATCAAAATTTGGGTCAACAAAACTAGCGGTTAGTTGGCGAGCTCGATCTGAGCGAAAATTAAAAAATATAATCCCATCACCATTTTTTATAATCGCATTTTTATCTAATTGTGTAGGGGGAATATATTCATCTGAAATGCCTTGACTGTAGTAATAATCGATCGCTTGTTCTGCATCTTTAAACTGTATGTTCTGTGGCTCAGTGAGTACGCGATAGCTTGCCTCTATCCGACTCCATGCTTTGTCCCGATCCATTGCATAGGACCTGCCATGGATAGAGCCTATTCGTGCACCCGTAATCTTTAGCTCCTGCTTGAGTTTGTTTATAAACTGTTTTGCTTTGTGTGGTACTGTATCTCTGCCATCAAGAAAGGGATGAACTACAATAGTGCTAATGCCGTAGTTGTGTGCAGCATTTGCAAAGGCATACATATGCTTGATATCGGAATGTACTCCTGCATCAGAAAGAAGTCCCATGATATGTAAGGTGCCGCCATTTTTTTTAACTTTTTCGAGTGTATTAATGAGCGCTGGATTAGAAAAAAAAGAGGCATCATCAATTTTTTTGTTGATTTTGACGACAGGGCTATCGATAATACGCCCTGCGCCGATTGTGAGATGTCCTACTTCAGAGTTGCCGATATAATTTTTTGGCAACCCTACAGCTGGCCCAGATGCTTTTAGAAAAGCATGAGGATATTCCTGGAGCCATCGATCTAAGTTGGGTTTCTTCGCATGATAGATTGCGTTGTATTTTTTCTCTTCTCTCCAACCAAATCCATCGAGAATCACGAGCATTGTAATTTTTTTGTTGCTTGACATACTCTTAATCCTTTTTGTTTTATAGGGAGCTGTATTTATATTTTATTGTAAAGTTCGGTGGTCAACAAGGCAAGAAGGAGTGTCTAATGAAATGCGCGTTTGTGTTATCTATTCTTATGAGTTGTACTTTTAATATGAAAGGGATGGAGTTGGAGGAGGAGCATCTTCTGGATGATCAGGTTGAGATTATTGAGATGTGCTTTAAAGAAGAAGAATTTTGTTTACTTGCGTGGCAAATTCCCACTGAAGATTCATTTTTAAAGCTTGATAGAAAGGTTCAGAAGGATATACTAAAAAAATTTCCTAGCTTTCAACTATTTTTGCAGAAAAATGATTGTCTAGGTGAGCAACTTGAAGTGGATATGCAAGATATTGAGATATGCTCGAAAAAACTTATGGTGTACTTAAAAAAACCAATAAGTCGCAAAATTCTAGGCAATTTTTCAAATGAGTTTTCTTTTTCTGCGATTATTAAAGGATACAAGCATAGTCCAAGACGAAAACTTGCAGAAGCTGAAATTAATCTCATACTGATAAAGCATAATCAGCAAAAGCTTTGTGACTGCGTTTTAGTCTAAAAAAAGATATAGAACCTATCCCAAAATTCATAAGTACCTCAAAGTGTAGAATGTAGCGGCAA
>CAYGJB010000010.1:0-16942 GCA_964350195.1 uncultured Pseudomonadota bacterium
GCCGCTACATTCTACACTTTGAGGTACTTATGAATTTTGGGATAGGTTCTTAATAAAGCAAAATAATAATACATATATTGCATTTTTCACAAAATTTAGATAGAACTTTCTACATGTTTTATTCTACTTTCAAAGGAGATCATATGAACAAATATATATTTGCACTAGCAGCCCTTCTTGTTGCACCAGCTGTTATAGCTGAATGTGGCGGTGGATGTGGCACCAGCGGTGAAGAATTAGTTAAAAAAACAATCAAACGTAGCCTTGAGGTAGAAAAAAGCTGTTGTTCTGGCTGTACAAGCTGCGGTAAATGTACCTGCAAATCTCATGATGGTGAAAAGGAAGAAAGCGAAGAAGCAACAACTAAATGCAACTGCGGAAAACCAAAACCTAAAGCAGAAGAAAAGTAAAGAAAAGCGGGCTTAAAGCCCGCTTTTCTATTTCTCAGTTAATTCACATTCAGCGGATAAAGACTGAGCCATTAGCTCTTTGATCATATCTTCCAGCGCAATACGAGAAAAGATTACCCGATAAATAGCATCGCATACAGGCAATGAAAGATTATTTCTTTGAATAAGCTGATGAATTGCTTGTACCGTATTGATTCCCTCTGGAATATATCCGGTTCTTTCCAGAATCTCATCAAGCGTTTCTCCTGCACCAAAGCAACGCCCTACTTGCAGATTCTTACTTAAATCTCCGTAAGAGGTGAGAACTAAATCACCAACGCCAGAAAGCCCATACACTGTTTCTTTTTTTCCCCCCAAGAGCACAGTAAGCTGGGCAATTTCATGCAATCCTCGCGTAAGCAAGAAAGCTTTGGTGTTATCAGTATATCCAGCCCCCTCAAGCATCCCAATACCCAGCGTAATCAGATTTTTAACTGCAGCTCCCACTTGCATTCCAATCATATCAGTGCTCAGATAAGGTCTAAAATAATCATTGGCTACAATTGCTTGAAGCTCTCGCGCATGATCACAATCAATGGATGCCACGGTTACTGCAGTTGTTTTTCTTTCCGCCACATCACGTGCAAAGCTTGGCCCTGCTAAAACAAAAATCAATGTATCTTTGCCCAATACATCAGCAATAATCTCTGAGGGAAACAAAAGTGTCTCCTGTTCAATCCCTTTTGAGAGCACTACCCACTTTTGATGCGGCTTAAAAAAATCTTTTGATTGTGCAATTGTTTTACGTAGAAATTGAACCGGAATTGCTTCAAATATCCATTCAGCATCACACACAGCTTCATCAATAGAATTTGTGGCCAATAGAGATGTGCTTAACGATATACCGGGTAAAAACCGCTTGTTTTCATGAAGCTGATTTATCTGCTCTACCACCTCAGTACAATAGCTCCATATTGTTACTTCGTGCCCATTATAGGCGAGTAACATTGCAATTGCAGTTCCCCACGCCCCCTCAGCAAGTACTGCTATTTTCATTACTTTCCAAAATTCTGTTGGCGGTCACCAAATGAATCAATTACTTCTTTAAGATGATCCTTAGTGAGTTCTGGCCAAAAACAGTCTAAAAAATAAAATTCACTATACGCCGCTTGAAAAAGCAAAAAATTACTGAGACGCTTAACACCGCCCGTACGAATAATTATTTCTGGTGCCGGAATGCCTGCCGTCCACAACATTTTTTCAAACTGCTCA
The DNA here is from genome assembly GCA_964350195.1 of uncultured Pseudomonadota bacterium. Lineage (GTDB taxonomy): Bacteria > Babelota > Babeliae > Babelales > Vermiphilaceae > JAJCZB01. The sequence continues at coordinate 1,662 of CAYGJB010000010.1, forward strand.
TCCGTGATCCCATTAAGTGCAACGGCATCTTTTTGCGCTTTTTCAATAATTTTTTTTACTCCCGCCATAATTTCTTGGCGCCCTCCATAGCAAAACAGTAAATTCACCTGGAGCCTATCGCCATCTTTAGTGATCTTTTCCATATGATGTATTGAAGGCAATGCTGATGCAGGAAAAAGTGAACGATCTCCAACAAAACGCAATCGTACCTTCTTTTCCACCAAATCTTTAACGGCACGATCCTTCATCTGCGGCAACAACACAGAAAAAAGAAAGTTTTGCTCATCAAGCGGACGATTAAAATTTTCTAAAGAAAAGGTATAGAGAGAAAGGTACGGAATTTGTTGCTCTAAACAAAAATCCATGGCACGTATCGCGCTATTAATTCCTTCTTTATGCCCATCCCACGGAAGCCAACCATATTTTTTTGCCCAGCGGCGATTGCCGTCCATGATACATGCTAAATGCTTCACCATACTGTTACCTTAGTTATTGCGCCTGCGTTACTTCGTTGTTTAAAGAGAGCTGTAATCTCATAGCAAACAGCTTTGAAAATAGTTTGTACGCCATAAACATACCAAGAGCAAAGAGAGTACGCTCAAGCGGCACAATCGGCATTAAGGAATACCAATAGCTCGCAGGCATAGAAGTTGTATAAAGCCACAATACAGAACCCACTGCATGCGCAGTAAAGGTACTCGCCAAGCAGATACCAAATAGATTTAGATTCTGTAAATTTTTATTTTTTCTAAATGCATATAAAAATGGAATAACCCAAAAAAATGCATAAGGAAATGCTTGCATTCCAATCGGATGCGCCCAAAATAACATCATACAAATTGCAGGAATGCCAGCTCTCATAAAACGTGAATCTAATGCCCAATACAAGCTAGAAAAAAAGGTTGGGATACCACTATAAGCAAGATAAGAAAGGGGAATAGCCCCCTTAAAAAGAAAAAGCGCTAACGCATTACACATAAAAAAAGCACTTGCGCCCACAGTGCCACCAAACGCACCGGAAAGAGGCACAATGCTATTGCGCAATGAAAACAAAAGCCAAGCAGAGCCTATTGCAAAACTCACCTTAACTGAAAAAAGCAGCTTAGCTGCTAGTGCTACGAGCGATATTCGCAGTATCGATTGTACAATTTTGTTACGGTCCACGGCAATCCTTGAATAAAAAAAGTGGCAAGCTAAATCATGCTTTCAGAATAACAAAATAGGTGCCTATTGTCATGCCCCGGCGCCGTACGATGATTAAAATAATTCTTATTATTAAGTAATATAACTTCAAAATAATACTTTTAGACAGAGGGATTTCATGAAAAAAATTATTTTCTCTCTTTTCTTAATAGCCAATATTCAAACGGCGCAAGCATTGCCTGGAGCGGTAACTATGCTTCAAATGGGAGCTTTTGCAAATGGAATATATAAGACCCAGTACCTGCCAAAGAATGTAAAAAATTTATATCAAACTATTATTGATCAAAGGAATATTAGGAATTTTAAAAGATTATCCCCAAAAGAGAGAGTTTTTTCTACAATTGTTCAGTCCTCCGACATTATGAGCACTATATACTGTCTCTACACTCTCAAAGAACTCAAAGAAAAATTCGATGCTTATCGAAAATCAAGGGTAGCATAACTCGACAGTAAAATCGCACATAGTGAAAAAAAGTATCTCTTTTTAACGCTGTGATTCTTCACAGCGTTTTTTCATATCTCATTGAAATACTGCATGATAGCCTAAAGGCGCAGCTCAAAACGGTATACAAAACTCAAGAAAAACCGTACTCTGAAAAGTAAGAATTTAAAAAAAAGTGTCCTATTATTCAAAGCGGAAAAACGCTCATGGCAACCCCAGTTTTCTTGATTTGGTTTCGTATAGTTTGCAGCATAACCTTTAATACTGTGCAGTATTATGTATCACATCTTATTGCGCCATTTTTACTTTATCTATCAGCAAGCAAACTTTGTTCAAACTCAAAAGATCTTTTCAATCATATTTTTCTCCATCTAGAGCAAGAGGCTCGTCCTTGCTAATCACTTCCTCTAGAGGCTAAGCTCAATTATCTTTTATTGCATATATAGTTATTGGAGAAATTTTATGAATACCTTACTCTTTTTTGTTGTGTTTGCAGCGCTCACCCTTTTTTATACTGTTCTTGGTTTTTTAGCCTCAAGCAATATCAAAAACAATGCCGACTACTTTTTGGCTGGTCGCGACCTTGGACTTTTTTCCGTTACGATGACGCTCGTTGCCACGCAGATTGGCGGCGGCATGCTCGTAGGTACTTCAGAAAATGCGTACCTGTATGGCCTCTATGGATTACTTTATACTGTAGGAATGACAATCGGCTTTCTTATACTGGCATCAGGATTTGCAAGCAGGCTTCAAGCTATGAATGTGGTTACCACTGCCGAGATATTTGAAAAGCAATATCAATCACCTCTTCTTAAAAAAATTGCCTCCCTTCTTTCTATTGTTACGATGAGTGGTATTTTAATCGGACAAATTGTAGGATCTCGTACCATCATAAGTACACTCAACTTAGGAAGTTATACAGAGCTTCTGTTTATTGCATTTTGGATGTTTATAATTTTGTATACCATGGCTGGCGGCCTTAAAGCGGTCGTGATCACTGACGTATTTCAAGTGCTTTTTATTATTGCGATCTTTTCAGGAGTATTTATATATAGTCTTCTTTATGGCCCATCCTTTTCATGGGGCAGTATCTTTTCTATACAACGTGAACAATTTGGCACAATGCCACTTTCAATAAATGCCTTTATGGCCACCATGATCATGCCGGCCCTTTTTTCTTTGATAGAGCAAGATTTAGCTCAACGATTTTTTGCTGCAAAAACAAAAAAAATAGCTACCCTTTCAGCAATTGCCTCCTGTGTATGCCTCATTTTATTTGCACTTATTCCGATTTATTTTGGGATGCAAGCAAAACTGCTTGGTATTGTGATACCACACGGAGTAAGTCCACTGATTCCAGTAATTGAATTTTTAACAAATGAATTTGTAGTGATTCTGTGCTTGTGTGCAATCATGGCCGCTATCACTTCTACCGCAGATTCACTTTTATGTGCAATCAGCTCCAACGTAGCCCAAGATTTTGAACTGAATTGGCTCGGACTCAAAAATGCGGTAAGTCGATCACAGGTTATCACGTTAATATCAGGAATTACTGCACTTATCGCATCTTATTTCGTGCCACAGAATGTGATTACCATTCTTATCGATAGCTATGCGATATCGGTAAGCTGCTTGCTCGTGCCGCTCATTTGGGCCTACTTTAACGCACGTGTTTCAAAACAAGCTGCAATTGTATCGGTGATATCAGGATTCGTTGCATTCGTAGGGGTATCACTATGCAATACAGATATGCCGATAGCTCTTATACCAGTGATAATCTCTGCAATAGGATATGTGATTGGTAATCAGTTCAAAAAGAACTCACAATAGCATGTACGGCTTCATCAATATCATCAGTGATCACCAACATGCTCTGCAAGGGCGCGTCAATCAAATCGCTCTTAAGCGCATGCTCATACCACTCAATAAGGTTTTTCCAATAATCGGTGCCAACAAGTATGATCGGCACCTTCTTCACCTTTTTAACCTTCATTAAATTAAGAACTTCAAACAGTTCATCCACCGTACCAATGCCTCCAGGAAAGTGAACAAAACCACAGGCATAATGCGTAAGAAGCCATTTACGCACAAAGAAATAGTCTACCTTTATAAACGATGCACACTTATTTAAAAAAGTAGCATCAACTCCTTTTACACGAATGCCAAGCGTTACCTCTTTTTTCTTTTCTGATGATTCAAAAGCGCCACAGTTTGCTGCTTCCATAATACCAGGACCACCGCCCGTAATCACGGACATATTATGGTCAATAATTTTTTCTGAAAATTGATAGGCCCATTTTGCATATTTGCCTTTGTAATATGCTCCTTTACCACCAAATACCGCTACAATTGGTTGAGTGAGCTTGCTCAGGCGATACACGCCATAACTTAGTTGAAAAGCGGCTTTAAATGAAACACACCATACTCTCAATAATTCTAAAAGTAACTTCATTGATTCACCTCACATGTATCGCGAACCACACAGAACACTTTTTCTAGATCATCAGTTACGATAAATAGAGAGAGATCTTTTTCTGAAATAGTCCCGTGTTTTATGGCCTCTCCTTCAAGCCATTGCATAAATGGCTCCCAATACTCTTTTCCAAAAAAAACTATCGGTACTGATGCTATCTTTTTTGTTTGAATCAACGTAAGCACTTCCGCCATCTCATCCAATGTGCCAAACCCTCCAGGAAATACCACAAATGCTGTCGAAAACCGAGTGAGAAGCCACTTACGAGCAAAAAAATAATCTAATGCAAAAAACTCTTGAGTGCATTTATTATTTGCTTCCCCTAAGCCTGTCACACCGATCCCCATCATACGGGTTTTGCCCTTTTTAGAAGTAATTGCGCCACAGCTTGCTGCTTCCATAATTCCTGGCCCACCACCAGTGAGCACCGATATATTAAAATCAACCAGCTTACTTCCAAGCTCATATGCTTTTTTGAAGTACATGTCTTTTCCATTGATACGAGCACCACCAAAAATTGATACAATTGGCAGAGGAAGCTTGGAGATTCGCCAAACACCGTACATAAGTTGACCAAAAACACGAGATAGGCTAAAAAACTGTTTTACACAAAGGCCTAAGCGTTTAATCATTTAACTTCCTTTAATCGAACAGTACGCAAACGTAACGAATTAAAAACTACAGATAAGCTTGATAGCACCATTGCCGCGCCAGCCATAATAGGATGTATTACAATAGCAAAAAGATGACACGAAAGCTCTACGGCGATAGATATCAACAATCTCTTATACACGGATTACGCTTCACATTAAATCCTTTCCCGCGAATTAGGCCATTAGATTGGCTTTAAGTCTAGATAACAAGGGTCCCAAACGGCAATAAAGAGAGCAAATACCGCTATTTTAATGTTCAAAATACGCACTTAGAGCTCATATTGCCCTAGAAGCTCTTTTTTATAGCCTAAAGTATAGGCTAAAAGAGGCTTACACCATTGAAAAAAAGAGCTAGAATAGGTTATTATAAGGACAGGAGGCGCTCATACATGAGATCAATCTTTGAAGGAAAAAAATGAGCAAAGAAGCAAGCTCAAGCAGTAACTTTTTTTTGCACACTATCGCTCTTCTTTTTATCGGATTCAAGCTAACAGCGCTCTGTTCTCAAAAACCGCTAATAAGGCCAAAAGAAAAGGTATGGCTCAATATATTTATACATGGGATCATGAGCATAAAACCTCATATTTCTTGGAATAATTTTATGCTTTTCATGAAGGATAAAGTTGAAGGAACACTCTATGAGAAAACAGTGGAACTCATGAGAGAAGATCCTTTCTTTTTTAAAAACCAAGCAATGCAACAGCTAGGCCTTCATCGCATCAACCCAGAGCTCATTGAAGGCAACTCTTCAGCAAGCCTTGCTTTCATTCTAGATGAGATAGGAAAGCATTATGGCCTTGATAGTAACAACATTTATTATACCTATGGATGGTCGGGACTTTTAAGCCCCAAAACACGCTATCGAGACGCAATGGCACTTTTTAAAAGCATTGATCAAGAAGTGAGTCGCCTGAAAACTCTCAATTTTGATCCACATGTTCGAATCTTTGGCTATAGCCATGGCGGCAATGTTGGATTAAATCTTGGAGCTGTTTGGAAAAAAGAGTTTCCAAACAGCCGTCTACAAATAGATGAGATGGTTTTATTGGGAACCCCTATCATTGCGGACACAGATTATTTGATAAATGAAAAGCTGTTCAAACGGGTGTATAACCTCTATTCCTTACACGATCGTATTCAGCAGCTTGATATGTTTGCCCCAAACCAAGTTTTTTCTGACCGTATATTTCGATCTCGTAAAGGCTTTACACTGCCAAACAAGCTTATACAGATACAACTCAAAGTAACTCGTTGCAAAAAGCAAGTTCACAACTGCCCACGCAAATTTGAACTTTCAAAAGATTTAACGCGGCCAAAAGTGGTATACGGCAAAAAGTATCTTTTACGTGATGTTTCTCCTGGACATGCAGAGCTATGGTTTTTTGGATGGACACCACTTAACTACCGTCCATCATACCCATTGTATCCTCTACCAACAATCGCGTTCGCACCCGTTATTATGCACCACGCAAAAAAAATAGCTAATTCGCTCACACCAGAAGACACCGTTATTGCAGACATTAGACCACAGCATGATGTGATACTATTCCGTCAAAATTTTTCTCCTAGAGTACATTCAACGGTATCGTATGTTCCAAAAGAGAAGTTAGATATGCTCTCAGATGCAATATTACAATGCAAACCAAGTCTTTACAGTAACGATATTTACGATGCTCATATTAAAGATGCCGCTCGAAGCGCTCAAGAGATAATGGATTCTAGTAAGGCAGATGGGGCAAAAGCCTCTCCCACACCTTAAGAAGATCATCCATACTTAATTGTTGCGCTCGTTTATTTAAAAAACTTTCTTCAAACGAAGCATAGTCAAAGTGGCTACTTTTTAAATTATTTCGTAAGGTCCTTCGTGGCTGCTTAAAGCATACTTTTATAAACTTCCAAAACTCTTCTTCTTTCTCAATAGGCTTAGGATTTAAAATAGGCTTAAAATATATAAGTCGCGAAAAAACTTTTGGCGGAGGATAAAAAGCAGTAGGTGGAACCTTTTCAAGCAGCTTCCATTCAAAATAGTACTGAAAAAAAAGTGATGGAAATCCATAGCCACGACCTGATGTCTTTACTATTTTTTGTGCCACTTCCTCCTGTATCATTACCACCCCTTCTTTCAGGTACTGTCTATACTCCTGAAACCGATGCAAAATCGGAAACGTAACTTGATACGGAAGATTAGCAGCGATAGTCCATGGTGCATCAGTTTTTAATACAGCTAAATCAACATCTAAAAAATTTGCATGCTCAAGCTGAAGCCGAGAATCTTTAATAGTTTCTTTTATATACTGCACCCATTCATCATCAATTTCATACACACGAAGATGAGCAATGTTATGGCAAAGAATAGCGCGCGTTAGAAAGCCATCCCCGCAGCCAATCTCTAATACAGAAGAAGCTTCATCTAGAGAAACAGCTTGAAACATAACTTCAAGATAACGCTCATCGCGAAGAAAATGTTGTCCGTATTTTTTTTTAAGAAAAACGCCTTTAGCTCGAGCCACGAAATTTGTTCCAGTTATAGTAATGCATCTTTAAAGAAATCTAACTCTTCAAGCACCTTGCCTGCGCCATTAACTACGCAAAATAAAGGATCTTTAGCTAAGGTTACCGGCAAACTGGTTTCTTTTGAAATTAATTTATCAAGTCCTCGCAAAAGAGATCCTCCGCCAGCCATAGTAATCCCTCTATCTACAAGGTCTGATGAAAGCTCTGGAGGTGTATTTTCAAGAGCATTTCTTATGCCATCTATAATGCTCGCTATAATCTCCAAAAGCGCTTCATTTACTTCAGAGCTCGCAAGCTTCACCGTTTTTGGTACTCCACTAACCAAGTCACGCCCTTTTACATCAACGCTCTCTTTGCTCGTATTTGCATCAAGAATTGCAGAACCTATTTCAATTTTAATACGTTCTGCCGTGCGTTCACCAATCAACAAATTATATTTTCGTTTAACGTAGTTCACTATCGCACGATCCATTTCATCCCCGCCAACCCGCACTGAACGGCAGAAGACAACCGATTTAAGTGAGATAACTGCCACTTCAGTGGTACCGCCCCCTATATCAACGATCATATTTCCGCATGGATCTTGCACTGGAAGACCTGCACCAATAGCCGCAGCCATGGGCTCCATAATGGTATAGACTTCACGTGCTCCTGCCTGCCGCGCTGAATCCTCAACTGCACGTTTTTCAACTTGCGTAATACCAGATGGCACACCAATAATCATACGAGGCCTTATCAATGTACGACGATCATTATGTATCACACGAATAAAATGACGAAGCATGCTTTCAGTAAGCTTAAAGTTTGCAATTACACCATCGCGCAAAGGCCGACAAGCAACAATATTTTCAGGTGTTTTGCCAAGCATCTCTTTGGCACTTTTTCCTGCAGCAAGCACATGATCTGTGTTCGCTCTCACTGCAACGACTGAAGGCTCATTTAATAAAATTCCTTTATTGCGTACATACACAACCGTATTTGCAGTGCCAAGATCGATCGCCATATCATTTGAAAAAATACTAAATAGCCTGCGAACAGGAAAAAATTTCATACAAACTCCTTTTGAGTGAGCAGCGCTCTCTCATTAATAAAGAAAATCAATACCAACTGTTACGCGGTTTGTTTTATTCACCCCCTTAGCAATAAATAAAGTTGAGGGAATATCCCATCTAAACGTAATAATTGGATTAAAATTTCTATGCACTTTTACCTTACCAAAATCATACAATATATTAAGCGTAAAGTACTCAGATGCCCAATCTGAGTGACTGCGAACCGTTTCCAGATTAAGAGGAACTGATCGATCTGCACGAGCATCTTTATACTCATCCTTATCATGCCACGTCAATGTAAAATTTACACCAAGCGCAAGCCCTTTTCTTAAATTTTCCAATAATATATATGGAGAAAGTATTACTGTGGGACCAGGATTAACTTTAATAGAAGCTACCGAACTTCCAAAAATGGAAGGCTCTTTTGCCACTGGAGCACGCATATTTTTTATTTTTTCAAATCGTTTATTAACGCGAAATAAAAAGCCAACTTTCCAATCTTCTCGTAGCTCAAACATACTATCAATAGCAGCATATATTCCCCAATGGCCATTACCACCAAACGGTATAGAAGCCGGCCGATTTTCTTCGCGCGTTAGACCGGTTGGAAAAAGTGTGCCTAAACGAAATCCTGCATCGATTCTTCTAAAGCGATAAGCGTACTCCCACCTTTTTCCAAATCTCAAATACCAATCAATGTCACCAAATCCAAGCTGTGCAGTGTTTCCTTCACGAATACAAACCTGCGTAAACATGGATCGTCTATTATCATCCAACAAAACAAGATCACCCGCAGAAAGTGATACTGCCGGTTCTATCTTGTTCAAATCAAGTTTAAAAATATGCCGCGATTCCACGCGCATAAAAAGCCAAGAAAACCCGGTAGAAAGCCAATCGGTAATTGATTGTCGCCAGATAAAACCTGCTCCTTGCGCTTGCCTTTTACCTTCCACGCTCCAAGGGATGGACGTTAAAACCCCTTGAAATTGTGAAGGCAAAGGATTGATATTGCCAAAAGCGGTAATGCCATCCGCTAATTGCACTTGATCAAACTTACCAAAAATTTGGTCCAGCGGAATGAGCGCTTGCGTTCCATCAATTGAATTATTTGCTGTAGTTACAAAAAGTGTGGGCGCAAACTCTGATTGCGTACCATCAGCAGTTAGATGTGGCCGTTGTAACAGCGGAAGATATCGATTATCAAAAACCATAGCAAGCGCGCATTGAGATACGAATGCCCCAATTATTACTGCTATGTACCATTGTTTTTTGTTTGGCATCGCCCTCTTTCACTCTCTCTAAACATGTAAATCTTATTCTTTTTTTTAGACGCTTTCCGCTTACTTCTTCATTACGCCATCTCTTTGTAAAGATGACTATTCACAAAAGAACGGGGTCGTTCGTATATAATACCGCATTATCCAATTTTGAAAAGTTTTTACCCCATACTCTTGCACTCACAAACCAGCTTATACTATAGACTTAAACATTCAATATGATAGAATCGTTTACCACCTTTTTGAGCAACCATGAAAGGGAGATAATGCTTATAAATACTCAAGCAATTGTCCTTGCTGCAGGAAAATCTACTCGGTTCAATACCGGCAATAGTAAGCTTCTAGAAAAAGTGTGTGGTCAACAGATCATACTCTATCCTCTTACAGCTCTACAGGAACTGAATATTCCCACTACTCTGGTGGTTGGATTTCAAAAAAACAATATTAAAAGGGCAGTAGAAACACAATATCCTGCATCTGTTTCGTATATTGAACAGCACGAAATAAACGGTACCGCTGGGGCTTTAAAAACTCTTAAGGAAAAATTTAAGAGTAAAACTATTTTAATAATGAAAGGAGATGTGCCACTCATTAAGGCATCCCTTATTGAAAAGCTCTATGAACATCATCAAAAAACAGATTCTGATATTTCGTTTATCTCCGCTCATAATGGTGACCCTACTGGCTTTAGCTATAGCCGCGTTGTGAAAAAAGAGGGCATCATCTCTATCCGCAAAGCCCAAGAACTTACGTACGACGAAATACAGGAACATTGCTGTATCAACAGCGGCATATATCTTTTTTCAAGAACAGTCTTGGAAGATGAATTACCTCACCTGAAAAAAAACAGTATTACTGGCGAGTTCCATCTCTCTGATTTAATAAATAAAGCAGCAGAAAAAAATTACAAAGTAAGCACGCTTGCCGCTTCGTTTGATCAAATACGAGGGGTAAACAATCATCAAGAGCTCTGGGCAATCGAGCAAATAAAGCGAGCTGAGCTCATTAAATATTGGATGGATCGCGGCGTTCGTTTTTCTTCTGCACAAACAGTCCATATGGATTTGGATGTTGAAATCGGTGCAGGAACTTTTGTGGGGTGTAGCGTACATTTACTTCACGGTACAAAAATTGGCTCATATTGCACCATAAGCCCTTTCTCTATAATTGAGACCACTACGATCGGCGATTACAGCACCATTCATCCTCACTCGATCCTACGACATGCCACCATCGGTGCCCGATCAGAGATCGGCCCTTTTGCTCATATTCAGCAGGATTCTACTATTGGGGATCACTGTATTATTGGCAACTTCGTAGAAACAAAACGTATTACGATGGGAAACAACAGCAAAGCAAAACACCTTACCTACCTTGGTGATGCTCGTATCGGATCACAAGTGAATATTGGAGCTGGTACTATCACCTGTAATTTTGATGGCAAAACAAAACACACCACAGAGATAAAAGATAATGTTTTTGTGGGAACTAATAACAGCTTGGTTGCACCACTGGTTATCGAAGAACATGCATTTACTGCAGCTGGCTCAACGATTACCGATCATGTACCAGCACAATCGCTCGCTATTGCTCGCGCACGCCAACAAAATAAAGAAAATTTTGTAAAAATTAATGCACAAGATAATGCAATAGACAAATCGCAAGAACCAAAAGAGAGCGTATCTTTTGTTGGCGCCTACAAAACGCACACCGATGCATCCACGAAAGATCAATGATCACATTTGTACACACAGCTGATATACATTTTGGCATGGAAAATTATGGACGATTGGATCCCGAGACAGGGATCCACAGCCGTCTTTTAGACTTTTATAAAGCGCTCAATAGCTGCATCGATGTTGGAATAGAGCAAAAAGTAGATTTCTTTTTATTTTGCGGAGATGCCTATAAAACTGCTCATCCTTCTCAAACACAGCAGCGGCTACTCATTCAATGTTTTCTACGATTATATGATGCCAAAATTCCCGTAGTAATAATTGTAGGAAATCATGATCATCCATTAAGTTTTGGCAAAGCACACGCATTAGATCTATTTTCTGAATTTCCTCTTGAGGGTTTTCACGTAATAGCAAAGCCACAAATAGTATCTCTTAAAACAAGAAATGGCCCCATCAACATTATTGGCATGCCATGGCCTACCCGAAATTTAATTTCATTAAAGCAACATGATGTTGCTACACCACGGGTGACTGAATATATCTCAAAAGCAGCCGCTCACATTATCAGCGAATTTGCAAAACAAATTGACCCAACTATTCCTGCTGTGCTTGCAGGCCATCTCACCGTAAGCTCCGGCGTTTTTTCTGGGTCAGAAAAACGAGCGGTGTATGGTACTGATCCACTTTTTCTTCCTTCGCAACTCGCTATACCTCCCTTTGATTATGTTGCTCTTGGCCATCTACATCGCCATCAGAATCTAAATCTAAAGGGAACCATCCCTATCGTATATTCAGGCTCTATAGAGCGGGTTGATTTTGGTGAACGAAAAGAGCCAAAAGGTTTTTGTCTTGTTTCTATCAAAGCAAAGCAAAATGTTACGTACGAATTTATTAAGACTCCCACACGGCCATTCATTCAGATTGATGTGAAGCTCACAAGCGCCAGTTCTCATACAGCTCAAATAATCGATGCAATCAAAAAACAAGATATTAAAAATGCGGTATTAAAAATTCTTTATCATCTGCCAGAAGGATCAAAAGATACTGTTGATCTGAAAGCGGTACAGCGAATATGCACAGATGCAATACACATTGTAGGCATCATACCAATCCGCCCACAGCAACAACGTACACGGCGTATAGGAAAGGATCATGCAGAGCTAAGCATGCAAGAGCTTCTCTCAAGTTATTTTGAAGAAAAAAAAGATACATCTGGTAAAAAAGACCTGCTCGTCTCAAAGGCTATGGAACTGCTTGAGGAGCAAGCGGATTAATCGGCTGCAAATATAATACCGAGGCGCTCTCCATTAAACTCTTTTTATACTTTTCAAGAAGATTTTCAAAAATTGGCCTTCGTAGCTCATCTGCAATTTCTTTATATCTTTGTTCAAGCGAAGGAACTTCACGAGGAAAAACATCAATCGCCCTGAAGACTTCAAATCCAATTCCAACATCTTTTGCGTCTGAAATTTCGCCCGCTTTAAGTGCAAACATGAATGCTTTATCTTCTGCCACTTCTGATTCATGTAGCTCAAATGGCAATCCCCATTGCATACCTTTCAATTCTTTGCCGCTCTTTGCCATGTAAGCAAGCGCTTTTCTTTGTTCCGTGAGCTTGCCATCGGCATACGGCATAAATCCTCGCTGTACCGTAATGTGCCCTTCTTTCACAATTGGATGTTCTTCATAATACTGCTCTACCGCTTTTTTCGGTACAATCACTTGAGTACGTACTTTAAAATCAATCATTTGCTGCACGGTCTGCATCTTTTTTAGCTGTTCTCTGCCTTCTTCATAGCTCATGCCAGCAGAAGAGAAAACCTGCTTTAAATCATCCAACGTCATGTTATTTTGCTTTTGAATCTGAGATAAATACTTATCTACCGCTTCTTCATCGGGAACTATTTTATATTTTTCCGCATCAGATATAACGCGACTTTCAAAAACAAGATCATCTAAAGTACGAGATTCTCCTGAAAGACTTAAACGGGATACATCTGAATGAGTGATAATCTGAGGATCATGTTGGCCAAACACAACTGCCTGAATTGAATCAATATGAAAAGCGGAACTAGGCACCGGTACTTCATCCGCATAGACTATTCCGGAAAAAAAAACTGCTGAATATACTAAAAAACGATTCATATCTGCTCCCATGATCAACTGTATTAAGATGCTGCAGAGTATACATGAGATCAAAAAAATGGGGAACCTCGAAGGTTCCCCATTTCAATATTTCTTTATATTAGTATTACGCAGCAGCCGTTGCTTTAGCTTTTTTATCTGCTTCCGATTTTTCTGCAACCGCAGCTTTCACTGCTTTAATTGCTTCTTCTTTGTGATCTGCTTTTGCAGCTGCTTGAACTGATCGTGAATTATCTGCAGGAGATGCAAACATCGCTTCGTTTACTTCTACGCGATACTCATTTTTAAGACGACTTACTTGCTCTTCAACTACTTTCATAGTTTTATCTTTTTCAATGAGCTGCTTGATTTCACCTTTTACTGAATCAAGATCACGATACTTAGGATCTTCTTTGCGTGTAGCTGCAACTACCCAAAACTCATTACCTACTTTGAACTTGTGTAATGATGGAGTTGTTTTCACTTCAACGATCTTATCACGTAGCTCAGGCTCAATACCAATGCTTTCAGCATTCACCAAATTAAAGTTTTTAACTTTATCAGAAAGCTTAGCATCTTGAGCAGCACGGGTTAGATTGTTTTTCGCTTCTTTCACTTTTGCCATGAAATCGCGTGCATCTTGATCGCTTGCAAATGGTATGCCCATTGAAGCTATGCCACCGCGAGAAAGAAGTAAGTTAGGAATAGAATCTTTGTTTTCATTATAGAATTTTGCAATTTCATCGTTTGTTGCATCAGATTTGAAATCTTCCATGAAATAGCGAGTGTTCAAAAGATCTTTAACTTGATTCATAGCCATTTCAAGATCTTTTTTATACTTATCACTTTGTTGAACCTTATGATCCGCTACGTACTTGCGTATAATTTCTCTGCTTGCCATACCATCAACGAGGTTGCGATTAAGCTGATTTTCATCCATAAGCGCAAGCATTGCTTCCATTTGTGGATTCGCTTCAATCAATTTTTTCTTTTCTGCTTCGAGCATATTTTTAGTAATAAGAGGCTTGCCTGCAAGAGTTGCCAATACAGCCGAGCCATCATCCACTTTAGCAACCTTCATTGGTGCCGCATCAGATGATGATGAGCTGCCACCAAATTTTTCTTTAACCCAATCAATAAGGCCACAACTTGGTAAAACAACAATCGATCCTACCATCAAAAGGGCGATTCCGTGTGATACGCGACGATTTGCTTTCATTGAAATCCTTCTATCATTTATGAGGGGATACATTATTTTTACTTTCAACCTTTAATAGCGCTATCCTATCAAAATATCAAGAATTTACAAATACCTTAATCCAGCACTCATGCTTTCATCGGCAACATTCATCACACATTGCGTATTAGATCTTTGCAAAAGATAGCAATAGCCCTAAAAAAATGAATGCCTGGTACTATTCTGCACCAGGCATTCGCTAATAAACATATTATATCTATATTGATTTAGTTTCTTTTACTCTGCGTCTTCTTCTGCGTCTTCTACTATTTCTATATCTTCAATAACAGGTTCAGCTGCTTTTCTCTTAAGCTCTTCTTGCTCTCTCTTCCACTTCTTATACTTTTGGTATCCCTTTCTACCGAGATACAAGCCACCTGCTGCAATTACCGCTGCTCCTGCTCCTAATCCAGCTTTCTGATTTCTAGACCATTTTTTCGCTGAATCCACGGGTGCAACACCAGACACAGCTGAATCCACCGGGGTAGCATCTAAAGAGTTTAGCGGGGTAGAAAGATATCCTACAGCACCACTTGTAACAATTGGCTTCCTTGATATTGACTTCCTTGATTCTAATTTAAAATTTGATGCCATACTAGGCTTTTCTACGTTCTCTTTCTTACCACT
>CAYGJB010000010.1:17042-28397 GCA_964350195.1 uncultured Pseudomonadota bacterium
ACTTTTGGTATCCCTTTCTACCGAGATACAAGCCACCTGCTGCAATTACCGCTGCTCCTGCTCCTAATCCAATTTTCTGATTTCTAGACCATTTTTTCGCTGAATCCACGGGTGCAACACCACCATGAGACACATATGCTGCTTTATTTTTTTTTAATTTACTTTCCTCTTTTTCTCTATACTTCTCATATGCAATCTCAAACAATTTTTTATTCGCTGGAGACAATTCGGCTGCGATTTTCTTTAAATCGTCATATTCCGTTCGTCCAATATTTTCATCTAAGAGATCATTTAAGAGATCATTGTAAATAGAATTTACAAATTCCTGAGTTATAACGTCCTTACGACTGTCAACACTCTTAAATTGCGCTCTGGTGATTTCTCTGCCAGGATAACACAGTAGGCCATTTCGTAATACATAATGAGCAACATCAGCAGACAGGTTCTTAAGATTTGCTGGAGGACTGCCCTCATCCACATATTTACCATAATATTCTAATAGCGTTTTTGGTGCATCAGAATCATCCATACCATACGCCATCGGCGCTACAATACTTAGGCCCAGAAATAGGATTACTTTTACATTTTTCATTTAAATAATCCTCCTATACACAGAATTTAGTTCTTCCTCTTTTTCACTTATCTTAGCTCTCTTTCAAAATAGCATACCTTTATCGCTCAAAGCAACTGCTTTAGCCTATATTTTCGGGCTTTTAGCCTTATTACATAGCTTCACACAAGATTTACTGCACAAATCCTCAAAATACCTGAAAAAGCTCTATTCATAAGGCATATTGCCTCACTCTATATTTTAAAGCTGGCAAAAGCCATTTCTAGCTACTCTGCATAGCTCTGTACCATAGCAAACCGGCACACGTTTGCTATTTTCTTATGTAGTCCGTAATATATCCAAATACTGCCCTGAAAAAAGGAGTACTTATGAAACGATGGACTATAGCCATGTTGATTATTACTATTCCCCATTCTACCCGCAGTATGCAGCAACAGATCAAGTTCAGCTGTATTCCAAGGCATTCTCCCCCTAAACTTTTTATTGATACCATACAAACAAAAATTAGATTCCATCTAAAGCGCATTACACAGGCCTTGAAGATAAGCGCAGATCAAACAATTAAACGAGTACTAAAATGATGTGAAAAAGGAGGGCTATTAACTATAAAAGGTATTTTATATGTTCAGTAGAAAACGTTAATGAATAACAATAAAAACGATTAAAGGAAAAAAGCATGAAAAAAGGAACATTTTTATTGATGCTTACCATGTTGGTGCAAGTATTCAGTACCGCAACTGTCTTTGGCATGGAGCAAAAAAAGAAAAAGGGTGTATTGACCCCGGTAGCTTCAAAAAAAACTAAAAATCAGCAAAAAAAAACAATGGGTTTAACTGAATTCAATCAAATCACACCTATCACAGAAGATAAAAAGAAAGAGGAGCAACAACAAGAATCAACTATAGTTCAAGAACAAGAAAGAATAGAAGACACGCAATCACTACAAGAAGATCAAGCTCCAACTAAAGAAAAAGAAGAAAAAATTTCTGAGCCAGAAGCTGCAGAATGGTCCGACCAAGAAGACATTGATCAAAACGACAATGAACCAACTGCCTATACTGTCCCTCAATTAACAAAAAACAGTATTGGCCTCTTTTCTGGGTCAGATGAAAAAGGAACCAACTACTTCAGAAATGCCGATTATATCCTAGCACATCAAAAAGATATATCTGGTCGACAAGATCTACAAGGGCTTTATAAAGATGCCTTCACACAAGCAATGAGTGAGTTGATATCGCAAATAAGAGCAAATAAAGAGGCAGGCCTTAAAGCTGATTATCTGGAAGCTTCACGCTTACTGAAAATTAACAAACATCTTATTACAAAGCTTGTTGCAGTAAAAATGGTTGCTAAGGAAAAAGGCATCCCAACTAAAGAGATGAACGCGCTTGCACATGAAACGCTCAAGCTTCATACCGGATTTAAAAAGTATGCAAAAGCACAAGCTCAAGATTTTTTTGATGAAAATGGAGCCAGCGATGACGAAACATCAAGCGTTTTTGGAGCAAACTATCCTAAAGCAATGCTTATACCTATTAAACGAGCAGCAACAACAGCATACAAAGGCAATGACCTAGGAAAGAAAAATCGTCAACTAGTAACAGACATGCTCTATAAACTTATTGCCGATATTGAACAAGGAAAAATAGACATTGAAACAATGCAAAGCTACATCAAAGTGATTCAACGCAAGAAAATCACTCTTGATCCAGAAGTAGTGCAATGGCTCGACGTTGCCCTTGTAAATGCACTCAAATCTAACGAAACTAGCACCCTTGAGTTCGCTTCCGAAAAAAACAAACTACATCAATCAATGATCTCCTTAAGAGAAGAAGTGAGCAATTATGCTAATCGCTATGCTGATAAATCTAACATTCTTGCTCAGACTCCTGAAACAAAATTCATGGGCAGCATTGAAGGATTAGTGATGGTCCCTGAGAATAAAGAAAATTAGGAATCACCTATGAAAGGGCCTGGCATCTGCTGGGCTCTTTTTTATGATACTCTACACACCACAATCACAGATATTGAAGCGGGATTTAATTTAAAAAGCTCTCGTGCAGCATATTTAAGCGTCGCCCCACTTGTCATTACATCGTCAACTAATACAATATGCTTGTTTTTATACAAAGAGAGATTTACGCTTTTTAACTCAAACACATTTTTCACATTCTCTATGCGATCATCTCCTTTAAAATAAGACTGAAAAGAAGTACGGCGAATACGCCATAACAGATGCCTAATTGGCTTACCTCGTTGCTTTGAAATAGCTTTAGCAATCTCATTTGCTTGGTTATAGCCACGCCATGCATATCGCGTCCAATGCAAGGGAATGGGTACAAGATAATCAAATGCTAAATGCCGAAGTACACTTCTTTCCCACACAAGGTTTCCAAGTTGATAAGCTACAGTACGCTTACCACTACTTTTTGCTAGAATAAGCGATACTAGCGGCTGATCATACGCACCTACCGCATACACCGTAATCAATTTTGCTTTACTGATTTCAAGCTGCTGAGAAACTACAGGACGAATTTGAGCTAAACAGTTCTGGCATAATGTCGCCTTATGCTCTAATGCAAATGTTTTGCACGCTGCACAAAAAGTTGGAAATAAAAATTGTCGAATGTATGTGATAATCAAGCTGTACATAAAAAATTTTTTAAAAAAGTATCCGTAATAATAAGTTAGCTATCAACGCCGCCACCATATCATCACCAATCACTCCCCAGGCATTTGCCCAGGATTCCGCTCTTTTTACCCAACCGAATTTAATAATATCAAGAGTGCGAAACAGAATGAATCCAATCAAAACCGATTTTGACGTAAGAGCAATTCCCCAGAAAGTAAGAAAGCAGCCCATTACTTCATCCAGTACAATCTCTGACGGATCATCCTGCCGTTTGAAATTTTTAAGAGCCTGAGTAACAAAAAGCATGCTCATAAAAAAAGCAATAACAATAAACCCTAGATAAAGCCGCTGGTTTGGCATAACATCATGGGTCCAGTACACAAAAGGCAACGTAACTATCGTGGCTACCGTACCTGAAGCACCAAAATAACCAACGGGCCCCAATGTAGAAATAATGGTACTAATTCTCACTATATTCATGAACGATAATACTCCCCTATCATGATTGCTACACCGCATACAATTGCCATATCAGCAATATTAAACAGTGGCCAATGCCAATCGCGATAATGCAGCAAAATAAAATCAACAACCCCACCATACCAAGCACGATCGATCAAATTACCAATCGAGCCTGCTACTACCATAATTTCACCAAGCACGATCTCGTTTTCTCGCCATCCGGCATATACCGCAACCGCAACAAAAAAAGTAACTATGCTGATGATAATCGTTACCACGGCAAACATAAGGCTGCTGGACCCGTGAAACATTCCCCAAGAAATACCACGATTAAATGCCAGCTCAAATGAAAGAAATGGATTAATTTCAATAGGAGCTTGCACATGCTGCACTACATACCATTTTGAAACTCTATCAAACAACAAAACAAGTAACGCAACAAAGCCATACGAAACCAAAGAACGGTGTTTTAAACTCATCATCGTATTTGAACTCCCACTTTTTCCATCACCACATGCACCATATCGCTCACTTTATCCGCTTCTGCTTTAGTAAGCGTCTTATCAGCTTGAATGCGATATCTGAAAGTAAGTGCCCGTTCTTTCTTCCACTCTTTCTTCTGAAACATATCCACAAGCGATACGTGGCGTATGCTTTGATCAACCCCACTAATAAGCTGGGCAATTTGAGCTACCGTCAAAGAAAGCGGCGCAAGAAGGCTCACGTCCCGTTCAATGGGCGGATATTTAGAAGATGGCACATAGCGATGCAACGGTTTTTCACTGTTTTCAAGGATGCCCGCATCAAGTTCAAAAATAAATGCTGATCCATCCGCTATGCGTTTGAAAAATACAGTATCAACTAATCCAGCAGTACCTATTTGATTTCCATTGTACATGATATGAGCAGTGTGCGATTGGTTTTGCCAAGAGAATGTCTGTTCTGCAAGCTGCTGCCATTCTACTTTCATATTAAGAAGCCCAAAGAGCTGATGGAGCTGCGCTTTGCAAGCATAAAAATCAAGCTTCTCTCTTTTATTCCACATGATGCCTGTAAGTTTTTTTGATTCTATGCCATCACCCTGCACAGACCAACAGCGTCCCCATTCATAAAATTTGAGCTCTTGGTAGTCAGCGGCATTATCCGAAACAGCTTTAAACATATTTGGAATCAACGTAGTCACCATACGATGCCAATTTTCTGATACAGGATCTTGCACCTTCAGCGTATCACCTGGATCCCAATCAATTGAGCGGAGATATGATTCATCAAAAAACGAGTAGGTCCACAGCTCTCTCATAAGCAAACCATATGAGAGTAAATGTTTAATTTTGCTCGCTTGATACACCCATTGCACTGGCTTTGGATTGGTTTGCAATAAAGGCAGCACAGGCTCAATATTGCTCCAGCCATAAAAGCGACCAATTTCTTCAACAATATCTTCTTTAATGCCAATATCTTTTAATGCACGAAATGCTGGCACATCAATATGATACACAATACCGCTATCCTTTTTTTCTTGGCGTACTGAAAAATCTAATTTACGCAAGGTACTTTCTACAAATGCCGGAGCTACGCTCGTGCCCAATCGATCCTCTATACATTTTTGAGAGATTGATAATAAAGGAGGTTGCATAAGAGCGCCAAGAGAGATCACTTCATCACTGCCTTGAAATGGCATGCCGGCATCTTCAAGCAAACGCAAAAATCGTACAATTGCATCGGTATTTTGATTTGGATCTAAGCTTTTTTCAAAACGAGCTGATGCCTCGCTACGAAGCTTATGTCGTTGGGCTGATCGACGAATCGTAATAGCATCAAAATTGGCTGATTCTAGAAAGACTGCAGTCGTTTTGCAAGAGATTCCAGAATCCTTTCCTCCCATAATTCCTGCGAGCGATATTGGTCGATCTCCATCAACAATTACGATATCCTGCTCAGTAAGCTCTATTTCAGTAGCATCAAGAAGCATGAGCTTTTCTTTATTACGCGCAGTGCGTACTCCAATCGATTTACTTGAAAGAGTATCAGCATCAAACGCATGCATCGGCTGGCCAATATCAAGCATTACATAGTTAGTGAAATCCACAAGTGCATCAACTGATCGAGAATCAACGCGCGAAAGACGCGTAAGCATCCATAGCAGTGATGCTGAATGCTCAATTCTTGAAATTGAATATCCCGCGAAACGCTTGCACAGTTTTGGATTTTCTATTGCAAGAGCAAATGGATTAGTTTGCGTGCCTTGCGACTTTGATTCATAAGGTATAATTCTTTTGGATAGAATAAAGTCTTCTAATGGCTTAAGTTTAAGATCGAGAATCGCGGCAACTTCTCGCGCAAATCCACGATGACTCCAAAGGTCAGGACGATGTGTAATCGATTTATTATCAACCGTGAAAACCACATCTTTTTGCTCAAACTTTTTTTTCCATAAGCCATCGAAAAAGCTCTTACATTCAGCGACAGCGGGCAGTATCATATCTTTTGAAGCACCAAAATCAGTGGACATTGCCCAGCGAATAATTGCGCCTTCCTTGATCACCAAATACCAATTACCTTCTTTTGCATCAGATCGATTTGGCAAACGTATATCTATTTTCCATTCAGGGATATCAGCATGCACATCAGAAGTAATCGATTTGATCTGAGCAAAAGCAACATTTGATATATCCGTTTTAATTGTTTCCCAATGCTCAACTTCAGCGGTGATTTGATTTATTTTGCCAATGAGATCAGGCACATCTACTTTAAAAACGTCAGCGTCAATATGATCAAAAAGCCAGGCGATAGAAATCTTCATGTAAAATCCATTGATAAAAGTGGAGTCAAAAGAATTTATATTATCATACGTCAAAAAGCCTATAGGAGCAATCAAGCCATATAAAGCAGAGCACCCTTTAATGAATTGACTTTTTAGAAGGGCGGTGACTAGAATAGGTAAAAATCTTGAGTAGGAAATTATATGGATTCCAAAGAACAATCTCGAACAAGAATAAGCCTCCCTTTTCAATTCATTCTTATTCTCATCAGCATTAGCATACTTAGTGGACTTATATTTTGGCGATCTAATTCATTAATCTCATGGGAAGTAAAACCAACAATTCATCCAATCACTCCCAAAAAAGTTCAAGAACTTGGAGGTCTTTCTCAGGCTATTACTGTTGGTTTCACCATAGAAGAGTTTATTGATTTTGACATGGTAACCAACAGCTTCATATTAGATGGTATTATTTGGTTTAAATTTGATCCAGGAGCAATTTCTCTCGATTCGCTCTCAAATTTTTCATTTGTAAAAGGAACTTTTATACAAAAATCTACTCCTGATTTACGAATCATAGATGATAAAATACTTGCTCAATATACTGTTCGTATTAAATTTAAAAGCGATCTAAATTACAATGATTTTCCCCTTGATAGTCACAGAATTTTTGCTGTCTTAATCAATAAGTCCGTCTCTCCTTCAGAAATTATATTTGAAAGTAGTAAACGAGAACTTAACGTACAAGCAAAAGTGGAAAGTTCTGGATGGAAATTATACGATACTATTGCACAAACTGGTTACATAGAATATGCGCTTGATCCTTATGATAAAAGACAAGATAACAGCTATCCTGCGGTTATGTTTGAGTTTTATTATACACGTAACAGTATACGTTACGCTCTTTCGATCATATTGCCTCTTGCCCTTATATTCTATTTACTCCTTTTTTCTGTATCTCTTAAATTGATTAGCGCTGTAGGTATTTCAGCTGCTAGCGTTACTACTGTTCTTGCATACAGATTTGTAATCGAAAACCTTTCGCCAAAAACCGGCTCATTCATGATATCTGATTACATTTTTTTTCTTTTTCTTGCCGCCACGATAGGCACCTTTCTAATAAATGTAATAGAGATGACAGGCTATTATTTTTTGCCAAAAACAAAAATGATTTTAATTGGAATTTTGCACGTACTTATCTTAATCAGTATTATTTACGTTATAGTTTGGTAATGTATGAAAAAAATAGTTTTATTAGCTGCATTAATGAGCTCACTTACTATATGTGTAAGCACTCTTTCTGAGCTTTCTTCAATCGCATCAAAACGTAATGAATTTCCTATTAACAATGGATCAAATTGGGTTTACCCTAGCTACAAAAAAATGTACGAATCCATTGCTCCAAGCTTTATCAATCGTATATTCGGTTGGCAAAAACCTATAATAAAGCAACTTAATGCACTTTTGACTGATTTCATAAAAAATCATACAAAAAACGCTTATCCTAATAATGCCACAATTCGTATAGAAGCTGCTCCAGAAAGCAAATATATTATTTGGAGTGATCTTTATGGTGGATTTCATTCTCTCATGCGCGGCTTACATTTTCTTGAAAAAAAGTGATTTATAGATAAAAACCTATCCATTGTCAAGCCCACTACCTACCTTATTTTTAATGGAAACAGTATCAATATAGGCCCCTATAGTATAGAAACATTACTCACCATACTACTTCTTATGAATAAAAACCCTCTACAGGTTTTTTATTTAAAAGGTGAGCAAGAGCGGCTAGGTGCCTGGATAAATGGCATTTTAAAAGAAGAACTGCAAACAAGAGTTATATCAGCAAAAAATCGTGATGTACCTTTGAAAGGTACTCTCAATGATTTTTTTCTAGCGCTTCCTGAAGCAATCTATATTACCACGCCACAAGACAATCAAGAATATATTCGTATATCTCCATTTGGTAGAGAGGTAAAAGAAATAAAAGAATTATCACTTAGCGCCCCTCTTGAAAGCACTCAAGGCCCAGTGACCTATATTGATCAGAATAATTTCAAAGTTGAAAAAAATGAATCTCCCCCTGAAATAGTAAGTATCATAAAACCTGATTCTTGGCAGAAACATTACGCTGCTAAAAGTGGTATGGCACAGCTTTCGGATGATCAAGGCGCTACTGCATGGGGCACTCTTTCAGCGCCCATAGAAGCACTACAAAAATTGATTGGATTCAACCATGATGCTTTTGTTATGCTTACAATAGATTCACCCCTTACAAAAAGCACCATAACCTTATTCAACCGATCTGGCAGTGATGCTACTTTTAAAAAAGACAACACCTTCAACATCGCTACTGGCATTACTGAATCAGGCGGTGAAGGTATGCCTGCAAAAGATTATTTTACTATTGGTTCAAGCATGGCCTTAATACAAGGGGTCCCTATCATGGGCCAACGAACAAAACGGGGAATGACAGTCCGACTAAAAAAAGAAAACGATGCGGGTGGCATACATAATACTTTTTTTCGCTCCTTAGTATATAACGATAACTATACACCACAGCTCACGCGAAAAAATATTAATCGCCTTATATCTAAAGACAAAACAAGCACAATTCTTTTGCCTGTGGGAAGCCCAACCTTGGCATCCTATCTTGATTATATTCATGACAACAAACTTCTCGTGCTTTTTCCTATTACAGGAGCCCCTCAGTTTCGCGACTCTTCCCTTAAAAACATTGTGCATTTTAGAGGTACCTATGCGGATGAAGTACACGCACTTGTTGATTACATGGTACAAGAGGGAGCCGCCAAAAAATTTGCTTTTTTCTATCAAGATGATGCCTATGGAAAAGGGCCACTTGAAGCTGCAGGCAAAGAATTACGCAAAAAAGGTATTACCGAATGGGTGGATGTGCCTTATCAACGAAACAGTGTGAACTATAAAGCACAAGCACAAAAAATTAAAGAGGCCCAACCTGACGCAATCGGCCTTTTTTCAACAGCAGAAGCCACGCGCGAGCTTATTCGCCAAATAGGCATCGATTTTCTTATCAACAAACAACTTTTCGGGATCTCATTTTTAGGAGAAGAATCATTCAGGCGATTTATTAAACATACTGGTCTGAAAGTACTATTCGGCGCTGTAGTTCCAAATCCTAATACAAGTGATCTCGAGATAGTAAAAGAGTACAGAAAAGAGATGGACAAAAATGGCTTCCCCTATGATATTTTTTCACTGGAAGCATATATCACTACAAGCATAGTACTTGATGCTATAAAAAAAATAAGTCCTCCGATTACCAAAGAAAAGATTCTTCATCAATTAGAGCAACTGAATGGCTATAAGTTTAAAGGTCTCACGCTCACCTTTGATCCCAAACGAAGAGATCTTGCGCAATATGTTTGGATAGAAACAGAGAAAAATAAAGAATGGATTCAGAGAAAAATTAATAAAACCCCCTTAATAAAAAAGGAAAATGATGCCAGAGGTATTGATACCAGTAGAAGTAAATAATTCTCCTACCGATCAACCAGTCCCACTTCATAACCGTTGGCATCCGGATATACCTGCCGTTAAAGTGGTTGATCCTGGCGCTACTTTTCGTATTGAGTGCTTGGATTGGACAGGGGGCCAAATAAAGAATGATGATTGTGCCAATGATGTACGAGACATTGATCTAACACAAGTTCACTATCTAAGTGGCCCTATTGCAGTTCGTGATGCAGAGCCCGGAGATCTTCTCATTGTTGATATTCTTGATATTGGTGCACTTCCCTCAAGCCCCTGGGGATTCACTGGAATCTTTGATAAAAAAAATGGCGGTGGCTTTCTTACCGATCATTTTCCTAAGGCAGGCAAAGCAATATGGGATTTTGAAGGAATTTATGCTCAATCACGCAACATTCCCAATGTGCGGTTTGCCGGACTCATTCATTCTGGCCTCATCGGTACCGCGCCATCTCGAAAGCTTTTAGAAGAATGGACTAAGCGAGAAAAAGCACTTGTTCGCACTGATCAAAAACGCATACCGCCTCTTGCTACGTTGCCTGAAAAGAAAGGTGCACTCGTAGGAAAACTAAAAGGCGCTAAAGCAGATAAGGCTATGAAGGAAGGAGCACGTACCGTACCAGGGCGTGAAAATGGAGGCAACTGCGATATTAAAAATCTTACGCGTGGATCTCGTGCCTACTTTCCAGTTTTTGTAAAAGGCGGCAACTTATCAATGGGAGATATTCACTTCAGCCAAGGAGACGGCGAGATATCTTTTTGCGGCGGTATTGAAATGGCCGGCTGGATTGATATAAAAGTAAACCTGCTCAAAGACGGCATGAAAAAGTATGGGGTTACTAAAAATCCAATATTTGAAACAAGCCCACTAGAACCTCGCTATTGGAATCACATGGTATTTGAAGGCATTTCCGTAGATGAAAAAGGAAAGCAACATTATCTTGATGCCACGGTATCTTATCGCCAAGCCTGCTTGAATGCAATTGAGTATCTCAAAAAGTTTGGCTACACAGGGGAACAAGCTTATATGATCTTAAGCACTGCGCCCGTGGAAGGAAGAATGAGCGGCATCGTGGATATTCCAAACGCTATCACTACCGTCTACTTACCAAAAGAAATATTTGATTTTGATATTACGCCACAAAGCAAAGGTCCCGTAAAGAAAAATCGTGGGCAAATATCCTTAACAGACTAACAATAATTAAGCTACGCCTAGAATTACACATTTTTAGGCGTAGCTTAATTATTTGATTCAACTAACTCTATTTATTTCTAAGACTGATTAGATCTGATCGCCCCAACATTTTCAAGCATTCTATCAATCTCACTTCCCTCGATAACAAAATCTCGCGGAGTGCGGCCATCTTTACTTGGAGCATTCACATTTGCGCCAACACTGAGCAATTGAGCTATTGCATC
>CAYGJB010000010.1:28497-35804 GCA_964350195.1 uncultured Pseudomonadota bacterium
AAGACACAAGCTATATGAAGCGGAGTGACGCCATCTTCATCTTGAGCATTCACGTTTGCACCGGCCTTAAGAAGTAATTCTATGGCACCTCTATTTCCAAAGGCACAAGCATGATGAAGCGGAGTTAAACCCTCTTCATCTTGAGTATTCACATGTGCGCCAGCCTTGAGCGTTAGCTCTATAGTAGCAGCATATCCAACACGAGATGCTATATGAAGAGCAGAGTCAAGAATAGAGAGAGAAGGATAAGATGGTTTGCCCTCATCTGCGGCATTACTATTAGATGCAGAGATAAAGAGCAGACAACTTGCAAAGATAAGCGATAATTTTTTCATAACAACCCCATTTTAAGCGTAAAATAACCTCTAAATAACCCTATAGCTAGGCGTTTAGCCATAACTTCATATTACCATATTATCACCGAATAAAAAAGTGCCCCCGAAGGAGCACTTTTTAGATCTACAAAAAATGGAATATGCGCTTATTTACCCTTTGGATGGAGGTAATCATAAGTAAGCGCTGCAAGTACGCCGCCAACTAGTGGGGCACAGATGTAAACAAACAGCAATTCGCGAGATAGTGCACCGCCGTCAACAAAAAGCTGACCAAGATATGCACCAATTGCGATTGCTGGGTTTACTATGCTACGGCTTACGAAAAGCACTGCAGCTAGAGTAAGACCAATAACAGCGCCGTTTACTACGCTGCCTTTGTAATCTTTTGACGTTGCAACAGTAAGAAGCACAAGCGCAAAAACTGCTGCCATAAGCACTTCGACGAGAATCGCCATGCCCATAGACAAATCAGCCATTACATCTGGCATAAATACGTTGTTAGTGAGTGCTCTGAAAAGCCACACACCAAGAAATGCCCCTAGGGACTGAACACCCGCATAGATAAGCATTTCTTCAACAGCAAGCACACCCCTCATCCAAGCCGCTACTGTGAGCGCTGGGTTGTAGTATCCGCCAGAGACGCCTTCACCTACGTAATACATCGCCATGAACATTAAGCCCACCGCGATCGGCTCTCCAGTGATACTCACTGCAAGGGTTAAAAAAAATGTGCCAATGAGTTCCATTAAATACTGCCTCATCGACTATCCTCCGGAATAAAAGGTTAGAGATATATTCATTACTCTTTACGATTCATAGCATAGCCAAATTTTAATGCAAGTATTTTTTTATTGAATAATGCTCTGTTAGATCGATCAAATCAAACGATTCAAATTCACACCAGGCCACCGTAACAAAATAAATAAACAGCACGCAAGACTTTAATACCCTTGTTAACTTCTGTTTGATTATGCAAATCGATCATGATAGTCTAAAAAGACTTTTAAAATAAGGTCTTAATGCAATGCTTACCCCTTTTTTATCTATCAAAAATATCTCGAAAATATATAACTCTAATTCTAAGACCGTTACCGCCCTTGATGACGTAAGCATGACCATCAACAAAGGTGAAGTATTTGGCTTGCTTGGCGTTAATGGCGCTGGCAAGACTACGCTTTCCTCTATTCTAGCCACATTACACCCACCTACATCCGGCGATATTCTTTTTAATGGTGTTTCTATCTATAAAGATTTAATGACTTATCGGCATTCGCTTGGCTTCTGCCCACAAACACAAAACCTTGATATGTTTCTCACTGTTGAAGAGAATCTATTATTTGCTGGGCGCTATTTCTTAATGCCAGAAAAAAAGATAAAAGAACGCACTCAAGAACTCATGGAGCTGCTTGAGCTTACGCGCTATGCCTCTTTTAATGTGAATGAACTCTCGGGGGGCAACAAGCAACGCTTATTAATTGCTCGTGCGCTTATGCATAATCCGAAGCTTGTTCTTCTAGATGAGCCAACAGTTGGATTAGATCCTGATATTCGTAAAAAATTATGGCATATCATTCTAGATTTAAAAAAGCATGGAGTTACCATTATTCTCACAACACACTATTTGGATGAAGCAGAATTTTTATCAGATCGTATTTGTGTGTTGCATCAGGGCAAAGTTATTTTAATCGAGTCTCTTGCGCATCTCAAAGCTGAACACGGCGAAAATAAGCTTGAAAATATTTTTATCAAGCTTATTGAAGATGAACAGAGAAAAAAATAGAAATGCGAGAGTTATTCAATACAAACTATTTTTTTACGTATCTTGCTCTTGTTCGTAGAGATGTACGCGTTATAAAAAAGCGGCTTCGTGGCGCATTGATTGATGCTGGCGCACAACTAATACTCAGTGTAATTGTATATGGCGGCTTACTTCCCACTATGGGAATACCTCCAATTCTTATTTCGCCACTCTTTATAGGGTCTATTGCTATGCAACTCATGTTTCTTGGCATGGGGTTTGGTTTACGAAATATTTTTGATATACAGTTCACTCGCTTTATCGATTATCGTATGACATTGCCATTGCCAAAACGCTGGCTTTTCGCTTCATACATCACCTATTTTTGCATGGAAGCATTTATCATTTCTGCCCCACTTTTTGCTATTGGCATTGCGCTGCTAGGCCCCAAATTTCAGACAACATCAACAAATTGGCCTCTTTTTTTACTAATATATATTCTTAGCTTAATGCTCTATGGTCTTCTCTTTTTGGGTATGAGCCTGTACTACCAATTTGATTGGTTCATGCAAAATCTATGGCCACGCCGACTTACTTTTCTTATTATGCTTAGCCCTATGCTCTTCGTATGGTATCGTGTGTATACCTTTGCACCACACGCTGCATACGCAATGCTCTTAAGTCCGTTCACCTACACCGCAGAGGGTATGCGCGCCACTTTGATAGGTGGCCCGTTGTATATCCCAGCGCTCTATTGCACAGGCATGCTTGTGTGCTGGATTGGTTTTTTTATTTGGTTTGTTTCAATAGGGGTTAAAAAACGATTGGATCCAGTATGACAGCAGCTATACGATCCGCCCTCATTTTCTGGCAGTTTCTGAAGCGTGAATTTTATGCCAAACGAAAAACGTTTATGGATAATGCATTCAATTACGCGCTCATCTATCCACTTATATTTGCCATTCAAAGCGGATTTTTAGCTTCTCATGCTAATTTTAGCTCTCCCTCAAAAGAGTTTAATACCATCTTTTTTGCTGGTAACATTTTAATAATACTTTTGCTTTTTACCTATAAGCAAAACATTGCATTATTGTTTGATTTTGAAAATAAACGATTTATCGATTATCAAATCACGCTACTCAATCCCTTTCTTGTGCTGCTACAGCGCATTTTTTTTACTGGGTTTTATACCTTTATCATCATACTGCCATACTACCCTATGGGAGGTTTGTTATTGCCTAGCTATATCGATTTATCTCATACCAATTGGATTCAAGTAACAGCACTTCTTCTTGCAGGATCAATGTGCCTATCAGCATATCATCTACTTGCAGCATGCACATTGAAAAGCAGCGCCAATATTGGTTCCTTGTGGAGCAGGCTTAATAGCGTATTGATAAATTTAGGTGGATTTTGGGTTCCACTCGCCATCATAAAAAGTTACTCTCCTGCATTAGGCTCTATCGCTCTTTTCAACCCCTGCATATATATCACTGATGGCATCAAAGGAGCCATTACTGGTTCAGCAGACTTTATACCCTTCTGGCTCTGCATTGGAGCCCTTACCGGATTCTGCCTCCTCTTTACCGGCCTCTGCTGGTACCAATTCAAAAAACGTGTTGATTGCCTTTAAAACGATTTAGCCCTGTTTTTTACAACCTGCTGTAGTAAAAAAATCTGATACAAAAACCCCTTGCTTATTAATCTTTTTTTCTTTTTGACCGCAAATAGAGGGACTTTTTTTACTAAGCTTTTTTGCCTATACGTGTTTTTGTAAATAGAGCCTTATGAATTCCTCAGGATCACGTGTTTTGCTTGGATAAATCATCTTAAGCACTTCTCGTAGAGCATCCTTAAAATTATTATTCTTCTTAACCTCTGCAATAGGATCCCACTCATCATTCTGTATAATATCACTAATTGATCGCCATCTTTTTAAATATAAATTTAGAAAAAGCTCTCTTTTATACTGATCTTCTAAACTTAGATTATATTTTTTAAATAGCAATGTAACGAGCTTATTAGATTGCTGATCGTTAAGCTCATTTCTTTTTGACAAGTTTTGTTGGCGTGCCGCACCAATAGCAACAGCTCCTCCCAATCCTACTGCTCCCGCTGCAATTGCACCAGCAGCAACTTTTCTTTTATTCTGCCTTACCCAATTCCAATACTGTTTAGTTTTTTGGCGAGCTTTCTCAAAAGCTGTTGGCTGTGCTACCTGTTGTGAAAATACAGAATTGTGGTTTATCAAAAGTACAAGCGCCATTGTGAAAGTTTTCTTCATATCAACTTCTCCTTATCTTCTGCTTTTTTTAGGCCAAATCTTTACTTTCACTATATTAGGTCAGAGTAATCTAAATCAATAAACTTTTTCAAATAGAATTAATCACAGGGCTTAAAATTAACTCCATGTATATATTCAATGGCGGCAGAGATCTCTCTCGTTACACAAGGCCACTAATAATTTTTTCACGATATTCAGCCATCAGCTGCACCATAAAATGGAGGTTATGAATAGTTGCTAAGCGATAAGCAGTCATCTCTTTTGCTTTAAAAAGATGATGTAGATAAGCACGAGAATAATGCTTGCAAACAAAGCATGAGCACTGCTTATCAATAGGCTCCAGAGAAAGCTTATTGGCAGCATTAGTGATTTTCACTAAGCCATTCTTGCTATACAAAGTCCCGTGCCGCGCAGAGCGGGTGGGGTTTGAACTGTCAAACGTATCTATTCCAAGCTTGATAATTGGCTCAAGAGATACTAAATCCCCAATACCAAGAAGATGATTAGGCTTATCTGTTGGCAGCATCGGCATAAGATGCGTAAGCATTTCAATCATTTCAGGCACATTTTTGCCCAAGCTTCCGCCAATCGCATGCCCATCAAATGGCAGCGCTGAAAGCGTTTTTGCACTCAACGCACGAAGCTCTGGATCGACGCCTCCATGAACCACTGAGTACATGGCTTGGCCGTTAGGACTTTTTAAATGCTCTTCAAGGGATCTTTTTTCCCAGCGATGAGTACGATGAAGCGATTCAATTAGTTGCTTTTTATCAATATGATACGGCGGCAGCTCATCAAATGGAATAATAATATCTGCGCCTAAACTTTTTTGTGCCTGTACGGATGTTTCCGGAGTAAGCAATATTTTTGAACCATCACGATACGATCGAAAAAGCACCCCCTCTTCAGAAATTTTTAAAACAGAATTGTTGCCCTTTTTAGTACCTTTGCTTTTCAACTCATCTTTCACCGTGCCATACATCAGGCTAAATACCTGAAACCCACCAGAATCGGTGATAATCGGCATATCTCTATTCATAAATGTATGAAGTCCGCCCGCCTTTTTAATCGTTTCGGCACCTGGCTGGAGCATGAGATGATAGGTATTGCAAAACATGAGCTGCAATCCAATATCGCTCACTGTTTTTGAATCAAGCGATTTGAGCGTCCCATTCGTTCCCACTCCCACAAAGCTCGGCGTATCGATACTGCCATGGGGCGTATGAATCCGTCCTACTCTAGCGCGTGATTTTTTTGATTGATAAATAAGCTCAAATCGAAACGGTTTTTTAGTAGACATAGTACCCCTCATAATAAGCCTCAAGGTACCAGAAACAAAGGATTTAGGCTATGATCAATGCAGCTGACTATGGCCCAAACGCTTATGCAATGAAAGAAAAAAAGTCATGAGGGGTGTGGAAATAGCAATAATCACCATCTTGATACCAAAGCTCACGATTGTTACCTGCATAGGACTTTGAATAATACCCAACCAATAAAGAAAAAACGTAAAAGCGATTGTATCAAATACTTGCGTTACGCTCACTGCTATAAAGTTTCTCAGAGTTAAAAACCTATCAATCCACCATCTTTTGAGAGTGCCGTACAAAAGATAATCGCATGATTGAGCACACCCAAAAATAAAAATTGATCCGCCTACAAGCCACGGAGCTACTACAAAAAGCTGTTCAAAGTGTATCTGAGAAACATCAATCTCGCTCGGAATATAAAGGAGGTGAATGCGACTTACAATTGCATAAAAAAAAGAAAATAAAAACGTAATGATAATTGTTTTCTTAGCGATCGCTTTGCCATAAAGCTCAGTAAGAAGATTCAAACACAAAAGTGATCCAATCCCAAACGCATCTGCTGAGGTAGCCTGCAGGCCAAAAAGAGTAATTTGCTTAAGAACAAAAATATTGGCAAATACCATAAGCATTGCCGATAAACCAACAAGTGCCGATTCACCCAAGCGCAAAGCCACAAAAGAAATGCTCACAATAACTACAATATGAATGAAAAGAATGAGCTCGTTAAACATAAAACCTCAACTATCCCTTTTAATATTAGCTTATTTTGATAATGCCTTTAATCGAGCATTTTGTGCATGCTCACGTGCTTTTCTTTCAAGCAAGCTTTTCACATTGGGCGATAAAGGCTCACTTATCGTTGCGTACTCTTCATCTGTATTCTTTATTACCTTTGTGTGCCCATATATCTCATCATTTTCCAGCAAGTACAAAGTAGAAAAGCGAAAAGATCCTTGCCCTCCATCTACTATTTCAAATAAAGAAGCATAGGCAACTCGCCAGTTAGAATGATAACGAACAGAAATCCAACTATTTTCATCTGGAGATTTTTCCATTGCGTACAGATGAGCACCCATCATCAGCAAAAAAAGTAAGTTGTATATTCGGTACATCAAAAACCCTTCATAATAAATAGCATGCCTACGGCAAGAAGCTAATAGCTAAGCGATTACTTTCTTTTATCCAAACCATTTACAAATAATACACGAACTACGCACTATTTCGAGTGCAAATGATAATACGTCACATTAAGCTTTTATCATTTCTGCATCAAATAAACCTTATAAAAAATCTGTAGCTTATCTTTTATTTATGCTATGAACTAAAAAAAGTAATCTATGCTGATCAGGAGAGATAATGAAACTAATGAAATTCTATACGATAATTTTCTTCTTACTCACAAACATGCAATGCTTTGCCGAATATCCATTCAATCTTAATGCAATCACTACTCCTGGATTTTATAAGCTTGCAGGAAACGTTGCTGGCCAAATCACCATTGCTGCAAGCAATACCACGCTTGATATGAACGGGCACACCGTCAGAAATGGCCAGAGAGGTATTATTATAAACAGTGGGTTAAACAATATAAGAACCTATCCCAAAATTCATAAGTACCTCAAAGTGTAGAATGTAGCGGC
>CAYGJB010000011.1:0-34385 GCA_964350195.1 uncultured Pseudomonadota bacterium
ATGAATAGTGATAATTTAGGATATCAAAATGTTGCACTTATTATTTGAATCTACGGGATTATGTTCTATCGATAAGTCCTGGCAATAATGTTGATTATGACGATATATTTATTCATTAACAGAGAAGATAATTTTGCTCAGAAGACTTTTTTGTTGAAACTGTTGGGTAAATGCATGAAAGTGCTATAAAGCTATATATTAAACATCAGTAGATTTAGTAGCTAGAATAAGGGCTTTTAACTTTGTATGCTATAATGATATGATAAACGATAAGCAACAGGGCTGCTTTTTAGTTCATGATAAAGGTACGACTGCATTACCTTCTATATTTCTATACTTGAGAAAGAGATATGCGAAAAAAAGTGGCCCTTTTTACCTTAGCTATACTCTAAATAGATAAAATTATATAGAAAATTGAGCTATGAAATTAGACTTTAAATCTGTCTTGTTCTTTTCATTCATTTTTTTTCAGTTGTCTATTGCCAAGCCTTCGCGCATAAAGCAGAAGGCTCATTTTGCTTGCATAACCAATTATACTAATCGATTCAAAAGCTATTTCAAAGACAGCGTTCTGTTTTATTATCACGGTTTATACACCAAAAAGTGCTCTAAAGAACAGCGTAAAAAAGCTAAGAAAAATTTTCGATGGTATCGTAATGTAATTATTTTGCTTGGTATTGCTGGCGTTGCAAAGTGGAGTATTTATAAAACATTGCATATGATCCAAAAAAAGATTGATAGTGTAAAGTGTTTTTATGAGAACGATTTAGTTGATATAATTGTTGAAAAGATCGATCATCCGGGGCCAGAACAAATTAAAATTGAAGCAGCTATTGAACGAAAAATTGCACGTAAGATTAATGAGAAGGTGCAGATAAGCACACAAATAGCCCTTGAAAAAGGTAATCAAGTCACTGATGCTGTTGCCGCTAAGCTCAGTCCCGCTTATATGGTAGCAGGAACGATTCTTGAGCCTATAGGTAAATTCAGCTTTTTTGTTCTTAAACACCCTGTGAATTGGTATCGAAAAAAGTAGTGGCTAGTTGAACGTTAGCCACGTCTGGTTTTAAAAATAAGAAGATTGATTGCTGCGGGAGTCATTCCTGGAATGAGCGCAGCGTCTGCTATAGTGGCAGGCATGTGCTTAGAAAGCTTTTGCTGGAGTTCTGTGGATAAGCCGGGTAGGTCTTTATATACAAGATTTTTTGGTATTTTGATTGATTGTTGATACTTCGCACGCTCCACCTGAAGATTTTCTCGTTTGATATATGGCTCATACCTAATTTCTGCATGTACGGTAAGAAGCGCTCGATCAGAAATACCAAGGCCTTCTTTCTCATTAAGTTTTTCAAGAGCTTTAGTATCCTCGCCATAAAGCCGCATCAAGTCTGCTGTATTATATTCGCTGCGAAGTCTTTCAAGTAGCGACTCAATAGCAATTTTCTCTTTGCAAAAAGCTTGATACAAATCCTCATCAATCATGCCGAGGTTGTATGCCTTTTCGGTGAGGCGTAAAAACGCGTTATCTTGGCGCAAAATTAATCTTCGTTCAGCGCGGGAGGTGAACATTCTATAGGGCTCATCAACTCCCATGGTGGTGAGATCATTGATCATTACGCCAATATAGCTTTCATTTCTGTCCAAAATAAAAGGCGGCAAATTGTTGGCTTTCAGATGGCCATTTATGCCCGCAATGATTCCCTGCGCAGCAGCTTCTTCATAGCCAGTGGTACCATTAATTTGGCCAGCGAGAAAAAGGCCGGGAACTCTTTTTAGCTCGAGAGTCTGCTTAAGCTGATCAGGAAGCACGAAGTCGTACTCCACGGCGTAGCCTGGTTTTGTAATGATTGCGTTTTCAAAGCCTTTAATGCTGTGAATGTAATCTTCCTGCACATCGATTGGCATAGAAGTGGAAATGCCATTGGGATATACTTCGTTACATTCCGCACCTTCAGGCTCTACAAACACGTGATGTGATTGCTTATCTGGAAAGCGGGCGATTTTATCTTCGATTGATGGGCAGTAGCGTGGACCGCCACCAGTTATTTTACCGGTACGCAATGGGGATCGGTGAAGATTATCGGCAATGATTTTATGTGTGTTACTATTTGTGTGGGTTATGTAACACGGATGCGTGCTATCTGATTTGTGCATTGCAAACTCAAAC
Source organism: uncultured Pseudomonadota bacterium (assembly GCA_964350195.1). GTDB lineage: Bacteria > Babelota > Babeliae > Babelales > Vermiphilaceae > JAJCZB01. Next base: position 2,168 of record CAYGJB010000011.1, read on the forward strand.
AAGAATTTAAGTTGATCAGGATCTTGACGTTCCATGCTTGATAAATCGATAGAAGATTGCAATAGGCGAGGAGGAGTACCTGTTTTGAGGCGTCCGAGTTTGATGCCCATACTATGAATAAATGTTGAAAGATTGGTTACTGCAGTTTCGCCGATGCGGCCGCCTTTGGTAACTGCATCTCCTACATGCATCCGACCATTTAAAAAGGTACCGGTAGTGATAACCACCGCTGAAGCCAGGAACGTTTTGCCGCTTTCGGTGATTACCCCCTCAACGGCGTTGTTCTTACCAGTGAGTATACTATCAGCGCTATCTTCAACTATCGTGAGATTTTTAATTTTTTGTACTGTCTCGCTTGCAAGCTTATTATATTTATATTTATCAATTTGAAGACGAATGCCCTGAACGGCAGGGCCTTTTCTTGTATTAAGCATGCGAGCTTGCAGATACGTTTTCGTTGCAAGCTTTGGCATGAGGCCGCCGAGTGCGCTTATCTCAAACACCAAATGGCTTTTGCCTATGCCACCAATAGCTGGATTACATGGCATGGAGCCGATTGTAGAAGCTTTGAGCGTGAGCAGCAGCGTGCGCGATCCGAGCTTAGCAGCAGCATGAGCAGCTTCTATGCCGGCATGGCCGCCACCGATAATAATCACATCAAATTTGTCATAGTTTTTATTCATAGCTTTAATGGTATCATTAGAGCCTTAGAAAGGCAATATAGGACAAAAAAAAGGCCCCGAATTATCGGAGCCTTTTTTGAATTTTATTTACAATGTAAGTAGAGGGGAATAGGAGGCAATAGGTATGATTGGTGTTCTTGTGAACGTAAATCCTTTTGGGATAAGATTTATCACCATACTCGTTTCAGAGGCATGGCCTAACGCTTTGTAGTCGAGAGTTAAAAGGGCATCGATATGATTTAAAAGCTCTTTAAGCGCAACAAGACCTATTTGGTTACTTTCGTTTTCTAGCTTATCTTTAAGCTGTATGAGTTGTGTTCTGATTTTTGCATCACGCTTTGTAGCATAATTATTCACCACGGCGGCCATTTTAGCAGTATATATTTTTGGTTCTTGGATAATGTTATTCCAGTCTATTAGAAATCCGTTGAGCTCAGTCGCAATGCTTGCTAGTGTTGCAGTTATAGGGTCATCGTGATGATTTGCAAGATTCTGTGCCATTGCATTTATTTTGCTTAATGAGTCTTTCATTTGTCCTTTAATACCGGTCATCTCATCTTTTTTAGTAGCACATGAAAAAAGCTTTCTGTTAAGATCTTTTGTCTCTTTGATCGCCTTAGAAAGTGAATCAAGCTTTTGGGCAATAAGAGGCTTGTTATTTTCTATCTCGTTGGCTTTAAGTTGAGCGGGAATCATAATTGGAGCGCCAGCCAGTGCTACAGCGACTACGATTTTTTTAAGGGAAAAGTTGAAATTCTTCATGAAATTCCTCCATTTACGAGGGTTTATAAAATATTCCCTATTCATATACTATAATATAACAGAGCTTTTCTTTGATCAAAAGGCCTATATATCAACGCTCTCAGAGCGATTATTGATAGATTTTTGACCCCTTGAGGGGGCTTTTATATAGCCTATTTAAAGGGCTTCTTTAGAGAGGCTGACTTTATTTAAGGCTTGGGTGCTGGGGGGGGTGTTTGCGCCCAAATGAATTTGGAGAGCATTGAGATGGTTATAGAGCCAGAAAAGCCTTTAAATTTCGTTAAGTGCTTTCCTAAAGCTTGCATTCTATCTCTTATAGATCCTTCGAAAATGTTTGTTCTGGCATGGAAGAAAAAAACATAGTCTACATCAATATAAATGCTATGTGCGAGCTTACTAAGCCCCTCATAGCCTTCTCTGGTTAATGCCCCCTTTAAGCCTTCCAACATGGCATTGTTTCCTCCAAGGAGCTGTGCTTTTGAACGATCAAAAAGAGTATCCATAAGGCTTGAAACGGCATCGATGGCTTGAAGAGTTTTCTTTTCTAATGCGCTTACCCATACGACCTGAGCATCTCTAAGTTTTTCTGTAAGGGCTTTGTTGCTTTTGAATATAAATTGGGCAAATTGCGAGCTACCTCCTAAGGGAGCATTGGCTGCAATGGCCTTTATTTCATCTCGGTGTGCTTGAAGCTTTTTAAGATCTATAGCGAAGTTATCTTTTGTTGAGAATAAGTTATTAGTGTCTGTTATGATATTTCCGAGATAATTTTTGATTTTTCCCATTTCAACAAGAAGAAGATCTTGTTCAGCCTGGGTGAGCTGACCGGGTGGAATTACAGCTTGCAATGATGTTGAGATGAGTGAACTGCAGACTAACGCAAGAAAAGCTGTTAATTTTATTACTTTATGCTTAATTGTGGAATGTCTCATGATTATTGCTCCTCCATCATAAAGCATGGTATTTGATTCAAAATTTATAACAATAAGTAATTAATTTACTTGATCAATGAAATTCTTGCAAGCCCCCCCGAAAGCCTTGATTAAATCGATCTTTTGGTTATTCTAGCCAGTAGAAATTTTATCAAAAAGTTGAATACAACCTTAAATATATTCCATTTGGAAAGGAACGCATGCTATATCATCTGGCTATTTATTTGCAACCTTATTGGCATGCATTGAATGTGGTTCACTATGTAAGTTTTCGCATTATGGCTGGCATACTAAGCACGTTGCTTTTTTCGTTTATTACTGGAAGCTGGTTTATTGATCTTTCAAAGAAGCTTTTTCGCTCAAAGGCACGGGAGTTCACGCCTGAGAACCATCGCGCTAAGGATAACCTACCAACAATGGGGGGTATTTTTATTCTTTCCATGGTTCTTTTCAATACGATGCTTTGGTGCGATCTTTCAAGGCCAATAGTTTGGCTAATGCTTGTGCTGATGCTTGGCTTTGGTGCTATTGGCGCATGGGATGATTGGGCAAAAATTAAAAGCTCTAAAGGAATAAGCGCCCGCATGAAATGTATTTTGCAGCTATTCGTTGCTTTTATCGTGGTATTACTTTGGGCGTTCTCTGGAACTATGCAAACAACCATTACGTTTCCTTTTTTGAAATGGCTTCAGCCCAATTTAGGACGGCTTTTTATTGTATGGGCGATTTTTATCATTATTGGGGCAAGTAATGCGGTTAATTTAACTGATGGGCTTGATGGCCTGGCTATTGGCTCTCTTATGCCCAACTTTTTTATTTTTTCTATTCTTTGCTATGTGGCTGGCAACATGCGTTTAGCAGATTATCTTCATCTGCCTTTTGCGGGTAGTGCTGAAATTGCCGTTATTGGTGCTATTTTGGTAGGGGCTTCGATGGGTTTTCTATGGTACAACACGTATCCAGCTCAAATTTTCATGGGAGATGTTGGATCTCTTGCGCTTGGCGCAGCTCTTGCTTTCATGGCGCTTTCATCAAAGCAGGAGCTATTGCTAGCTCTTTCCGGGGGTGTATTTGTGGCAGAAACAATTTCAGTTATTCTGCAGATAGGATCTTATAGATTACGCGGAAAAAAGATATTCCGTATGGCGCCCATGCATCACCATTTTGAGTTGCTGGGTTGGCAAGAGGCTAAGATCACTGTACGTTTTGCGATTATTTCTATTATTCTATGCATGCTTGCTTTGATCACGATTAAGATCCGATAAATAGTCTTTAAAGTTAAGCCAGAACATTGCTGAGCCTAGAGCCCATAATATTGTAAATAGGAATAGTGAATGCATGCCAAACCTAATCAAGCTATATATCGCAGAGCTGAATAAGATTAAACAGCTTCCTATGCCGAGTAACGGAATGATGGGAGTGGTATTAATTGTTTTTCGTTTTACTGCAAACCATAAAGAAAGTGCGCTTATGCCGTATGCTATAGTGGGTCCAAGTGCACCAAGTTGCTGTAGTTGAATTTGGCTACCGTTGGAAATGATCAAAAATAATAGATAAATGAATCCTTCTACCAAAACACAAAACATTGGAATGTTGTAACGGTTTAGTTTAATGAGCTTTTTATAACCAAAAAGATGCTTATGCTGAGCTAAGATATAGACATTCCAATTATTACTGAAAATGATGCCATAGCTTCCGCCTAGGGCTGAACAGGCAATGGCGAGATGAATCAAGTTGGCTAGGTTATTGCCAAACTTCTGTGCGTTTGGAAGGATGTTCTGGATTAAAGTTGGAAACAGGTAGCGATAATCGGGTAAGGCAGCAAGAGTCGATCCGAGGCCACCATATATCATGAACTGAAAGAGTGTTGTTGCGCAGATAACAAAGCCGTAAGAATAGAGCACGGCTTTAGGGGCATTTTTTTCAGCATTTTCAATCTTGCTACTTAGTGAACATGCAGCTTCAAATCCTGCTATTGCAAAAAGAACGAGAGGCAGTGCGATTGGAATACTGCTCAAATCAATTGATTCGAATGAAATGTGGTGTGGAGAAAAAAGATAAAGGCCGGATAGAATGCCAAACAATATAGGTATAATTTTTAAACCAAAAAACCAAGATTGAATTGAGCTGTTAGTTTGCATATCAAGCATATTTAGAGATATAAAGAGCATTATTATTCCTCCATTGAAAACGAGCGGTGGAATAACTGCAAGAATGGGGATCACTTGCTGAATAAGAAGAACGGCGATTTGTGTAATAATAACGGCTGAAGCAAGCTTGCCAGTGGTATAACTCCAAGCACTCACAAATCCGGCATAGGGATGAATTTCTTTGCTGCCAAATATATAAAATCCACCAGAGGGGTAAAAAGTAAGTAGCTTAGTTATCGACATAATGAGAGGGAGCATGAGAAGTCCAACTAAAAGATAACAGGCTGCGCCAACTACTCCGCCGTATTTCGCAAGAAGAGTGCTATTAATAAAAATACCGGAACCGAGCATAATATTTATATTAATAAAAACTGCAGATCGCAGGGATAGTTTTTGGTGGTATGACATAGTTAACGCATCCTTAAAGGTTTTTTGTTAGTGTAGGTGGATTTTTTTACTCCAGCAAGTTAGCTCGCTAAAACCATAATTGAGAAGCCAAAGCTTTGTGGGCGGCAAGGAGGCAATGTTTGAGTATCGCTTGATCATATTAATTCATCGAGAGCTGCTTTCAATTGTTTATATATTTTATTTAAATCGAATGATATTTGTTTAGTTTCTGCGAGGGCCGGTAAAAAGTTGGTATCCCCTTGCCAGCGGGGAAGTACATGAAAATGAAGATGCTTCGGAATGCCAGCGCCAGCAGCTTTTCCTTGATTTAGGCCTATGTTTATACCTTCTGCTTTCAGTGAATTGCGCAGTAGTTTTTCGCTTACAGCAAGCAGGTCCATGAGTTCTGAGCGGGCTGATTCGGAAAGATCAGAAAGGTTTGCTATGTGTTTTGTTGGTATAACAAGTAGATGGCCTGCATTATAAGGATATCGATTGAGAATAATATAGTTATCTTTGAATCGTTTTAAAATAAAGTTTTTGCTATCTTTTTTTTCTTTAAATACATCGCAAAATACACAGTCTTTTTTATCTGTTACGCGAACGGTGCTGGCGGTGTACTCTCCTCGCCATGGAGCATAAAGCTTTTTCATTTATTTGTGTCCTTATAAAATCGAAGATAAAGCCAATACCAAAAAGAAAATGAAAGGATGAGCATAAGTGGTTCAGCTGGTAAGCGCAAACGGGCATATCCAAAGCCACCCGTCATACCAATCACTATACCAATCATTGGTATCACCAAAAGCCAAGAACGCATCATGCTTTGTGCAAAAGATATAACCGCAGCTTTATTAACGAGTGGCCGAATGATAAATACCCATAATCCGCCAAATAGTCCCATCCATATAAAAATGGAAAAAAGAAACTCTAGCCAACACAGTACACGGCCATACCATGGCATTTGGTGTGTCCATAAGCAGGCAGCAATTTTTTCTGGTAGATACTCTTCTATTGGATCATACCAATAGGATCCGTTCACCATGGGGATAAGCTGATAGCTATATAAATCAAAAGTGGTTTTTATAGCTTCGCTGATCCAATCATAAGCAAAGTAAAAGGGGTGATTCTTAATCACTGGATATGCCACATCTTTGCATACAGTATTACTTACATGCAGTCCAGTGTTTCGTAGCTGTAATCGCTTTTGATGCGTTGCTTTTCCGGCAGCTTGTTGCGATATTTTTAAGCATTCTTCAATCGGTTTATTGAGCGTTCTACGTAAAATTTTTGGAACTGAAAAGCAGTTGAGGTATGTGCCGATGGTTGGGCAAAAGAACCATTCACCAGTGAGTGAATAGTTACGCACATACCAAGGGGCGAGCGTTGTAAAAAATAGAAAACCAAATACAAAACCGCGACCAACTTTTTGTTTCCAATCGCCTACAGTGCCAGCGATAATTAAAATCGTGGTAAAGCAGCCAATAAATTCTCCCATTGGACGCATCCAAGTATACGCACTTAGTGCGATGGCAGCACCGCAGATACTTATAAGGACACTGTTTCTTTTTTCTGCGCTTAGGCATTGATAAAGAAGGGCGAGAAAGAGATAGAAAAAGATAAGTGCGAGCCCTTCTGTGAGTAAATAGGTACTTGAAAGCACAATGCCAGGGTGGAATACCGAAAGCCAGGCAAGAATGATAGAGATGGCGTATGTCTGAGTAAGGGCATAGGCGAGAAAAAATAAGATGATCGGAATGAAGGAGGATAGAATAATTTGTAACCAGATTGAATATTTTTGGGCGGTAGCGTTATCTTCAAACCGTGCACTTTTTAAACCGCAAAGATTATAAAAAAAAGCAAGATAGGGGGGATAACCGGGCGTACGCCAAAAAATCGGTTCTTTCGTATCGATACGATGCATGCCGTTACCTGTAGCGATACTCAATGCGCTGTTGTGATAATCCATACTATCTGCTTGCTTATAAAAGCCATTGGGTTGAATAAGAAAGAGAAAGAGCAGTGCTCGTAAAAAAAAAGCGATGCTAAAAAGTGCAATGTATTGCTTGTTTGAAAGAGTTAATGTCATCTAAATTCCTACTGTTTAATCATAGAGTTGAGCTTGCCAATACTAGGTAATATGCTAAAGTGTTTCACTTGTAAAGTCAGATCTTATTATGTCGCGAAAGTAATGTATGCCAGAGCTCCAAGAATCTCCGATAGTGCTTATTGTTGGTACCCGGCCAGAGGGTATTAAAATGGCTCCTGTGTATCATGCGCTTAAGCGTGCAGGCATTTCTACTTTGCTTTGTTCAACGATGCAGCATACGCATTTGCTTGATGAAGTCTTTGATCTTTTTGGTATTACGCCGGACATTACGCTTGATATTATGCGTCAAGGGCAAGATCTATTTTACGTAACGCAAGCGGTTTTGCAGAAAACAAAAGAGGTTTTTCTTGCGGTGCAGCCGGCGCTGGTTATAGTCCAAGGGGATACAACATCATCTATGGCTGCTTCATTAGCAGCTTTTTATTTAAATATACCGGTAGCACACGTTGAAGCAGGGCTACGTACTGATGATGTAAAACTTCCTTTTCCTGAAGAAATGAATAGGCGTGTAATCAGTATGGTGGCTACATATCATTTTGCGCCAACTGCTTCTGCTGTGGCCAACTTGCTTGCTCATGGCGTGCGCCGTGATCAGATATTTTGTACCGGTAATACGATTGTTGATGCACTGCATAACATTAAAGATAAGCTACAAACTAAGGCAGTTGAGATTCGTTCTGATATAAAAGAGAGAGTGCTAAAAGCCCAAGCAGAAGATAAAGAAATCGGTTTGCTTACGATGCATCGCCGTGAATCTTTTAATGGCCCTATAGATCAAATTTTATATACGATAAAAGAGTGGATTATTTCTCATCCTGAGACTGTTTGGTTTTATCCTTTTCATCCAAATCCATCAGTTATACATGCGGTGCGAAATGCTGGTCTTTTTAATATTCCAAATCTATATGTTTGCGAGCCGATAAGCTACAAAGAGGTAGTTTATTTGCTTGATGTGGCAACCTATATTCTGACTGATTCTGGTGGTATTCAAGAAGAGGCGGTAAGTCTAGGAAAACCGGTTATTGTTTTGCGTGAAAAAACGGAACGCATGGAAGGTGTATTGGTTGGGCTCGCTCAGGTTGTTGGAAGTGATCCTGATGCTATTAGAGCCGGTTTTGAGTGGGCTGCATCGCGACAGCGCAATGTGAAACAGGAGATAGCTCAGGTATATGGAGATGGACATGCTGCTGAAAAGATTGTTGCTTTTATTCAGGCACAATATGATCGACTACTACAGGGAGTTGAGCACATTTCTATTCCGAAGCAAGAAATTATTGAGCCAATAATAAGGGATACAAGCGTGAAGAGAGTATGCATTGTTGGCCTTGGGTACATTGGTTTGCCTACAGCTATCGTGGCTGCAGAGAGCGGATATGATACTCTAGGATATGATATTGATTCGCAACGAGTGGATAAGATTAATAAGGGTGATCCCATTATTCATGAGCCGGAAGCGTATGAAAAGCTGCAGTATGTTCTAGGGAATAAAAAATTTAGTGCATCAACGATCATCCAGGCGGCAGACTACTTTGTCGTGGCAGTACCTACGCCGATTACGGAAAACAAAAAGGCTGATTTAAGTTACGTCTATCATGCAGTTGATGCAATTTGTACCGTATTAAAGATTGGTGATACGGTGATACTTGAATCGACTATTCCTGTGGGTTGTACGCAAAAAATTGCGAAATATATGCGAGAAAAAACCGTCTTTACTCCAGGAGAAGATTTTTTTATTGCTCATTGCCCTGAACGAGTTTTGCCGGGAAATATTTTTTATGAGCTTGTTGCAAACGATCGAATTATCGGTGGCTTTAATAAAAATTCTCTTGAACCAGCTCGAAAATTTTATGCGCCATTTGTGAAGGGGAGGCTGTATTCTACGAGTTGCCAAGCTGCAGAAATGGTAAAATTGGTTGAAAATAGTTCTCGAGATGCTCAGCTCGCTTTTGCACATCAAGTGGGATCTATGGCAGATTCAATTGGGCTTAATCCTTATGAAGTTATTTCTCTTGCGAATAAGCATCCTCGAGTAAATATTTTACGTCCTACTTGTGGTGTTGGGGGACATTGTATTGCGGTTGATCCATGGTTTTTAGTTGAAACATTTCCGGAGCAAACTAAGCTTCTTAAGGCAGCACGGTTAGTGAATGATGATAAGCCCGATGAAGTAATAGAGCAGATTAAGCGGGCGATAGATGATTGGCAAAAAGAGAACAGTGGTGATTGCAGAGTTCATCTTCTTGGAGTGAGTTATAAGCCGAATGTTGAGGATTTACGAGAATCGCCTGCATTAAAAATTGCACGATTCTTGGTTCAAAATAGCCTGATGAATGTTACTGTTACCGATCCTCATGTGGATACAGCACAGATGAAGCGTTATTTTGGTGATAAAGCTGTAAGCTTGATTGATGGACTTGAGTATTCAGATATTGTGGTGTTTTTGGTAGCCCATGACAGATTCAAATTAATTGACAAAAAAATTCTTTTATCCAAAAAAATATTGGATTTTTGTGGTGTTTTATATGAGGCGGATGCTGGGGCAAATGAAGATGAGATTTTTTGGCCGGCACGTAGTATGATGGATTTCTTTATCGCAAATCAACAAGGTGAAGATATAGACGCTGCATAAAGAAAAAAAAGGGATTTTATGAGGCAATTATTTTTGGACAAGGGAAACCTTGTTGTAAAAGAGCTAGCGCAGCCGTTGTTACATGATTATTCTGTTTTGGTTTCTATTCATTTCGCTTACATCTCCCAATCCACGAACCTCTCCCTTTTTAATGAAGGGGAAGGATTTTTAAGCAACGTACCCCATAAAATCAAACGAGTTTTAGAAGCGGTTGCAGCGCATGCTGTTGTGAGCTCAAAGAAAGCCTTTTTGTTAAAAAAAGATTTTCAATCGAGTTTTGGGTATGCCTGCTCTGGGCATGTGATTGCCGTAGGTAAGAAAGTGAAAAAACTGGCACCAGGCGATTATGTTGCCTGTGTTGATCCAGGAAGTTCTCCTTATACTGATTTGATTTGTATACCTGAGCAATGTGCAGTGAAGATTAATAATAAGAAATATTTAAAGGAAGCGAGCCTTACTACGCTTGCAGCGCGTGGCATGCAAGCACTTAGAAGAGCTCAGGTGCAAATCGGTGAGACGATCTGTGTTTTGGGGCTTGATGCAGTGGGCCTGCTTATTGTACAGCTTGCAAAGCAAGCTGGATGCAGGGTAATAGGTATTGATACAGAACAGTCTCGTATTGATCTCGCAAAAAGCTTGGGATGCAGCGTTGTATATAATTTTCAGCAGGATGATGTTGAGAAAGAGATAGATCTTTTAAGTGAAAGACATGGTGTAGACACTGTTTTTATTTCTTATCAATCAGCCATTCATGCGCAAACTGCTTCTAATATAACGCGTAATAAAGGGAAAATTGTTTTACTTGATGCGCAAGATGCTCTTTTTCAAGCTGAGGCGATGCAAAAAGATATAGACGTTCTTTTTAGTGGCGATAACATGGATAGTTTTGATGCTCCCTGTACTTCATTTTCAGACAAAAGATGGACGACTACGCGTAACATGCAAGCCTGTCTTGAGCTGATTGAATCTGAAAAATTACATGTTAGTCTGTTCACGCAAGAACAAATTGATTACAAGCAAATAAAAGATGTATATCAGCGTATAGAAAAAAAACAGATTGTTGGTTGCGTTCTTTCTTATGATCAGTTTGCTGTATCTAAGCGCTCGAACAATGCAAATCTAGTAGAAGATCCTCAAATAAAAAATGACGATATACGCTTTGTTCCTGCAGTTTCGGATCTTATTCGCGTAGGGATGCTTGGGATGGGAGATTTTGCTCAAAAATTTGTTATTCCCGAAATTGATAAGCTAAAGCAGGTATGCCTTTATGCAGTAGCTGATTCAGATATGAATAAAGCTATGCCTATTGCAAAAAAGTATAATGTTGCAAAAGCAGCTACGAAACTAGATGATCTTTTTGTTAGAGATAGCATCGATGCCGTGGTGATCTCCTCATCATATGCTTTCCATGTAGATTTAGCACTTAAAGCTTTGCAAAATGGTAAGGCTGTGCTTCTTGAAAAGCCAATGGCAACTGATTTTTTTCAGCTTCAACGATTGTGCTCTTTTTTAGAAAAACATAAACAGGTTCCTTTTGCCGTTAATTATGGCTTATCATCTTCGCCGTTTGCCCAAAAAATAAAAAAGATGGTTATTAAAAGAAAAACTCCTATCATTGCGCATTACCGCATAAACCGGGAGTTCTTTCGCAAAGAGCAGCGTGTACATGGGGAAATGGGAGCCGGTAGAATTATTGGAGATGCATGCCAAATAGTAGATCTGTTTTGTTATCTTGTGGGTGGTCATCCAGTATCAATTTCAGTTGAAGCGATGCATTCTTCTCGAGATGATATCTTTCCTACTGATAATTTCACAGCACATATGAGCTTTAGTGATGGATCTGTTTGCTCTTTTTTGTACACCACGCTTGGTCATATTGATATGGGAAGTGATAGAATGGAGCTTTTTTATGATGGGAAATCTATCTTAATGCAAGATTACAAAGAGTTATATGGCTTTGGGCTTTCATCTTGGTTTAACGAAACGTTGAGTAAGCCAGATCGCGGATATGAACTTTTTATTTCAGACTTTTTTAATTCGTTACAAACACCGAAGAAGGAACAACTCATTGATGTTGAATATTTACGCATGGTAGCAGAAGTTACTTTGTTTATTGATAAATTAGCCTGTGAAGGCGGGGGGAAAAAAGAGTTATGAGGCATGTTACGATATTCTTGTTTTTTCTGATGGGGTTCACTGTTGATGCAGCAAGGGAAAGCATGCATGTATATGGAATGATTTTGGCAGGAGGAGTGGGGACTCGTTTGTGGCCACTGAGTCGAGAAGATAGCCCTAAGCAGTTTTTGTCCGTGGGAACATCAAAAAGTTTGCTTGAGCAATCAATTGATAGGCTTTCTGGTTTGATAGAAAGTCAAAATATTTGGGGTATTACTTCACAGGTGCATTCAAAGCAATTTGCAAAAACAGCGGGAGATTTGTTGGGTAATATTGTAGTAGAGCCATCAGCACGAAATACTGGACCAGCAGTTTTAGTCTCTTGCTTAGAGCTCTATAAAAAGGATCCTGAAGCGGTCGTGGTTTTTGTTCCTGCTGATCCTTATATTCCGGAAAACGATTATGAACTTTTTAGGGACCAGCTAGAGCAAACTATCGCATTTGCTTCAAGGCATGATGCTATTGTTTTGTGTGGTGCTCGTCCAACCTTTCCCGCCATGGGATATGGATATATAGAGTATGTGCAGGAAAGTGCTCACAAGCCTGTTTTTCTAGTGGAACGGTTTCATGAGAAGCCATCTCTGTCTATTGCGCAAAATTATATCCAGCAGCCTCACATGCTTTGGAACATCGGTATGTTTGTGGGCAAAGTATCGGTATTTATTGAGGAGTTTAAGAATGTAGCATCGGATCTTTACGAAGAAGTAATGCAGTATCAAGAAGGAAATAGGAAGTACGAAGAAATTACTTCTATTTCTGTTGATTGTGCAGTGATTGAAAGAAGTAATCGTGTTTGGGTACGACCAGTGGACTTTTCGTGGTGTGATGTGGGCAACCTTGATATACTTTTATCTATTAAAAAGAAGGATGCGGATAGCTTGCCGCGTGTTATTTCTGTTGAATCACACAATAATTTAATTGATGTTGAAAATAAGCTGGTTGCTCTTGTGGGAGTGAATGATCTGTGCGTTATTGAAACTGCAGATGCTTTATTGATTTCAAAACGAGAAGATGCCGAAAAAGTACGGGATGTCGTTGCTTATCTTAAGCGAAGCCAGCTAGTGGAATATTTGTAGGAGATGATGTGAAAAGCGATATAACAGCTCTTTTTTTGATACTTTTATTTCCCTTTTTAATGGAAGCTACCATGGATAAAAATGCAAAAATTTATGTAGCGGGACACAACGGCTTGGTTGGAAAGGCTATTCTGGAGCAGCTACATAAAAAGGGATACACTAATATCGTTACACGTTCTCATTCAGAGCTTGATCTTAGAAATCAAGCGGAAGTGAAGAAATTTTTTGATATAGAGCGTCCAGAATATCTTTTTCTTTCTGCTGCTAAGGTAGGAGGCATTTTAGCCAATAGTACACAGCCAGCTTCTTTTATTTATGATAACTTAGCGATTCAAATTAATTTGATTGATGCGGCATATAAGGCTGGCGTAAAAAAGTTGCTTTTCTTGGGTTCTTCTTGTATTTATCCACGTAGTTGTCCCCAACCAATTAAAGAAGAATATTTGCTAACGAGTGAGCTAGAAAAAACGAATGAGCCGTATGCGATTGCGAAAATAGCGGGACTGAAGCTATGCGAATCTTATAATCGCCAATACGGAACGAAATACATTTCTGTAATGCCTACTAATCTTTATGGCCCCAATGATAATTTTAATCTTGAGACGTCCCATGTAATTCCTGCTTTGATTAGAAAATGTGTAGAAGCAAAACGAAATAATGTCCTTAAAGTTGAGATATGGGGAACAGGGTGCGTTTATCGAGAATTTTTATATGTACATGATTTGGCTGAGGCCTGCGTGTATTTGATGAATCATTATGATGGCAATGAAATAGTGAACATTGGCACAGGAAAAGATATTACGATTGCTGATCTAGCTCAAATGATTAAAGAAGTGGTGGGCTATGAGGGACATCTCGCGTATGATACTAGTAAGCCGGATGGGACTCCTAGAAAATTGCTTAATGTGGATAGAATGAAAGAGCTTGGTTGGCAAGCATCAACTTCTCTTAAAGATGGATTGCGAGAAACGGTGTCTTGGTGTGAGCTAAATAACATATTTATGAAAAAGAGCCCATGAAATGCACAAAATATATTATTTAAGTTTATTATTACTATTATGTGGCGTTATGAATGCTGAGAATAAAGTTGCACTTATTATAGGAGTTACGGGACAAGATGGAGCATACCTTTCTCGATTTTTGCTTAATAAGGGCTACATTGTTCATGGAATTAAAAGAAGATCATCAAGTATTAATACTGAGCGAATTGATGGTATTTACGAAGAAGCACAACATAAGAATGGAAAAAAAAGACATTTCATTCTGCACTATGGGGATGTAACCGATACTTCAAATATAATTCGCCTTATTCAAGAAATTCAACCGGATGAGATTTATAATTTATCAGCTCAGAGCCATGTAAAAGTATCATTTGAATTACCAGAATATACGGCAGATGTTGATGCTATGGGGACGTTACGTATTTTAGAGGCCATTCGTATTCTAAAGCTTACGAATAAAACAAAATTTTATCAGGCGTCAACGAGTGAAATGTTTGGTAAAGTGCAAACTATTCCACAAAATGAAGAAACTCCATTCTATCCACGATCCCCTTATGGGGTGGCAAAATTGTATGCTTATTGGATTACTAAAAATTATCGTGAAAGCTATGGCATTTTTGCTTGTAATGGCATTCTTTTCAATCATGAATCACCGATGCGGGGAGAAACATTTGTAACGCGAAAGATTACACGAGCAGCCGCACGCATTCATTTGGGGTTGCAAAGTAGGTTACATCTTGGAAATCTTGATGCAGAGCGAGATTGGGGGCATGCGCGTGATTATGTGGAAGCTATGTGGCTTATGCTACAGCAAGATAAGCCTGATGATTTTGTAATTGGCACGGGCAAAAAGTATTCTGTTCGCACATTTGTGGAGCTTGTATTTAAAGAACTAGGAATTGAAATTGCATGGCGAGGATCAGGAATTGATGAAGTAGGATATGATGTTAAAGCAAAGAAAGATTTAATATTTGTGGACCCTATATACTTTCGGCCAGCGGAAGTAGTGCTTTTAATTGCGGATGCATCAAAAGCAAAAAGAGAGCTAGGGTGGGAGCCTAAGGTTGATCTTGCTGAATTGGTGAAAGAGATGGTTGAGCATGAGCTGAATGAGCTGAAATCGAAACAGTATCTATTTCACAATAATGGAAAAGGAATTGAAAAAGGGCTGTAGCTATGATTAAAAAAATGAGAGCTCTGCTTTCTCTTGGAGCGATTTTTAGTGCGATGCTTATTATGGCATTTACTCATACGCCGCATGTAATAAAACAAGATGCAAAAATAATTAATGGCGAAAAATATATTGTACTCGTGATTCCTTCATATAATAATAGTCAATGGTATGAAAGAAATCTAGGTACGTTATTCGCTCAAAATTATAGCAATTATCATATCATTTATGTTGATGATTGCTCTCAGGATGCTACGTATGAATTGGTGAAAAATTATATTAAAAAGATGGGACAAGAGCATCGCGTGACCTTAATTCGCAACAGTGAAAGAAAAGGGGCGATGCAGAATTTATTTGAGGCTATTCATTCCTGCCCAGATAAAGCGATAGTGTGCACGTATGATGGTGATGATTGGATGCCATTAGGTAAAACCGATGTGCTTCAAATTATTAACCGGGCATATGATGATCCTAATGTATGGCTTACGTATGGCCAATTTAAAACATTTCCTCAAAATGCTTGGGGGATATGCCATCCAATGCCGGAAGGCATAATAGCAGCACATAGCTATCGTAAAGAAGAGTGGTTTACTTCCCATATGCGTACTTTTTATGCCGGTCTTTTTAAGAAGATAAAAGCAGAAGACATGATGATAGATGGTGCATTTTATTCTGTTGCATGGGATCAATGTTTTATGTTTCCAATGCTGGAAATGGCGAGTGGTCGTATTAAGTTTATCGATCAAGCTATTTATATTTATAATCAGGCAAATCCGCTTAATGATTTTCGACAACATTTACGAACGCAACTTGCATACGAAAGAATCATAAGACGTAAAGAATCGTATCAACCACTTGATCCTGCATATGCTCAAAAAGAGTTTGTGCAATCATAACCACAAAAGGAAATCTCATGAAGACATCGATTTTATTATTTTTGTTATCTACGGGAATAGCAAATGCCAATATTTCCCCTGCTGGGTTTGAAGAATTTCCCAACTACTATTTTGTTGAAACGGGTACCTATGATGGACTAGGAATAAGATATGCGTTGCGAGCTAAATTTCCGAAAATATATTCTATGGAGCTTATAAAGAACAATGTGGACAATGTTGCAAAAATGTTTAAAGAAAATAGTAATGTTCATGTGGTACAAGGAGATTCTGGAAAGCATTTGTATCAGCTGATTAAAGGGCTTGATAAACCAATTACTTTTTGGCTAGATGCTCATTCTGGTGTAGATAATCCTAATCAAAAGAATACACCTATTTTGGAAGAGCTTGAGCAAATAAAATGGCATCATATTAAAACTCATACCATCTTAATAGATGATATGCATTGTTGCGGTACGGGATTATTTGATTATCTTACGCAAGATCAAATTGAAGCTAAAGTTATGGAGATTAACCCAGAATATGAGATCAGATATATTCCTGGTGGAAATGATGCAGAGTATCCGGTAAACGTGATGGTTGCTCAAGTACCATCTAAAAAGTGAGATAAAAGGTGCGCATGAAAAGATATAGTTTAGCTTTTCTACTGATTCTATCGGTGCATGGAGCGTTAGGAAAAAGCAAATTTTCTGCTCCTTTTATCTATCATCCATTTGATAAACTGATGGATGTTCAAGCGTACCCGAAACTTTTTTTGTATACTCAGCAAATTTTGCACTATGATGGCGCAGACTTTCTTAACTTAACTCGAAAGCTTTATGATCAATTTAATCCTTTAGTTTTAAAAGCTCAAGATAGGCTTATTGTGCCAAAAATAATTCATCAAATTTGGATTGGTGGACCATTGCCGGAAGTGTTTAAGAAGTATATGAGAACATGGAAAAAAATGCATCCTGATTGGGAATATGTTTTGTGGGATGATGAGAAAGTAAAAGAGCTCTTTCCTCTTTATAATCAAAAATATTATGACGAATCCGATGGAATGGGAGTGAAGTCGGATTTACTTAAATGGGAGATTATCTATCGCTATGGGGGTGTATATGTGGATGTTGATTTTGAATGTCTTCGCCCGCTGGATCAGCTCAATTATACTTATGATTTTTATACTGCTCTGCAACCTTTTGACGCTTTTTTTGTACAGCTTGGTGCGGCCTTATTTGCTGCTTATCCAGGACATCCCATTTTAAAGCATTGTATTGAGACAATTAAAGATGATTGGCATGAAAAAGGAGCTCCTAAAAAGTCTGGCCCGGTCCATTTTTCTAAATCCTTTAAAGTAACTGCTGGTCTTAATAACTCTCGAGATATTGCGTTTCCTGCGTTTTACTTTTATCCACAAGGCAGCAAAGAACGTGAATTGAAATACAATGAGTGGGTGGATGGTGGAGCTTATGCTATTCATCACTGGGCAATGAGCTGGATGCCGAAAAACTATCGACGTAAAAAATTCCAAACGTTTGAAAATGAACCATCAAGTAGCGTATGGAATGATTAGTAGTTCTGTACGTTGCATTTTTCTAAATATTTCCACACTCTCTCTTGCTCGTAAAAAAGAATCTTATCTGATGGTTGTCTGAATTTGTCTAAATGTTCTTGTCGAATACACACCTTTAAAAATGCTGCATGCGCTTCATTGAGTTGTTTTGCACCAAGCGAAATAAGACCGTACCACAGATCATGCACAAACATCGGATCTTTACAATCGGTCATATCTTTATACAGACTGATTATTGCAGCTCGTTCCTCTCCTTGGGCTTGAGAGATTGTGCGTTCAAAAGATATGAGTTGCTCATTAGATAAATTGGTGCCGTCGTAAAGGCGCGATGCGCTGCAGGCATCTAGAACAGGAGAAGTTGAAACAATATACTTTTTATCATATGCGATAAAAATGTCCTTCAGTAGCTTGAAGGTAAAGTTCGGATTGATCTCCAGAAGTAATTTTTGTACCTCTTGTAGCGTAGGATAGGCCCAACACCCCATAAACTCTACCCCATTAATTTCAGTGCCAAAACCGCGAATATCATCGATAAGAATAATAGCCTCGCCAATGAATTTATTTTTTATTGTTTTAAGTTCCTCTCTTATAGCTGTTACAGCCTCAGCACTATTCTCATTTTCATAGCTTAAGCTTGTGCCAGGTCCAGAGTAATGTGCATCCAGCCAGAATACTGTTTTGCCGGATAACGTAGGAAGGAGTGTCTCAAAGAGCTCAAGTGACCGCCCTTGGTATACAGACACATGGTTAAAGCGTGACAATATTCTACGAGATGTATTGAATAGATTGTTATTGAGCTCTACCGTGTGAATTTGTGAAAAAAAGGGAGCGGCATTTTCTGTAGTTCCTCCATTAAAGGTGCCTGTCTCTATGAAAATATCAGGTTCAAAAAGATTCTTAAGCGTAGAGAAGAACGCTTCGCTTAGGTGTCCTCTTGTTTTATATTCTTTAAATTTTAGATCAGAACAGGTAATCAAAGAGCTAGAAATGAGAAGGAATAAATGAATGTGTAGTGATTTCATACCGTTCTATTTTTCTTGTAGAAGAGTTTTTAGTCGATTTGATACTATATCGATCACATTTTTCCAATCACCCATTTTTTTCTGTTGAAACAAAGTGAATGATGGATACCAGACGGTGTTTTGTTTATTGATCATCCAGCGTACATCAGCTCCATAAGGAAGTAGCAACCATGTTTTTACCCCAAGAGCACCTGCAAGATGTGATACGGAAGTATCAACGCTAATGATGAGATCCATATTTTTCATAACAGCAGCTGTATCCATGAATGGGCCATGATCTCTATCAAAGCTTTCATCAAATCCATGTATTTTGAATGAAGTATTTTTAATTTGTTTTCGGGACGTTTCTCCTATCTGGAGAGAATAAAAGCTTACGTTTGGTAGTTTAGAAAGGGGAGCAAGCATTTCGAGCTCAATCGCTCTTTTTTGATCAAGTGCTAAATATGAGTCATCGCCAGGAGCCCAGATGATACCTATTTTAAAGTTTTTATCGGATGATAGTTTGTCGGCCCAATATGTAATGAGTTTTTTGTCAGCTTGTAGATAAGGTTTATTTGGGAGTACGCGTTCATCAATATCAAAAAGATAGGGAATACTTTGCATGGAAGTGAGGACATCAAATGGAGGATTTTCTGTTCCAGCCAGTACCACCTGATCAATATAATCACATTGCTTAAATAGGCTGAGTAGTGGTTTTGGGGTGTGCACAATAACGGTAGCTCCCTTTTCTTTCAGTAGCTTTGCAAAACGAACATATTGCAGAATGTCTCCTAGTCCATTTTCAGCTAGTAGTAAAACTTTTTTTCCTGCAGGATTTGTACCATCCCAACGAATTTTTTCTAAGCCAGGTTGGTTGGTAAGTTTCCAGCGCCATTCATACTCTTTGAATCCTTCTTTTAAGTTGCCTTTCATAAACTGTGCTCCTGCAAGAGAGACGTGTGCTTGAGGATAATTAGGATTAGAGTTGATAGCATCTTTGAAATAGGTGATTGCATTGTCTATCATCTGTTGCTGCTCGTACGTTTTGCCGGTTGCAAGAAGAGCTTGAGTATCCTTTGGACTTTTTTCCAGTACTTGCTGGTATTGTTCTCGAGCATTAATAGGTTGTCCAGCCATCAAATAAGCATCTCCCAGTGCCATGTGGCCATCCTTGGCATTAGGCGAAAGGGCTACAGCTTTTTTACCGTGTTCAATTGCTTTTATAAGGCTTGCGTTTGTTTTTTCTTGTGTGAATAAGCGAGAGAGAAAATAGTGCGCTTCAAATATGTTTGGATTTATTTTTACTGCGGTATGAAAGCTTGCTTTAGCTGATTCGGGTTGCTTGATCTGCTCATAAAATTTTCCAAGCATCACATGGCTCGAAAAGTTATTTTTATTCACCTGAATTGCCTGCAATGCATGTGAGATTGCTTGGTCGTAGTTACCAAGGTTTGCAAACGCTAGGCTTGTATTGATAAGTGCTTGCTCATGCTGCGGATAGATTCGTATTGCTTGATGAAAGGAATCTATTGCAGCTTTATAATTTCCCGCTTTGTATGCAATAGATCCTTGTGCATAGGCGCTATTGGCCTCTTGCATTTGCTCTGTTCGAGATTGCGAAACGTTCTTTTTTTCAGGCATTTCTGAGTACCAAGTATAGGCGATATATAAAAGACCTGCACATGCAGCTGCTCCAAAAAAATATAGAATTTCTGAGCGTTTAGTAGTTACTGCTGTTTTATTCATATAACTTCCTTTTTTTATTACAGCGTATAGGTATTTTGATCTGTTACTTTAGCCAGAGAAAGCATGATTTGCAAGCAGCACAATTTTTGACTGAACTTTATTAATCCTCTATGATTGAGCTCAAATTTTGAGTAGGAAAGTATAATGAAAATAAAATACGGTATATCTATAATAACCGGATTTTTTCTTTTTTGGATCCTTCTTTTTATTTCAAAAAATAGTAAAGATTTCAGAGCGATAGAGCGTCCGCCAGCCATGGATTTTGATAGCTCAATGTTGTTGTCTCAATTTCCACAGGCACTTGAAAGAAATGATTTTAAGCTTGTCTATAAGGTCTTTAAAACACAATATAATAACTATGCTCCGGATATAATTGAACCGGATAAAGATACTCGTATTCCAAAAATAATTCATGTTATGTGGCTGGGGGGCAAGCTCCCTGCTGAGTACGTTAAGTATGTTGAAAGCTGGAAGAAGATGCATCCACATTGGACCATTCTTTTCTGGACCGATAGTCACATGAATGATGCGCAGGGTATTGAGAGATATACTGCTTTTGATGATCTAGAAAAAAGATTAAAGACGGCAAAAGGTGGTGAACGAATAGTAATTGATGCACGATCTTTGGTATTTGATAATAAAAAGTTTTACGACAAAGCAATTAATTATGGGGAAAAATCGGACATACTAAAATGGGAAATCGTATATCGTTTTGGCGGCGTCTATGTTGATACTGATTTTGAATGCTTAAAGCCGCTTGATGCGTATCATCATATGTATGATTTTTATACCGGGATCCAACCTCTTGATACGTTTGCAGTCCAGCTTGGAGCAGCTTTGTATGGCGCGATTCCTCATCATCCAATTTTAAAAGTATGCGTTGAGACCATTAAAAATAATCAAGCTATTAATCAAATTGTGGTCAAAACTGGTCCGATACATTTTACCAAAGTATGTGTACATATGTTGGGCAAAACAGGGCTTAGAGATATTGTGTTGCCGGCTGGCTATCTGTACCCATGCGGATATGAAGAAAGAGGAACCCCGAGAGATCAATGGTGTAAAGTCGAATCTTATGCAGTACATCATTGGGCTGGAAGCTGGCTTAAGCCAGAGGCGTTTGTGAGAGTATAAAAATATGAAAAGAAGGGCATTGATGAAGAAACTGTTTTTGGCTGCGGTAGCTTTTTTATGTACAGCATTTGTGATCCATGTTCGTTCTAATCAAGCGGATCAAAAGAAAGTTGATCTTATTATTTTTTCTTTTGATCGTCCTCTTCAGCTATATGCATTGTTGGAATCTGTAGAAAAGTATATTCAGGGAATTGGTGAAACACATGTTGTGTTTCGTTCCAGCTCAAATTCTTTTTTAAAGGGATATGAGTTACTCAAAAATCGTTTTTCTGATGTTGTATATCATCAGCAGGGAAACAATCCTTCGGGGGACTTTAAGCCGCTTACTGTTGCATCGTTAAAGAAGTCTCCTTCTGATTATGTTATGTTTGCAGTGGATGACATTGTAGTGAAAGAAGAGGTTAACTTAGTTTTCTGTGCTGAAGCTCTTGAAAAGTATAATGCTTACGGATTTTATTTGAGGCTTGGGAAAAACTTAAACTACTGTTATCCCCTTCGTGCGGTACAGCCGCTGCCGCCTTTAAAAGAAGAAGAGGCTATTTTTTCTTGGCGATTTGATCAAGGATTAGGTGATTGGGCCTATCCGCATACGGTTGATATGGCCTTATTTAGAAAGAGCGATATAGTATCCGATTTTGAATCGCTGAGCTATCATTCTCCCAACAGACTTGAAGATATGTGGGATCGTCAAAAATATAAAATAAAATCACGTACGGGCCTATGCTTTGAAGTTTCAAAGATTGTGAATATGCCTCTTAATCGTGTGCAATATGAATATAAAAACCGGGTAATGAACGAGTACTCCCCTCAAGATCTACTGGATAGGCTTTTGCAAGGGTTGAAAATGGACATTGAGCCGCTGCGGAGTGTTGATAATAAGTCTGCTCATATGGAATATTCACCAACTTTCATAATGAGATAAATATATGAAGCCATATTTAACTATTATTTTATTTTTTTATATTTTTGTTCATCAGGTACATGCGCATTATACCAATTTACCTACGTATAATCTGTTGTATCAGCCATACGAACAAGATCTTCGATTGCTTAATTCTCAAGATATAGTTAATGGAGAACGGCATATAGTCATTGTGACGTGTAGCTATAACAATAAGCAATTTACTTCTTTTTATTGTGATTCATTAATAGCTCAGAATTATAAAAATTTTCATGTTATATATATTGACGATGCATCAACAGATGGTACTACTGAAGAAGTTCTTCGATATGCTCGTTTTCATAAGTTTGATGATAAGTTAATTTTATTAACAAATAGCCAGCGTCGGCTTGCACTAGCAAACCTTTATTTTGCTATTCATCTATGCAAAGACAGAGACATTATTGTTATTGTTGATGGAGATGATCGGTTTGCTTCAAGTGAAGTACTGTCTCGTATAAATGAACTGTATAGCGATCAAAACATATGGCTTACCTATGGCCAATTTCGAGAATATCCAAATGATTGTCCTGGATTTTGTAAAGAATATGATGAAGATGTATCAATTGAAAACAGCTTTAGATATCAAGAACGTGCTCCGTCACATTTGCGTACTTTTTATGCAGCACTTTTCAAGAAGATAAAAGTAGATGATCTGATGTTCAAGGGGGAGTTTTTTCCAATGTGCTATGATGTGGCTATCATGTTTCCGATGATTGAGATGGCGAGATTTCATTTCAAGTTTATTCCAGACATTTTACTTGATTATAATACGACTAATCCTTTGAATGATCATAAAATTTCAAAAAAAGTACAATCAAAATGTGATGTAATAATTCGTGCAAGAACTTGTTATCGTGAATTAGATAGGCTCTTTGATTAAAAAGGAATTTTATGAAGCGCTTTATTATATTATTTTGTACCTTCTTTATATCAGTACATGTTCTGATTGATGCAGTTAAGATAGATGTAAATAGTTCAGAAAGGCTGTTTGTATTTGTAACGGCTGGTTATAACAATAAAGAATGGTATGACCGAAATCTCTCATCAATATTTAGTCAGAACTATAAAAACTTCCATCTAATATATGTGGACGATTGCTCTACTGATGGCACTAGCGAGTTGGTACAGGAATGGGCAGAGAAGCATGGTGTTGCTGATCGCATTACGTTAATTAGAAACAGTGAGCGTATGGGTGCAATGGCAAATCAATATAAAGCTATTCATATGCTACCGGATGGTGCTGTGGTGTGCATTGTAGATGGAGACGATTGGCTTGCTGGTCCAAATGTGCTTACTCATCTTAATAAACTGTATGCAGATCCTGTATGGCTTACGCATGGGCAGTTCATTGTGTTTCCGGGTGGTCAACTAGGATGGTGTCGCGATATACCTCAAAAATATATTGATACGAATGGATTTCGTGATGATCCGCATAATCTTTCTCATTTAAGGACGTTTTATGCGGGTCTTTTCAAGCAAATAAAAAAAGAAGATCTTATGTTTGAAGGAAAATTTTTAAAAATGTGTGCTGATAATGCTGCAATGTTTCCGATGGCGGAGATGGCGCGAGGGCATATTAAGTTTAATGCAGAGGTACTTCTTGTCTGGAATGGAGCGAGTTCGATCAATGATCATAAAGTAGTGAAAGGACTCCAGCGACAGCTTGACTTAAAAATACGGAGCTGGCCGCGATACGATAAGCTTGAAACACCATTTAATGATGGGCAAGAGGTAAGCATTGATCAAATAAAAGCTAATGTTAAAAAAGTTGCCCAGGCAGCGGTAGAAGAAGGTTACAAAGAATGTTAAATAAATTTTTTCGACTCGTGCTTTTTGCTTTTATTATTTGTTTCTCTCAATTGTGCTTTGCGTATAATATCGGTTTGCTTGTAGTGGCTACGGGGAGATATGTAAGCTTTGTACCCCCTTTTATTGAATCAGCAAAAAAATATTTTTGCACGAATCACGACGTTACTTTTTTTATTTTTACTGATGGAAAAATAGATGAAGACAAGCAGATTGTTCGCATTGAGCAAGAAAGGCTTGGATGGCCTCATGATACATTGATGCGTTTTTCAATGTACGATAAGTATCATGAAAAGTTTGAAAAAATGGATTATTTGTTTGCTTGTGATGCTGATATGATTTTTGAGAATGTGGTAGGGGACGAGATTTTATCAGATCGCGTTGCAACGCAACATCCAGGATATGTAGGAAGGCGTGGAACCTATGAAGGGAAAAGAAACTCTACCGCTTTTGTAAGCAATACTGAAGGAGCATATTATTTTGCGGGGGGATTTAATGGCGGCTCTCGTAAGGAGTTTGAAAAGATGGCCCGTACTCTTACTGAAAATATAGAAAAAGATTTAAAAAAAGGGATTATTGCTGTATGGCATGATGAAAGTCATCTAAATAGATACTTTATTGATAATCCTCCCACTAAAATATTAACGCCATCATATTGTTATCCTGATAATGATTCTCATTATCGACGCATTTGGAGAGAGACTTATACGCGCCGTCTTGTAGCAATAGATAAAATGCATGAGCAATGTAGGGCGTAATAAATCTATCAGCATTTATAAGCGATTTATAATAGGATTTGCGTTCTTTGCACAGTTATTTATATAGTGTGATTTAGAGGCATATTTACAATTTTTGAAACATCAAAGCATAGTCCCGTACGTGACTTTATTCATATGATCAGAAGACCGTGGCTTTTTAAGGCTGGGGATGAATGGGCATGAGCTTGGTTGGCATATGCTAGTGAGAGCCAAAAAAAAGATAAAATAGCTTATTCTGTTAGGTTGTAATGCCAAGACCCATATAAGTAAAACCCAATAAATTCATTTTTAGAGAGTCAAGAAGATTTCTACTATCAACAAGAGTCTTTCCAGACATAATTTCTTTTACTTTATTATAATTTAGATTTTTATATTCATCCCATCCGGTAAGAATTATGATAGCATCTGCATTTTCTGCCACTTCATAAGCACTTTCACAATAGATTATATTAGGAAAGATACCTTTCATATTACTCATGGCTACTGGATCATGGACTTTAATTATTGCATTTTTTGCAATAAGTTTTTTTATTATTGCAAGAGAAGCGGCATAACGGATGTCGTCGGTATTTTCCTTAAAAGAAAGGCCCAAAATACCGATGGTTCTACCTGATAGATTAGTAAGTGCCATTTTCAATTTTTTATAGGGAACAAGTTTTTGTTTTTGATTTGCTCGATGAGCTGCATCGATGGTGTATAGTTGGATGCCACGCTCTTGTGCGCTACGAAGAAATCCGACGGTGTCTTTGGGTAAGCATGATCCCCCATACCCTGGCCCAGGATTGAGAAAATGATGATTAATTCGCTTATCTAACCCTACAGCGAAAGAGATGGTTTTTATATTTGCTCCGGTTATATCGCAAAGACTAGCTATTTCATTTATATAGCTAAGTTTTAATGCAAGAAAGCAGTTTGATACATATTTTATTGCTTCAGAAGTAGTAACATCGGTAACGATAAATGGAATGTTTTTGTCTATAAGTGGCTGATATAATTGGCGCATTTTTTCTTCTCCCGCTTTGGAGCTCACTCCACATACAATTCGATCTGGAGACATAAAGTCCTGGATTGCGGTTCCTTCTCGTAGAAACTCTGGATTGGAAACGATGCTATATTTTTTTGAGGAAATTCCTCTAGATGTTAGAAAATCGGGAATTTTTTTGATAGTCCCTATAGGCACAGTACTTTTCATAACAATTATTTTAATATTATTTTTTATGTTATTGGCGATAGATTCTAGCGCCATATTTATATAGCTCATATCAACTTGCCCGTCTTCGTGAGTAGGAGTTCCGACCGCAATAAATATAATATCTGATTTAGCTAACCAGTGATCGATATCAGTTGAAAATCGTAATATACCTCGTTTGCTATTTCGGCAAATGACTTCATCTAGTCTTGGTTCATATATAGGATTTATACCATTATTTAATTTCTCAATTTTAGCTTTATCTACATCAAGGCAAATAAATGAAAAATTATCTAAGCTGTGTAACTCAGATAAGCAGGCTCCTGTTACAAGCCCTACATAGCCGGTTCCAATGATAGAGACTATTTGGGGAGTTGGGTTAATAGTACAAAAAAAGATTGATATAGATAGCAAAAGATCTTTTTTTTTCATATTCATGACTGTCCTTTTTTTTACGGAAGAGTAACATAGTTGTTATTTTTGTGAAACTAAAGAAGGAAAAAATATTATGCAAAAATCAATTCTTTTAATGATAGCGACTCTCTCTTTTTTTCCACTATTAGGTAAAGATGCTTTAGAAAGAATATGGACTGATGCATATACAAGTGGAGAACTTCATTTTGAAGAAACAAGTTCAGGAATGGGGGCTAGCCTTGGGTATACTAAAGAAATTCGCTCTAAGTTGCCAGATCTACTGAAAAAATATGGAATACATTCGATTCTTGATATTGGATGTGGTGACTTTAATTGGATGAAGTCGATAGTGCCCAAAGATTGTAAGTATATCGGCGTTGATATTGTTAAGTCTGTGATTGATGAAAATAACATTGAATATGGTTCTGATATATGTACGTTTGTGCATCTTGATGCTAGAAAAGATAATTTACCTAAGGCAGATTTGGTGGTATGTAGGGACGTGCTGGCGCATCTATCTTATGAAGATGCATTTAGCTTGCTTCGCAGGGTACAAGAGAGTGAATCAACTTATATACTTTTAACAACCTATAATGGCTCGTCTAGGCGTAATAAAAATCTAACTGGCTTCAGGCTGAGTAATTATCTCATTAATATTGCAAAGGATCCTTTTCTTTTTACTTGCCCCTTGCAAGAGGTGAGTGAAAAGTATTCTAACTTTGTGTCTCCAGATAAATGTTTTGCTCTTTTGAGGATTGCAGATATGAATATGAGTTTAAAAAGTGCTGTTACGTATTTAGATGATGAAGATTGGGGAGGGCGTTTGGGGGATAAGCTTCTAATGTATGTGAAGGCAAAATGGGTTTCCTATAAATACAACTTACCCTTTTTTTATAAGCCGTTTAAGTATTCAGACAGCCTTATGATGCATGAGCTAGATGAGCATTGGAATTCTAGAAATGAGAAAAACTATTTAAAGGTAGATGATCCTTATAAACCTCGTATGGAAGGTAGCATTAGGCATAAGTATGAACTAAATAAAGTTATAGTCTTAAATGAATTTGTAGAAAGATTTTCTAGTAAGCTTCACGTTATTAATTATTATTTTATGCCCACTGAGTGGGGTGATTATCAAGAAAAATATGATTCTCAGGATGTAACGAGTTGGAAGGGGCTTTTTGATGATCAAGAGTTTAGAAATGTATTAAGAAAAACGATTGCTCTTCGAGATAAGATAAAGTTTTTAGAAGTTCCGAAAGATCGAATTTCTGTAGCTGTTCATGTAAGAAAAGGCGGAGGTTTTGACAGCGATTTGCTTTCATTACAGCTTTTGCATCAAGAGGCTCTCGGAAATAACAAATGCTATTGTGCAGCGAACAAGGATAGGTTTACTGATAAAGCATATTCAGTGAAGTTCCCCCCGGATCAATTTTATGTGGAGCATATTAGGAAGCTATCTGAGTATTATAAAGATAGTTCTATGTATGTGCATATTTTTACCGATGATCTTAATCCGGGGCTTATAGCAGAGCGTTACGAAAAGGCATTAAATAAAAAAAATATTATGTTTGGTTATCGAAAATCGGAGAATGCACATGATAAGAATATATTACAAGATCTTTTTGATATGACCCAATTTGAATGTTTGATTCGATCTGGATCAAACTTTCCTCAGGTTGCTCAATTGATTGGCAACTTCAAAGTAGTCATTTATCCACGCAATGCTGAATGGTGTAACTATTTAAATGTTTATGACGCTGGATACATTTATCAATAGTATCAATTTCCTTCTTTAAAACTATTGATAAGCTGCGCCCAGTATTGAAAGTATACTTTTGACAGATCAAATACTCGATATTTCATCGTTTCAAATTTTTGTTTCAAAAATTGTTCGGTAACTTCATGCCAATCATGCACAAAAATAATAGGTAGGTTCTCAAGCATTTTATCTAAAATTGAATGTTTCATAATAGGAATACATCCAAGAAGAAGAGCCTCCCAGGTGCGATGGCAATCAATGCCGTTTCCAGGGGGGTTGATGACATATCGATATTGTTTCATTTCTTCAAGATATTGATGTGGCGGTTTTAATGTTGCAAAATAAGCAAATGGCTTTTCCATAAAGTAGTTCATAACTGGTTGCCGTTCGGTAGTATTATTTCCAACTCTAAAGTTTAAATAAATTTTTTCTAAACGAGTATCATGTGGAATGAGATGCTGCGTTGCATCAAAAAAAAGTTTAACACGGCCATGTTCATGGCAATTATTTGCTATACCAATTGGTATAGGTATGAGCTTAGGGTGATTGTAATCTATGTTTTGAGCGAACCAGGCTAAAATTTTTTGATCATCTAGGTATTGAGAGAAATCATATTTTCCTTTTGGGTGATCATGAGCAGCGAGATAGATAGGTGATAAATCGCTATTGTGTGTGATCAGAATATAGGGGTGCTGGATAGTGGGGTGAATATGATTAAAAAAATGGGGTATATAGTCTGTTTTTACAAAAATAATATCATTTTTTTTAATTTGCTTTGCTTTAAATGTTTGGTTTGTTTCATCAAATATATAATTAGCTATGCCTCGAAAGCTGTCTCCTGAAATAAATGGCTTGCTTGATATGCGCATATTGTTTAGGCAGTGCGATGAGAAGAAAGAAAGAGCGGTGCCTAATAGAAGGATTGATTTATTTTTCATCTACGTATCTCTTTTTTAAAGATTTAAAGATATGTATGGCATGAAAGAAAATCGTATTCATCATTTTTACGTTGATTAAAATCTTGCCATTTACAGTTATCCCATTTTAAGTGGCGTATTTTTACTAAATCGGTTTTTGAAAAAACGTAGTTAAAGTACAGTTCGTATTCTATGCACATACAAGAAGCAAGCAGATGCTTTTTATCGATAAACTCACAAAACACTTTCCAGGCTGGTTTATTATGAATTGATTCAATCTCGTTATATAAAGCGTTCATTACGCTACGTTGAAAAAGCATATGGTGAGAGATACCAGAGTATTTAGGGAATAGTTTCTTCCAACCAGGTAAAATTTTTGCATTGTGATCAAAATAGGGCTGATGATGTTCGGGTGCAGGGTTATAGAGACCAGCACCGGTTATCGGATCTTGAAAGGAAACTGGCCTTAAAAAAATAGTGTCTGCATCTATTACCAAAACGTTAGATGAAATATCGGGAACTACAAAAATGGCATAGGCCTTTAAAAGTTGTTGATAAATCCATCCAATTCGTGTTTTGGGGTGGTTCATAAAATCATGTGCTTGTTTTTTATTTTGAAATATTTCATAGGCCAGTGATTTTTTTGTAAAAGGGTAATTTTTTTCATCAAACCATTCGGCAGTGTCGATCAACTTTTTTGAAGAAATAACAATAATTCTTCTGTGATTAATTATATTTTTTTTTATACCTTCAATAACTAGGGGCAAAGTTCGTATATCTTTTTCATGACATGGTACGATTACATCTATTGGATCAAAGGTAAATTCAAAGGTTTGTGATGTGGTAGATAGAAACAAAAAAGAAGCGATCAAAGACTTTATGTTCATACTGTTCTCAACTTTCTTATTACTTATCTCATATAATGGTGGCACGATAGAAAATGATAGCCTTTATCTTTGAGAGCATTAAGCTTTCCAAGAGGAATGTTATCCCATTTTAAATGGCGTATTTTTACTTTATCGCTTTGTGCAAAGACATAATTAAAATAGAGTTCATATTCTACGCACATGCATGAACGAAATAGTTCGCTTTTGTCCACAGCATTACAAAAAACAAGCCAAGGCTCTTGATTATGAGCATTTTTAATATCATCAAAGAGGGCGGTTACTACATTTTTCTGGTGAAGCATATGATGAGAAATACCAGAATATTGTGGAAAAATTTTCTTCCATCCTGGTAGAACTTTTTCGTTATGAGCAAAATAAGCATGAGTATGCTCTGATCCAGGATTATAAAGGCCAGCCCCTGTTTCATCATCTTGAAATGATACAGGTCTTAAGAATATAGTGTCGGCATCCAAAATTAACACATTTTTTGATATATCTGGTATCACAAGAGAGCTATATATTTTAAGGAATTGTTGATATATCCATCCTATTCTAGTCTTGGGATGATTCAAAAAATTTTGTGCCTCTTCTTCATTTTTAAATATTTCATAAGCAATAGTTTCTTTGGTAAAAGGATATTTTTTTTCATCGAACCACTCTGCCTTATCTGTTAATGGCTCAGCAGAAACAGTAATTATTCGACGAACATTTTTTACATTTTTACGAGCACCATCAATAGCCATATCAAGAGTTATTTTATCTTTTGGGTGGCAGGGAATAACCACATCGATTGGATCAAAAGTGAATTCGAATGCCTTCGTATATCCTATCACACTAAGTATTGCCATAAGGCCTAATTTGAGGAACATTTTCATTTTAATTTCCTTATATCTTCTTGCACCATAATTTTAATTAACTCTTCGAATGAAGTTTTTGGTTTCCAAAAAAATGCATTTGAAGCTTTTGATGAGTCTCCTACGGTAATGTCAACTTCTGTTGGCCTGAAATAAGCAGGATCTACTTTTATAAGTAATTTTCCAGTCGATTGATCATATCCCACTTCATCTTTTCCTGTATTTTTCCATTGTATGCGAGCACCGATCTCTTTATACGCAAGCTCAACAAACTCTCGAATTGTATGGGCTTGTCCCGTAGCAATGACGTAATCGTCAGGATGATCTTGCTGTAGAATGAGCCACATTGCCTCTACGTAATCTTTTGCATATCCCCAATCCCTTTGAGCATCTAAATTGCCAAGTCGAAGAACTTCGTTACTACTTTTATATGCTTTTGCAACGGCCTTTGTGATTTTTCTTGTTACAAAAGCTTCTCCTCGAAGTGGTGACTCGTGATTGAATAAGATGCCACTACAGGCAAATATGCCATGACTTTCACGATAATTTCTTGTTATCCAATGTCCGAATAATTTTGCAATTCCATAGGGTGAGCGGGGATGAAAGGGAGTTTCTTCTGTTTGAGGTATTTGTGTAGTTTTACCAAACATTTCACTTGAAGATGCTTGATAGAAGCGAATATCATTTTTTTTGTCTATTTTTACAATTGCCTCCAAAATTCTGAGAACTCCAATGGCATTAACATCGGCAGTATATTCTGGAGTGTCAAAAGAAACTGATACATTGCTTTGGGCGGCTAAATTATATACTTCACGGGGATTAATATTCTGAAGAAGTGCGATAATGCTGCCAATATCGCTTAGATCTCCCGAATGAATAAAGAATCTATCTTTATATTTTTCATCAGTAAGTAAATATTCTAATCGCTTAGTGTTTGAGCTGGACGCTCTTCTTTTTACTCCATGTACTTCGTATTCTTTCTCTAATAAAAATTCTGCAAGATACGTACCATCTTGGCCGGTAACACCAAATATAAGAGCTTTTTTTGCTGTTGGCGATATGTATGATGGCATTAAGAGGAAAATAAAAACAATTTGAAGAGCTTGCTTCATTTCGCTCCCTTTTTTTTATCAACAGGCAGATCACTATTTTCTATCATAGTTTGTGTTCAATCTCAAGAAAGAGATTTATCGATTGTACTTTATCTTTTTGGGGAGTACATATTTTATGTTATATCGTGAATTAAAGTAATAAGTGCAACTTTTAGGAACATAAAAAGGGGTTAACTG
>CAYGJB010000012.1:0-33592 GCA_964350195.1 uncultured Pseudomonadota bacterium
TGAATAGTGATAATTTAGGATATCAAAATGTTGCACTTATTATTTGAATCTACGTATTTTTTTTATCTAGAAGTAATAGTGAAATTAAAGGAATGAGTTAATTGTAAAATTAAGTATATGATTTTTCTAGATTAAATTTTCTCATTATGTAAATCAGAACTGCAATTTTTACGTGAACAATGAAGTTTTCAGCACTTATTAAAAAATGAAAAATGAGCGCTGCTTTAGTTTTGAGATACCCAAATATACACTTTCAATCTGTCTTCTTTCTTTTAAAAGAGGTTTGTAGTATTCGTTCAAGTATTGATCCATATTTTTTCGCTGTCATGTTTTTACTTTTTCCAGCAGAATTAAGGGCCCATTTAACGTCTTTCTTATTGTATCCAGTAACTGGTAATGACGTTGAATCTACAATGCAGAACTTTTGAATACGGGTAGCGTTCAATTGCGCAAAAATCTCTAAAACAAGGTCTAAGTAGGGCATTGTTTTAGAGATTGCACGGATAAACTGAGCATGGCAGGGAATCTTGTTGAAGCAAGATCCGATATCGCCTACGGTAAGCATATAAGGATGCTTTTCAGTTGAATAATGACGTCTGTGTCTCTCAATCAAAATAGTAATAACTTCGCTCATGGTAAGTTTGCTTCGCGGGGCATTTTGAATTCCGTACTGTACAATTTCATCTATCGCATAGTAGACTTCTTCTATGTTTTTTAGTATTGGCTAGCTCCTTTTTTTCTGCTCGAAAATTTTGGGCTAGCCTACTTAATTTCTAACTATTTTTGAATTTCATAATTTGCTCAAAGGAATATTATGAGACAAAGAACATTTTTGCTCACAATGCTTTTTGCATTTTCATTTTCACTACACGCTACCATTATTTATGTTCACTTAGGGCCTTCAATACCGGGATATATATATGTTGCCTTAGAACAAGCGCGATTGTTTAATCCTGATCGGGAAATTTGTTTTATTGCAAACCAGCAGGCTCTGAGGGCTACGCAGTACAATTTCAAAGCCCAAAGATTTATCACCGTTGCATGTGAATCCCTTACCTACTCACCTGAACACATTTTTTTTAACCAGAAAAGTCCGCATCCAGCACATGTTTTGGATAGCTTTTGGCGTAAAGCCATAGAGCGGTTCTTTTTTCTGCATGAATATATATCGAAACGCAATTTAAAAGAGGTTATTCATCTGGAAAGTGATAATATGTTGTATGTGGATATTGCTACTATACAAGAAGCGCTTTATACGTATAAGGGGATTGGTGCTGTATTTGATAATGATAAACGTTGCATCCCAAGTTTTGTGTATATAGCTGACAAGGAGGCAATATCGCACTTAGTGAGTTATTTGGCAGCGCACGCTTTACAGCCACTTTTTGATATGCAGTTTATTGCCAATTATCGTAATGTTTCACCCTCTGAAAGAATCAACCATCTTCCTCTGATAATGCCTGAGTATCTTGAAAAGTATGAATTGATTAGTTTGCAAAAAGAAAAAGCGGCAAATCCGTCTCTATATATTCAAAATTGTAAAAGATTTAATTCAATATTTGATGCTGCTGCTATAGGACAGCATTTGGGTGGGGTTGATCCTAAGCATGGCTCATTAAAAATAGGGTTTATTAATGAAACATGCCTTTTCAATCCGAGCAAATTACAGTATCAGTGGCGAGTAGATGCAATGGGTCGAAAGGTTCCATATGCGATACTTAATGGTCAAAGCTATCGTATTAATAACCTGCATGTTCACTCAAAGCAGCTTGAAAAATTTAAAAGCTAGTGTTGTTTAATAAAAGTACCCACTTTGTTAACTATCATAGTGTTGCCTACCCACTCACACGAAAGAGGATATATCACGATCTTGTGATTACCCAGAAGCTGGGCAATTTGTGGGTAATTTGATCCATTTCGTATCATGCAATCAAATTGAACCATTGAAAAAATATCTACCAATAAGTTTTGTGTGTGATGATTATCTTTAACTCTGCAACTATAGGTTATGTTTGCTTTTTGAACCTGTTGCTTATATCGCTCCAAGATAGCCTCTGGATCAGTATGGTCAGTAAAGAGGTGAACATGCATAGGAGCATCGTCATACATTTTAGAAAGGCGAATGAGCTGATCAATGTAATATTGATCGGGTAAGAACTTGAGAGGCCAATATTTATCAGCATAGACTGCTGGTGGCACTATATCACATTGATTGAGATTATCTATGTCATATAACTGGATTGAAAGAAGTGGATGATCAAAACCACCTCCTCTTCTAACGTGCAACGCTACAGAAATTTTATTTTTTGGGACATCCACTAGCTTGATTGTGTTACGTGGCTTGATTGTTGCTCTTAGTTTATCTCTGAACAGTTGATCGTTGATTACTTCAGGCCAGCACATAATTTCTTGTGAATCATAGCCTTTCTGTATTGCACCCCATTCAGGTAAGTGAAAATAATAGTGAATGATGTATAGGGTATTGCCTTCAGAAATGATAGATTGCTTGATGGGGCTGTTGATTTCTCTAAGAGTTTGCTTGGTTGGATATTGCTTTGCTATGGTAGCAGAATAATGGATATCAATATCGTGCATAGCAAACTGATCTGAATGAGGAAATGCTTTGTAGTAAAAGGGCAGATTGCATATATGAGCAACCCATTTTGCTTTGACATACATCATGAGCTTATCCCCCAGGCGCCCTCCCCACTCCGGATTATCAAGGATTGTTACGCCGCTGGTTGTCGCATTGCAGCTAGATTGGGCTAATATGAAAGCGCATAGGAAATGCTTAATATGCATGTAGTCCCTTAGATTTGTAATTTTTCATCAATAAATTGTTTCATCATCTTATTTTTTTGCTCTATATAGGTCGGACTCTGTGTATGATCATAATTGCTTGCGCCACTATAATGAAGAAAATGATTATCCATAAGCCATGAAATATCAGGAACCTTTCTTTGCAAAAATTGAATCTCCAGGCTATTAAAGCCGAGATTTTTCAGCTGATTGATTTGTTCATCAACAGAAACTATCAGTTTTTTGCTTCTTGCATATCTGTTATGTACAAAAATTTGATCTCCGCAATAGCATTGAGCTTGTTTGATACGTATTTGTGGATTTTTTTGTAGATAGTAAAAAAGGTTACCGCATGTATCCACAATATATCCGTTAATGCTTCCGCAGTGGAATTTCATACTTCTTTTTTCAGGTAGTCGATCCATACGAAATATAGCAAGTCCTGACCATGTATATTTTATGCCTGTGGCAGCTTCCCAAAATAAAGCATAAATATCATAATCATTAGTTTCTTGGTGAAAATTGATTGGACGCATTAAAAAAAGGTCGGAATCAGTGAGAAAGACTGGTCCATTATGATCAAAGGCAAATGTATCAAACATGTATTGAATAACGTCTGAATGTCGAAAACTAGCAGAATTTTGATTTTTCCATTTTGGATCACGTGGCACATATTTATTGGCATGTATTTCTTGAGGGACTCGTATATATTCTACATGCCACTTTTTGCATTCTGTTTGCATCTGTTTTGTCATCTCATCATCATTTGAGTCGTCAAATGCTACAAATCGGTAGCCATCTTCATCCATCACAAACTTATCAAAAAGTTGTTTTTGCCATCCAATAAATTCTGGTTTATTAAAAACCGATGTAATAATAAGGACCTCTTTTGCATATATGCATGAAAAGGTAATAGCTAAAAATATTGATAAGAAATGCTTCATCTCTATTCTTTCTTATGTATTAGTTTTTCATAGTATGCTTTTGACTTTGAGAGAAATATGTCATGAGGTGGATTGCTTTAGTGGGTTTGATATTTTTCCATGTAATGCACAAACATTTTTTCAATTCCTTCTTCAAAGGTTATGATAGGCTTAAAGCCGGTAATAGTAGAGATTCGGGTGATATCAGGTCTACGTATCTTGGGATCTGTTGGATCAATGTGGCTTATGTGCTTCATGGGCACCCTACGTCCAATATACTTTTCCGAAACATTGTTTACAGTTTCAGCTATCTGGTTCACATCATACTCTTTTGGAGTACCAATATTGCATATACGATTTTGGATATTTTCATACTTACTAAACTCATCTGATTCAAGAAAGAGCATTAAGCCTTGAATAGTATCTGTTACAAATGCGGGACTACGAGTTTGTGTACCATCTCCGTGAATAATCATGGGTGTGTTATCTAATGCGGCTTGAATGAAGTTGGTCATAACGCGTCCATCAGATAATCGCATACCTGGGCCAAACGTGTTGAATATGCGAGCGATACGTATATCAACTTTATGCTTATCAAAATAAATTTTGCATAGAGTTTCTTCTCCACGTTTTGATTCATCATATTGAGATCGCATAGCAATAGGATTAACGTTGCCCCTATACTCTTCCGATTGTGGATGTACCTCAGGGTTGCCATACACTTCAGAGCTTGAGGCAAGCAATATGCGAGCATTCTTTTTTACTGAAAGTTCAAGGGCTTCTTTTGCTCCATGAAGGCCTGATCGTAGTGTTTCAAGAGGCATTTTGTAATAATCAGCAGGGCTTGGAATTGAAGCGAGATGGGCAATGAAATCAACTCTTCCATCTATAGTATATGGTTGTGAAACGTCAAATTCATGAAAAATAAAATGAGGATTTGATTTTAAAGAAACAAGGTTTTCTTCTGTACTGCATATAAAATTATCAAATCCGATAACTACAAAATTTTTTTCAAGGTAGGCTTTTGCAAGATGTGAACCAAGAAAGCCTGCTGCTCCGGTGATTACAATTGTTTTTTTATCTGTATGAGGATTGATGAAAGAAGTAGTCTTTTGAATGATGGTATCCGTTGTGTATTCGTATATTTGAACGGTAAAGTCCTTACTATTAATAATGCGTTGGGCCATTTTCTTTTCGGGCGTACCCCCTTTTATTGATTGAAAGCTGGTATTTAGGGTATAGGTTACGTTGTTCAGGAACTCTTTGGGAGTAAGGTTTTTTGGGATCACTAATGTGCGTACATCTGTATTGCCAAGATTGGCAAAGCGAAAATAGGCACTTGCCCATGCAAGGGCGATTCGAGCACCTTCTATAAAAGGGGCAGTTTCTTCTGTGGTTGCCACTTTTTCATATGTTTCAGGAATAATGAGTAGTACTGATTTATTTTCAAGGTGAGCCTTTTTAAGAAGATCGGGAAACTCAAAGCAGGCTTTAAAAAAATAATCTGCACCATCTAAGTGCTCTGCTGGATGAGGAATATAGAACGCATAAAATGAATGCAACTTTGATTGCAGACCACTAAACGGTGGCAGGTAAGAATTTAAATTAGTTGTTACAAAAAGTAATAATACATATATCAGCGCTTTTGATTTGTTCATTGCCAACCTTACTATTCTTTTGCTTTATTTAGAAAGTTGGGAGAGTTATAGCACAGAACCATTATGTTACGCAAATGTGAGATTACTTTGCTTTTACAAACAGCCGATTGCCAAAAAAATGAGAAGTTGCAGGATCGTAGTCTTGGCCGACAAGGCGAAAGCCGTGTGATTCAAGCCAGTTAGTTACTTCATCCACTTGCGGTATTTTTTCATAGCTTTCGATGAAACTTACTTCTGTGAAAATAGCTGTAACAGTTTTTAGAATTTGCTTTGATGCTTTTAATACAGAGAGTTCTGCTCCTTGCATATCAAGCCAAAGAAGATCGATGTGTGGTATGTGATATTTTTTTGCCCAGCTATCAAGGGTGATAGTGGGTACCTCAATTGTATGGGGAAAAGTGATAGAGGAATATTTAAGGCGCTCTTTTGGTGCAAGTAGTGACCCGGCTTGAGTTGGCCGGTTTGGGTTTTTTGGTTTCTCAGCGACGTAAAAAAAGGCGATATCATCTTTATTGCTCAATGCATATGGATAGCAGTGAATGTTGTTAAATCGATCTGTCTCTTTTTCTAATAGTTGAAATAGCTGCGGAACTGGCTCAAAAGAATGAACATCTACCAAGGGCCATTCTTTTGTGAATTTGATGCTATCTGATCCTATGTAGGCACCAGCCTCGACTATAATAGGGTTTTGAGGAATATAAGGTTTGATAATATCAAGAGCTTCATGAGGTTTGAAAATAAGCATGTGCCAACGATTTTTGTGTAGTTTACAATTTTTAGCTTCTTTAGGTTATGATAGCTAAAAAAGAAGAAAACCATAAGCGGGAGAATTAATGAAACATGCTATTTTACTCTCTTTTTTACTAAAAAGTTTTTTTGCATTAGGGGCCAATGAGTGGCAAACCAGCCATTATGTTTGGAATTTTGGTATCATTACGCTTGCAGATAAAGGGATGGTATTAAAGCCAAGAGATTATTTTTTGCATGAGCCTTCGTTTTCAAGAGTTGCATATCAAAATATTGAAGGAGGGGACATAGTTTGGGTGCATTGCAGATTTATTTCTCGTTTTTATAATGAGGTTTTAAAAAATCTTGCGGTACCCATAGTGCTTGTTATCGCAGATGGAGATGAAAGTTTTCCTTCAGATTGTGATGTAGATTTTGATGTTGAAATGCTACTTTCTCATCCATCTATTATTAAACTTTTTGCGCAGAATTGTGACTATAAAGGTAAGAGTGATAAGGTTGAGCGGATTCCTATTGGTATGGATTTTCATACTATTGCATACAAAGGCGATGGGGGTTGGGGAGAAAAAGGATCTCCCGCAGATCAAGGGAAAGCTTTAAATGCTATTTTATCTAAAGCTGCGCCTACTCATGCTCGCATCAAAAAAGCTTTTGTTGATTTTCAGCTTTCCGATACAATGCGGGCGGGCTTTAAAAGATATCTTCAATTTGCAGAAGATCGTGCTACCATTTTTAAGCGCCTTTTATCAACAGGCCTTATTGATCATAGTGGCTTCATGAATCGATCAAAACTTTGGGAAACAAAAAGCAAATATGCCTTCTCTATTAGCCCTCATGGTAATGGTTATGATTGTCATCGAACCTGGGAAGATCTAGCTCTAGGATGTATCGTTATTGTTAAAACCTCTCCTCTTGATTCTTTATATGAAGGCTTACCGGTAATAATCGTAAAAGATTGGTCTGAAATAACACCCAGCAACATGGATATATGGTTAGTAAGGTACGGCGATGCATTTACGAATAGTTCTTATCGAGAGAAGATAACTCATCGATATTGGTTTAATAAAATTAAAGCTTTTGCAGATAGGTATAAACAATGAAAAAACTTAGTACTGTTTTTTTATTTATAAGCCTTTATTTAGGGGCTCAGATACCGCAAAAAGTTATTATTTGTGGCGTCTGTAAGGATGTGGAAAAGCGTTTGCCCTCCTCCATTATCATTATTGAGAAAATAGGTGCGCTTTTTGCCGATTATCAAGTGGTGATATACGAAAACAATTCTTCTGATGCAACTCCTTATATTTTACAACAGTGGCAGAAGAGAAATGAAAAAGTTATGGCTATTTCTGAAGAGATAGCCTTGTCTATTTTAAACCAGATGATTGTTAATCGAAAAGAAGATGGAGGATATTTTTTACCGGAAGCTATCGCGCATGCACGCAATAGAGTGCTTGAAGTTGCTTTGTCTTCACAATTCGATTCGTTTGACTATTTGATTATGATGGATCTTGATTTTAAGTTGGAGCCTGATTATGAAGGTTTTATTGATACCTTTCAGTCAAATAAAGAATGGGATGCAGTTTTTGCGTATGGTATTGATCCAGCCATCACATTCTGGGATTGGTATCCTCTTAGGGATGCGGCTACGCCATTGGGATCGGAACTATTGGGCAATGATTGGTGGTATATGCCACGTAAGCTAACATTAGCAAAAAATGATGATTGGTATCCAGTGTTTTCTGCTTTTGGGGGATGTGCAATTTATAAAAAAGAAGCTCTAAGAGGGTGTTCATACTCAGGATTAGTCACGAAAGAATTGGGTATGTTTTACCAAAAAATTATTGATACGTATCCTGATCATGAATTAATTCAGAGTTATCTTAATAATTACAAAACAACTCAAAAACGTTCTTTTATTGATGGTGCTTATGCAGCCCTTCCAGATATTATTGATAAGCAGGTTGGTATAATTATACCAGATTTTTGTGATGATATTGTCTGGCGTATGAGCTCATTTGTATATAAATACCCCTCTGTGTGTGAGCATGTAACATTACACGCTCAAATGGCACTGAATGGCTACGATAAGTTCTATATTAATAATCGTTTAATTTTTCGTTATGGCGGATAGATGAAAAAAATATTTTTTTTCTTTTTTTTTGCACCTATCAATCTAATCTTTGCTCAGCATTTTTCTCGGGCTGTTACCTATGAGCAAAGCCCTGGAAGATTTGGGGACAATGTGCTTTCATATATTCATGCAAAGTGGGTTGCTTACAAAAATAATATTCCTCTTTTATATAAGCCATTTATATATTCTGATGAGCTTTTAATGCATGAAAAAGAGTTGCATTATGTTGATTATGCGAGGCTGTTTAAAAAGATTGTTGTGCTCGATTCAGATCTGTTGAATAGTACTGATGGTGTCGAATCTATTCTTTATGTTGTTCCCTATTTTCCTGAATCTAAATGGGAACAAAACTGTGCCGTTAGCTTTTCTGGGGGTGCGTGGCCTTTTATACAGACGGGGTGGGAGGATAAACATTTTATAGCAAT
The DNA here is from genome assembly GCA_964350195.1 of uncultured Pseudomonadota bacterium. Classification (GTDB taxonomy): domain Bacteria; phylum Babelota; class Babeliae; order Babelales; family Vermiphilaceae; genus JAJCZB01. The sequence continues at coordinate 8,684 of CAYGJB010000012.1, forward strand.
GTTAAATGCTATGATTGCGCCAAGAAGATTAGTATGTGCTCAAGAGCTTCCAAAGGATAAGATTACCGTTGCGTTGCATATGAGAAAAGGAGGCAATAATGATACTCCAGAAACAGTGACACAATTTCCACTTAAGTTTTTACCCAATGACTTTTATGTTGAACAAATAAAGAAGCTGTATGAGTTGGTAGGATCTAAGCCTCTTTATGTCTTTTTATTTACTGATGATAACAACCCTCAATTGATTGCTGAAAAGATTGCAAATGAGCTTCAGGGGTTTGCTATAGAAATAGATTATAGAAAGAGTGGCAATAGTGACACTCTCAATGTGGTAGAAGATTTTTTTGCCTTAAAGCAGTTTGACTGCTTGATACATAGCGAATCAAATTTTTCTTTTGTAATGAGCCAGCTAAAAGATTATTTTTTTTCTATTTACCCTACCTCTTTTCATAAAAATGGCTCTGGTTATGTATATGACGTTATAAGCATTAAGCAAAATTATTCTGGAGCTTTTCATGGGCAGGTAAGCTGTTGTGTATAACAAACTCCTTGGCTATAATTGTGTGGCGTTTTACAAAGGAGCAATACAATTGGTTGGTGCAATAAGAGTATGAAACAAACAGTTTCGGTCATTATTCCCTGTCGAAATGAAAAAGGCAATATTGAAAATGCGATTAAACGATGCCCACTCATGGGGGGACATACAGAGTTTATTTTCGTAGAAGGCAATTCAACAGATGACACGCTTTCAGAGATTCAAAGAGTAACTAAAAAATATCAAGAGCGTGATATTAAATGGTGTGTACAAGACGGCATAGGTAAAGGAGATGCGGTTCGTAAGGGGTTTGCAAGAGCTACAGGCGATATTTTAATGATTCTCGATGCTGATCTTACGATGCCCCCCGAAGAGCTTCCAAAGTTTTATGAAGCGTTGGTACAGAGAGACGGAAGATGTATCAATGGATCACGTCTTCTTTTAAAAATGGATAAAAAAGCTATGGGCTTTTTAGCGTGGCTCGCAAATCATTTTTTTGGCTATCTCGTTTCATTCATAACTAAACAAAGAGTGAGCGATACATTATGCGGCACAAAAGTTCTTTGGAAAAAAGATTACGAAACAATTGCTATGAATAGAAAAAAGCTAGGTTTACAGGATCCATTTGGCGACTTTGATCTTTTGTTTGGTGCAGCACATATTAAACTTCAGATTATTGATGTGCCGATTCATTACAAAGCTCGTTCGTATGGAAAGACAAACATAAAGCGATTTAAAGAGGTATGGTTTTTGTTGTGGATGTGCTTAAGGGCTTGGTGGGTACTTCGGGTGAAATCATGAAATTGGGCATTGTTATTCCTGCCTATAATGAAAAATCTCGTATAGGAGAAATGCTCAGCGCCTACCTTGATTTTTTTTCATCTAAATCTGAATATCAATGTACTTTTATCGTTGTTTTAAATGGCTGCACCGATAACACCTTGGCTGTTGTGCAGCAATATGAAAAAAAAGGCACTTTAATAATTATTGATTTGAAAGAGGCGGGCAAAGGGCTTGCGGTAAAAAGAGGTTTCAAAAAGGGATTAGAAATAGATGCAGAGATAATCGGTTTTGTTGATGCAGATATGGCTACTCAGCCTAACCACTTTTATGATCTGATTGAGCATCTTGATGATTATGATGGGGTTATTGCAAGCCGCTACATGAAAGAATCAAAAATTTTTCCTCCTCGTCCCTTTATAAAAGAGTGGGGACGTCGTCTTGTGTATCAGCCGTTGATATGGCTTTTTTTTGGATTACGTTTTAAAGATTATCAATGTGGCGCCAAGATTTTTAGGCGTAAAGTCATTGAAAAGGTTGCTCCATTGCTTACGGTAAAGCAGTGGGCATTTGATGTTGAGCTTCTTTATTTGTGCAAAAAATTAGGATTTAAATTACGCGAATGGCCAACAGTGTGGCATGATCAAGCAGATAGTAAGCTTAAGATAATGAAGTCCGGTTTACGAATGCTCAGCTCCCTTTTTACTCTTCGGTGGCGACATTCATCTTTTGGAAAAAAAATAGAGAATATATAAAGGAAAAAAGTGTGTGGTTTTGCGGGATATAAAACAATACATGATGCAACAATAGATCACGAAATCTTGCATTCTCTCTCTCAAATCCTTGCTCATAGAGGCCCTGATGACGCGGGCGTATGGCGATCACAAGATCAAAAAATAGCGCTTGTCTCTCGGCGACTAAGCATTATTGATCTTTCAAAAGAAGCCTCGCAACCGATGGTTGATGAACATCAATCGGTTGTGCTTGTTTTTAATGGCGAAGTATATAACGCATTAGAGCTTCAAAAAGAACTTATTGGCAAGGGTTATTCTTTTAGCTCTCATAGTGATACACAGGTGGTATTACGAGCTTACAAAGAATGGGGCATTAGTTTTTTAGATCGTCTTGATGGTATGTTTGCTGGGGCAATCTATGATCGGGACTCAAAAAAAATGTATCTTTTTCGCGATAGAATGGGCATAAAGCCACTTTACTTTTCTTTGCAGGGAGGGATGCTGAGTTTTGCGTCTGAAATCAAAGCATTGTGGCATATGCCGTGGCTTGCAAAAAGAATATCTAGCCGCGCACTATCTCACTATCTCACCTATTTAGCAACACCTGCTCCTATGACATTATATGAAGGTATATACAAGCTTCCTGCTGGATTCTATGCCTGCTATGATATACAGGGAAATATAGTGTTTAATCAATGGTATGATCCATTATATTTTCAGGAAAAACATTCTTCAAAAGATTTAGCAAAAAAATCGTTTTGTGCGAATCACCTACGGACTCTTCTGGACGATGCTGTGCATAAACGTATGGCGGCAGATGTTCCGGTGGGTGCACTATTATCGGGAGGATTGGATTCCAGCATCGTTGTGGCGATGATGGCACGATATAAAAAAGATATAAGTACGTTTACGGTTTCTTTTGATGGAGATCCTAATGAGGAACGTGCTTGGGCTCGTAAGATTGCAAAAAAGTTTGGCACGAATCATCATGAATTAATTTTAACAGAGCAGGATGCTTTCTCTTCGTTTGAAAAGGTTGCCTATCATCAAGATGAGCCGCTTGGAGATTCTGTATGTATACCTCTTTATTTTATAAGTAAGCAAGCTCGAGAGGCCGGGGTGAAAGTGCTGTTGCTTGGCGAAGGATCAGATGAGCTTTTTTGTGGCTATCCCATGTATGTGGATTATATTTCGATGTATCGTTATTGGAAGCTTAGTCAGCATTTTATACCGGATGTTGCGAAACGGGGTCTTTTTTATGCAGCGCGCCCATTTTATGCAGAATATCCCAATCGACAAGATATGATCAAGTCGTGGTCGGAAGGCAGAAATCTTTTTTGGGGAGGGGTGCGTGTTTTTTCCGAACTTTGGAAGAAGAATGTATTACAAGCTTCAGAGTACGAACCATTTGATCCGATTATTGAGAAAATATATAAAGGATTTCCGCAGGAAAATGATAGCTATGCAATAGCTGATTATCATCGTGAGAAATTTTATGAAAAATATCCCCGGGGTGATTTTTTTTCTGCAATGACTTATATCGAGCTCAAGCATAGGCTTCCTGAACTACTTCTTACGCGAACCGATAAAATGACTATGGCTGCTTCAATGGAGGCACGAGTGCCGTTCCTTGATCGCAAGCTTGTTGAGTTTGCGTTGCAGATTCCTATGAAATTTAAGTATCGAGAAAAACAAACAAAATATATTCTGAAAAAAGCTGTTGAGGGACTTATTCCACAAGATATAATTTATCGAAAAAAAGTAGGATTCGCTTCTCCGGTAACCAAATGGTTTAAAGAAGGCAGTTACTTTAAAGAGCAGCTTAGGGATCTTCTTCATAGCAAAACAAAGTGGTCAGAAATTCTAGATCAATCTGTTATTGAAGAGTTGATTAAAAAAAATAATACCAGCTCTATTGATTACTCGTATCAATTGTGGGCTCTAAATAATCTTCTACAGTTTTAACGTTTTCTCACAAATAAAACGTCAGACTGCCACCAGTCTCCTTTGTGATACGCTCTTGTTTCGCCGAGGCTTGTAAATCCTTGTTTTTCCAACCATTGCTTTACGGTGTTGTAGTGAGGAGTTCCTGTACGAAATTCTTTGTTATTAAGTTCGATATATATCGCCTTTACGGTATCAAGGATATTGCCAGATTGCTGTAATGCTTTCAGTTCATTGCCCTCCATATCAAGCCACATGAAATCTACATGATCAACCTTACTGAGTTTTGCCCAATTGTTAATAGTAGAGCATGCAACAGTAATGGGAGTTTTGATAAATGTATACAGATTAAACCACTTTTCTGGCGGGAGAGTAGACGAAGCGCCAGGGTTGTCTGTGCAAATGTAAAAGCTTGTTTCTCCAATATAGTCTGAAAGGGCGAGATTGTATCTGATGACGTTGGGCAAATTTTTTGTTTTATCCACCAATTTTTCAAATGAAGGCGGGGATGGCTCAAAGGCATATATAGTTCCTTCTGGCCAAAATCCAGACATCCTTTCGGTGTCTTCACCAATATGAGCACCCGCTTCAAATATTATGGGGTTTTTTGGTATATAGCTGCTTACTTGGCGTAAGATTCGAAAGTGATCTGCAGAGTTTATGGCAATAAAGCAAAAGAGAGAAGAGAGTATTAACAAATTTTTCATGATAACTTTCTGTTTATTTAAGACCTAAAAGATGCATTGCTTCTTCAACTAAGTGCGCATGCTTAATATAAGGTTTGAGGGCAATATCGATAATTTGCCTATTTTTGATTCTATTTTTATTCCATTGATGCGCGTGCATACGATTGATAATCCAGTTGTGTCCTAAGCGGACTACCTTACTTTGATACTCTTCCCATTGCGTAACGTGTCGATAGAGCATTATTTGATCGGTGTAAAATTGCCATTTTGGGTATTCAGTTTTGCCCCATTCTTCTAGTTTTTCTCGAATGGCTTCGATAGAGCCTGTTTTGATACCAAATATTTTTGCAAAGGTTGAGCCTTTTGCAGCGCAGTAGCACATAGGCCATTGTTCTGGCTCAAGGCCTCGGCCCTTGAGCGCTATTTTTTCACTTTGTGGGTACTCTCGATAGAAAACGATCTTGTCGGCATCAATAGTGGCTAGATTATTATGGAAATAATCTTTATCAACAGCTATGTGATCAATGTCCGATACGATGCATACTTCATCCGGATATAAAGCAGGTAACAATAATCGTATAACTTGCGATGGATAAGATGATGGGCATCCCTCAATTGGCTTGAAGCGGATTACTTCACCCAAAGACTCGTCGATTTCTACATCGTCGTTGGTGCATAGAGCGAGAGTGGGTGTTACACCGATAATATTTTTCCATGATTTGGCTGCTGCCTCCCAGAATCCAAGATACCAGTCACTTTCATTCACCCCCATAACAACACGTGTTAACTTCATCTTTTCGCCATATGATACGGTGTTGCATATTAATGCTATAAAGAAAATGAAACGTTTCACTGGTATCCTTTTTTTTTGGTTACAGATTGGTACAAGTAGTGTATAGTGTCACGCCATGAAGCAAAGATATTTTGAAGGAATTTCACGAAAGTCTATCACAGTATGTGGGGTCTATCCACCACCAATTGGAGGGGTATCCACCCATGTTCAAAGAGTGGTTGATTATCTTACGCATCAATATAATAAAGTATTTTTTTTTGATACGGAACGACGCAGTTTTCTGCCAAACTACTTGATTAGATTAATGAGTCATATCATAAAAAAACGACCCGATATTATTCATTTTCACGCAACGTATGCGCGCTCTATGATTTTTGATTTAGTTATTCTGTACGCGTTATCTTTTATTCTTAGGTTTGAACTTATTGTGATTGAGCATGATTGCCGTCATCTTTATCGGCGCACATGGATAACAAAAAAGCTGTTTAGGCGATGCATTCGTGCAGCTACACAGGTGGTGATGATGGGTGAATCAGCTTATAAGAGTTATCAAGAATGCCGCATTCGTGTTAAAAAATATACAATTGAAAGTGCCTTTTTACCTCCTGCGCAACATACAGAGCTATCAATAGTGGCAACCTATTCCTCTTCATTAAACGTATTTTTTGAGCAACATACGCCTATTATTTTATTTAATGCAGCACATATAATGCTCCAGGACAATCAAGATGTGTATGGGTTTGATCAAGCGATAGAAATGGTTTCGTTATTGCAAAAAAATTATCCAGATGTTGGGCTTTTGATGGTAGTAGCATGGGTGAACAATAAAGAGTATTTCGATCTATTGTGTGAGCGTATGGCCCATTTAAGTGTCTCAGAAAACATATATATTTTGCAAGACCAAAAAGAGCTTTGGCCACTCTTTAAAAAGGTTGATCTGCTCATTCGTCCAACGCTTTCTGATGGAGCCAGCATAAGCATAGAAGAGGCTTTGTATTTTGGTGTTCCCGTGGTTGCCAGTGATGCGGTATCTCGTCAAGAAGAGGTGGTACTGTATAAAAAATCTGATGTAAAAGATCTTGCGATAAAAGTTGATACGGTGTTGAAGGAAAAAATATATGGTGCTCAAGCAAAGCGTAATCATTTGCACGAGAAATCGGCCTGATGACGTAACGCGATGCCTGATTTCTTTATCAAAGCAAACGCGCCCACCTGAAGAGCTTATTATTGTTGATAGTAGTGATATACCGCTTAATGAGGATAAAAAATTTATTGAAATGTTTGATAAATTTTTTTCGCAGAGTAGCGTGCAATACCTTCATACAAATCCCGGTCTTACATATCAAAGAAATAGGGGTATAGAGCAAGCTCGTAGCGATATTATTTATTTCTTTGATGATGATGTGGAGTTGAAAGAAAACTATTTAGAGATCATGCAGGAGACGTTCACTAATCATCCTGAGTATGCAGGAGGAATGGGAACTATTACAAATATAACGCCGTTGTCCTGGCGGTATCGATTGTTTCGTTTTCTTTTTTTACTACAACGAACTTATTCAACAGGATCATTCACTCTTTCAGGCATGCCTACTCATCCGTATGGTACTAAGCAGTTTAAAAAGGTGGAGGTGCTGGGTGGCTGCTGTATGGCATTTCGTAAAGAGGCTTTTTCGTTTGAAAGATTTGATGAATCATTTAAGGGCTATGCTTTTATGGAGGATAGTGATATTGCGCGAAGAATTTCATTCTCTCGCTCTCTTTTTTTTAATCCATCTGCTCAACTTGTTCATTTAGAAAGTCCCGTTGCACGAGATCGTATATATGACTCGTCCTACATGTTTGTTAAAAATTATAGTTATCTTTTTTTTAGACATTTTTATCGAAAAAATAAATTTAGAATAATAGCATACTATTGGTCTATTATAGGGCTTTTTCTTGAGGCTTTTTTGTTGCGAGATTGGCAGCGCTTAGTAGGCTATTATTCTGGGTTCAAACAATTTCATAAGGAGAAAAAAAGAACATGAAGAGAACCATTCTACTATGTATGCTATGTCTGTCATTTTTAATGCGTTTAGTTGCGATTGATCGATCTTTAAAGTTGTTGCACTTAAGTTTTCATGCAGGTTGTACGAATGATTTTGATGATGTTGCAAAAGAGCTTGGTGGGATAGAGGTAACCAATTGGATTCCTGCTGATCAAGTTAAATTCCAGGGTGTGCATCTTGGTAATGCGATTTATAATATTTCACGCGATCGCGGTAAAGCTATTTGGGATTTACATAAAGACTATTTCAATGAGTTTGATGTTATTATGTCGTCTGATACGGCGAGAATATCACGCATTTTTCTAGAAAACGGTTGGAAAAAGCCACAAATTATTTGGATTTGCAATCGTTTTGATTACTACGACCCAGGCTCTTCTAGGTTTGGGCTTCCTGATCAAGAATTTTTAAATACGATGAAACTGGCGATCAATAAATCAAACGTAAAGATTATTTCTTATACGCCTTATGAATATCTATATGGAAGGAAGCGTGGTGTTCCTTTTTCCGATTTTACTATTAAGCCGATTGGAAGACTGCCTTGGAATGTACAAAAAGAGTTTAAATCTCAAATTCCGGCTGAAGTAAAAAGAGAAGATACATTATTTCTCTATCCTCGTCTTTTTCCAAAGCAGGCAATGTATGTTATGAACCAATTGGAGCGAGTGGGTATTAAAGCATATACGGGAAATTATCAAGGAGCAGAAGATATTGCTGATTTCAAAGGAGTGCTCTATTTTCCTTATCAATGGTCTAATTTTGCGTTATTTGAAGATATTTCTCAAGGTATTGTTCATTTTGTACCGTCTGAAAAATTTGCGCGTGAAAACAGTGGGCGCTTAAGAGTAACCACTACAAATCTATTTCATTTATGTGAGTGGTATGCTTCTGAGAATCGTGATTTATTTGTTTATTTTGATTCTTGGCAAGATTTAAAAAAGAAGTTTGATTCCTTAGATATAGTTACAAAGCGTAGGCAAGTACGGCAGCTTGCGGCTAAGCATCGCGCAATGATGCTTGATAGATGGAAAGGTGTATTTGATAATATACGCACACAGCTGCAGGCTTAATTTTATTTTAGTAGGTCGGCAATAAGTTTATTCAATAGAGCGGTTTTACTTTGATGGTATCGGGTAGATTTAGCATCCCAATTAGTACCGCTTCTATAATGTATGAATGTACCGTTTTCATAGAGCTCCACTGCTGGTGGATTTGCATGAATGAAATCTCTCATCGGCTCATTAAAGCCCATTAATGTAAGTTCTTCATCAGATTTATGGGTATTTCTTGCAACATAATCTTGTTGGAAATAGCGAACTTTAGGATTGTTTGCTTTTTGAAGATAGTGGTGCATTTGACCGCCCACATCCACAGGGACTTTATCAACTTCACCGCAATTAAAATTAATGAGCTCTTTATTTGGTATTGTTTTCATATCAAAAAATACGAGACCGTTCCAAATATAATTTATCCCTTTTGAGCGGGCTTGCGCAAGCCCTGCAAGGTCTAGATTTTTCATAAAATTTCGGATACTAAATTCTTTCACCAGAAACATATCTGAATCAATTATAGCCACTATATCATTATGCTTAAGGCCCATTTCATTGAGGGAGTATTGTACAACGTTTGCGCATCTTACGCAGGAGTGATTAAGTTTTTCCCGTGGTAATCGATACAAGTAAGCATAAGTGTGAATTTTTTGTGGGATGCGAACACATTCTAATCCAAGCTTAGCGCACATAGCGTTTATTTCATTGCAGGTACTTTGGTTTGGTGCATCATTAAACACTACGAATTTGTAATCATCTTTCAAAAATTTTTTGAAAGTATGATATTGGATTTCTATAAAGTCTGGCCGGTTATAGCTATGAGTTATTATGAGTAATTCTGCCGATACAGTGCTAAAAATAAAGCTTAAGAGGATGAGTAGTAGGCCATTCATGATAATACCTTTTTTTGTTGATATGCCTGAACTCTTTCAAAGAAAGAGAAGAGCGATTCTATTCGATTGAGATATGTGTGCTTATCGCGTACGTAATCCATTAATTTAAGCTGATCTTCAATGGTCCATGTTTCAAGCTTTTTTTGAGCATCGAAAAAGAGCTGATGTGCATCATCATTATATACAATTTGTTTTTCAAACAGTTTGTACACTGTCTCTGAGTTTGTTATTCCCAAGGCACCATAACTAATGTTCTTAAAAATTCTGCAGGGAATATAACCTTGCTTGCATTGCCATTCACCTTGAAGTGCGGGAGCCATGTAAGCTTCTTGGATTGTTCGAATATTTTCTTCCATGCTGCACGAACAAGCTTTTTTAATATTTAAATCGCGCCCATCTTCTCGGCATCCTCGCCTGAACTCATCAATTTGAAATTGATTGCCAAAGCCTCCCATTCCTCCTGCAGATCCATTGAATTGCGCATTGTTATTTTTTTTAGCGGTCAATAGTTGTTTTTTTACATTGTCGATTTCATGCGGAAGAAGATCAGTAGCCCATGGCATGTAAATGGTTGAGGATTTTAGATTATAGTGAAAGCAGTAGCTTAAAGAAGGTTCGTTTCTTTTTAAGCAGTCATGAGTGTATACTTGCAAAAATATGGCGTGACCATTATCAATCAAATGCTGATATTTATCAGGATTGCAATTGTGAATGATGTAATAGCAATCATCACGCACAGGTATATTGCGATCTACTTGTCCCTCTGTGAGAAAGAGGCTATTGGAAAAATCAAATGATGTGACATTGTCTCTATTATCAAACCAATGCGTTTTAAATCCTAAATGTTCAAACGCTCTGAAAAATCCCCAGTGAATATATGAATGAGTGTGAGAGTGGAGCTTGTGTCCCCAAATGATTATTTTATCAACATTTCGAGCAGCATGGTCAGCTTTTGCGAGAGGTATGAGAAAGAGTAAAGCTACTATAAATTTTTTCATGAATGTCCTTAAATTGGGTTAAGAAAGGGGTTAGCGATAGTTGGGTCTCCTTTCACTACGCAGTGTCTAAATGGTAACCCTTTAGGTAAATAGATGGATGAAATCTCAGGATTATAATAGGTTGCAAAAAAAGCTAAGTTGCTTGTGGTGTGAATTAGATACGTACATTTAGATAAGAGTACGCAATCTAGAATAGTCGTTAATCCTCCAAAAGATCGATGCTTTTTATCATGCCAAATATTTTTATTTTCTTTAAAGAATGCACCGCTGGTATATAGAATGCATGGATCCTGCTCTTTTGCGGCGCGATAAGCATCGATATGTATTACTTTATCTCCGTATCGTTCTTTAAACTTCTGAACGCCGAAATGGCTATCGCTTGCCACAAAAATTTTAACATTACTGGAGGGGTTTTTGCTTAAAAGCTTATCCACTTCATTAAAATAATCATTTAATTCTGGAAGTACCTTTCCTGGAACTAAACTAGTGTGAGCTTTAGCGAGCCGTGCATGGACGCCAATGCATAGTGAGCCTGCCATTTTTTCTGCATAAAAGGTATCGATGGCTTGACTAACATTTGGTTTGAATCGTATATATTTTTCTATCTTTTCGTGAACAAATTTTCTGTAGGGGAGGTATTCATTGTAGGCGACCCAGGGAGCTACGCAGCATTGATCATGAAGCTCGTGGTGCACAGACGTTGAATCGATGTGCACTTTTTCTAGTTCTCCTTTTGGTGAGCTTGTATGTGCAGATGGAATAGGTTCAAAAAAAATATCCCATCCGTTTTCATAGGGGTCGTCTTTATAAGGAAAAAATTCATCAGTCCAATCAACAAACACAGAATTAAGATTTTTTTCATAGTGAATAATACTTTGCAACACTTTATGTAGCTCTGCATATAACCCGGCACCCTCTTGAATGCTTATAGTGAGATCAATTTGTTTGGCGAAAGAGAGAGAGCAAATAGCTAAAAAGAGTGGAGTGAAATAAGTTGGTTTCATTAAGTTCTCCTTAATATGTTTGAAAAATGCAGTAAAGATAGAATGGAAAGAGTAAAAACGCAAAACAGTTCTAAAATAAATTTTTTCTCTTGTATCTCTACTATTGTATAGAAATTAATTATCTTCTTATGACTACAAGTCAGAGTGGTGATGGTTGTAGTGAGCCAGGATACAAAAGTATATGGCATATGAAATGCAGGTTGCCCAAGCACAACCAATGATGCCAAAAGGTTGCACGAGTATACAATTGAGCACTATGTTAGTAGTTGCAGGAACGAGTAGTGATAAGGCCATGAATAGAGATTGTTTTCGGTATTGAATGAGTGTTGAGCTGAAGTAGCTGCCGAGTAAAAAGATTTGTCCGAGTAACAAAATCCAGATATACGATATAGATTCATGATAGTTTGGCGGGAGTATGAAGCGCAAAATCGGTTTGAGTATAGGGATTGTCATCAAAAGTATACAAAGCGATATCATGCTTATCCACATGATTTTTTTGTTCTCTCGATCAACTGGCGTAATATCGGGTTCGTGCTTTTTATATCGCTGCAAAATATAGGGAAGATAAGATCCGGCCCATGGCACTAATATCACAAAATTAAAAAGTTGCGCAAAAAGATCCGCAACCGCATAAATGCCAACGTCGCTTATACTACGATAATACCCAAGCATCCATCGATCAGAGCTTGCAAGGATCCAGCTGCTTAGAACGCCAGGTACAAAAGGCAAGCCTTGTTTTAAATGATCGAGGCTTTTGTGAAACGCTGAGTGAAAGTTGAGTTGTTCAAGGTATCCGCTATGCACATAAAGATAGATGCTTATGATCATAGCGCATAAATGCCCTGTGCATTGTGCCCACAGTACTCCTGCAATTTTCATTTTTAAAAACCAGACAAAATAAAATGTATTGCATGCGGTGATGAGTGCGATAGAAATCTGTAGAGCAGTGAGTAGTTTAGCGAGCCTTTTGTACTGCAAAAGCTGATATAAAAGCTCTACATAAAAAAAGAAAAAAAGAGACAAAAGGGCGGGAAGAAGGGTTAATGGTGATAAAGCATTGAAAAAAACATGATTGATAATGCTTTTTTTTAGTAGCCAACAAACTAAAAATACTGGTGCTGCAATCATGGTATACGCAATGATTATTTCATTAACAATTTTTTGCCGGCCCTCATGATCATGATGAAAATATTCGATGGATAGAAATTGCCGCAATCCCAGCCCGATAATTGTAGAGCCAATCGTGATGAAAGCCGTAGCAAGAGAAAGGGCGCCATAATCAGCCGGTGTGAATATTCGCATAATAAAAGGCAGTATGAATAAAGAGAAGGCTCGCAAGATAAGCGAGCCAAATGCGTACACAAAAAAATCTTTTATTACTTTAGCTTGATAAAGCATTTGCCAGAGTGGTGCTATCGCCTTTAAAATTTGATTGAGTGCGATCATCTTACTGTCCTGGAGATAATTTTCTTTAGGGAGCTTTTCGTAAGAGCTATGATTCTTTTATTTCTGATTCTGGCTGCGTTGGAATAAAAGAGCTGCCTTTGTAAATTGGAAATTGCAGGCAAAAAGCAGTAACCAGTTTTCTTTGTGTATATAAAGCTTGCTCATCAAGGGCATTTTGAATTGCTTGATCCACAAATTGGGCAATATCTTTCATCTGCTCTTCTTGCATGCCGCGTGTAGTTATTGCTGGGGTGCCCAGTCGAATGCCGCTTGTTACCCAAGGCTTTGCCGGATCAAAAGGAATGCAACTTTTGCTTGTGGTGATTCCTGCTTTTTGCAGAGCGATCTGAGCATCTTTGCCAGTAATGTTTTTATTGCGAAGATCTACTATAAAAAGATGGTTGTCTGTGCCATCAGCTACAATACGATAGCCTTTCTTTTTTAGAGCTTGGGCGAGTGCTTGCGCATTTGCAATCACAAGCTTTTGATATTGAGCAAACTCTGGCTTTAAAGCTTCATGGAATGCTACGGCTTTTGCAGCAATAATGTTCATAAATGGGCCGCCTTGCGTTCCCGGCATTACAGCCCTATCAATTGCAGAAGCAAACTCTTTTTTGCACATAATGATCGCACCACGTGGGCCGCGTAATGTTTTGTGCGTAGTAGAGGTAACGATATCGGCATGAGGAAATGGATTAGGATGCAAGCCTGTTGCGATTAATCCTGCAATATGTGCTATGTCCGCAAGTAGTACTGCCCCTACGCTTTTAGCTATCTTGCTGAATTTTTCAAAATCGATGATGCGAGAATAGGCAGAGGCGCCGCAAATAATAAGCTTAGGCTTATGTTTCTGAGCGAGTTGTGCGATTTCAGCGAAATCGAGAGCCTCTGTTTGTTGATTCACTTTGTATTGCACCACGTTATAAAGAGAGCCTGAAATATTCACTGGGTGGCCGTGAGTAAGATGTCCTCCCTCTGCTAAGCTCATACCAAGAATCGTGTCTCCTGGTTTGAGTATGGCATGGTATGCAGCAAGATTAGCTTGTGATCCAGCATGAGGTTGCACGTTGGCATGCTCAGCATTAAAAAGTTGCTTGCATCGTTCAATCGCAATATTTTCAACTTCATCAATTATTTCGCAGCCGGCATAGTATCTTTTGCCTGCATAGCCTTCAGCGTATTTATTAGTGAGCGCTGATGCGGATGCATGCATCACTTCTTTTGAGCAATAATTTTCAGAAGCAATAAGATTGATATTGCTTTCTTGGCGATTTTCTTCTTGAGAGATTAAATGTTTAATTTTTATATCTTGATTCATGGCTATCCTTGCGTTTGCATTACTCTACTCCATGATGGGAAAAAGGAGAATCTTTTTGAATTTGAAAAAGGCCCGGTTTAACGCCGGGCCTTTTTCAAATTCATTAATTATTACTAGAGCTATTCGCTTGTATCTTATTCTGTCTAACATCTATGATTGCTTTAGTAAGATGATCAATCGTTGGGATAACGTGATTCTCTTGCAAGGCCTTTCTGCTAGCTTTTTTGAATACGAGTACAATATCTGATCGATCAAATCCTTCAGTGTCTCTTTTTAAAAGTTGAAGGAGCTCAAGCTGTTTCTCAGAAGGCTGATCAATTATGCCAAGAGATTGCCTAAACATTTCCATGCGTTGTTCTGGAGAAGGTTGCTTAACATGCAGAATGTCATCGATACGTCCGGGTCGTTTTAATGCGATATCAAGGTGCTCGATATAGTTTGTTGAAAAAACATACAATTTGCGAATGCATGGTTTCTTTAATTGGGCCATTCCTTGCAGCTCTGTGAGAATATCATAAAGCCCATATTCTTTTTGTGGATTATTTTGTTGCTTTTCACCTTTATAGACGCGATTAGCTGCAGCTAAATCGATTTCGTCAAACTGATAGATCACCGCTTTTTTATTATTTTGAATAGCTAATAGTTCGCCAGCCCTCAGCTTTGTTTGTAATGCTTTTTCATTTTGTACATCTTCAGGAGTAATATTCACGACAGGAACATTAGTTTCATCAGCAATTGCGGTTACGATTTCTGATTTTCCATTTCCTGGCTTACCGTGCAACAAAAGCGCTCTTTTGTGATCCGAAAGTTTTTCGTAGTATTTTAGCGGATGTAGGAGCCAATCTCTATACTCCTCGAGTTTTTCAAGTATGGTGTCTTCTTGAATATTTTTCAATTGAGCAAAACCTGCACCGCCCCCCTCATAATGCACGAAGCTAAAGGCTATCTTTTTTTCCGCTTTTCGTACGTTTTTCATTTCTTTCAACTGATCTCGCTTAATGAGATCATCTCTGTATTCATCAAGCTTTGGTGCATAAGAGCAGATAACAAGATTTGAAAATTTAGCAGCTAGCGGGATGAATACTAGTTTACAAAAAATTTTGGCAAGTTCGATAGAGGTAACTTTATTCTGAGCCGCATCAGCAACTTGATTTTCTAGTGTTGTTATCCTATAAAGAGCTGCTGGTAGCAAAGCTACAGCTGTCATTGTATCCACCATTGCTCCCCATGCTGGTGCGTCTGAAAATTTTAGAGGTCTTATAAATTGATTGAGCAAAAGCAAACGCTTAAATCTATCCAGTTTGCTATCGTCTTTTATTTGAGGGCTCATTTTTTTATATTGCTTTATTATAGCTAGAGTTCGTGTCTGAATGCTTTCAAAGTTAGCTGCAATAGAGAGTCTTTCTTTATTTATGTTTTGTGTATTTTTTAAGTCAATAATTTTTTCTACTTCTGAGAGCAACTTAAAAATGCATTCCACGGCGATTTGTTCTTGTATATAGAGATATTTTCCTATGAACGCAGGAATGGTGAGCCCTTCAAGTTCTTTTATATGAGAATGAAAAAGAGATTCTAGTTTGGTTACGCTTTTAGCGTGAGGAGTAGTAAAATAGGGATTATTACCAAATATTTCAGTTCTGCCTACAAGCATACTTGTTTTATAGGTAAGGTGGGCCAGAAGATCTTCAAGGTTTTGGGCCTTCTCTTTTGAAGATATCTCTTTTTTTAATGCGACCTCTTTAATTTTAGGATCTTTTTCTGCAGCAATCGGTGCCGTAGGAAGTAAAAGTAGTAGAGCTAAAATACGTTTCATATAACCTCCATTTCTCACCTAAACTATTACTCTAGATTATTAGATTTTAGAGAATTTTGGCTTTCTCTATAAGCTTTAAACTCTTCAAGGGCGAAATCAATTAAGCCTAGAATTGCAGCGTTTATAAGTACGATATTGAGGTTACTTCCTTCTTTCTTGATGTATCCCTTGCTTTTAAAAAGAGCCATCATGGTTCCGCCGGCAACAAATACTTTCATTAGACTCGAAGCAATAGCAATATCAAGATTCTTGCTATCACGTTTTAGTATTCGTGGTAAAAAAGTGCCAAGGGTTACGACTAATGAGTTGATAGCAAAATCGGTTATTGGTGAGTTTAAACTACTGACCTTGCTGACACCGCCAGATGAAGCAAAAACAAATGAAGCTTTTTCTAGGAATGTTGCCAATCTCTTAGCCGAACTTGATACATGAGAACTTTTGTCTGTTTGTGGTTTACTTTCAGCTAAGGCTGAAAAGGGTTGCATTGCAATTAAGCAAGCGAGAGTGATCATGCGAATATTCATATATATGTCTCCATTCAAAAAGGTATTCTATAACTAATTGATTGTATCGTTGCAGTAATAAATTGAATACTATCAATATTCAGATTCATTAATAAATGTGCCTTAAATATGCAAAATTGTCAAATAGTAACAATTCGGGTGAGGTGAGCTTTGAGGTCCTTTCTACACGGGAAAGTTACTATTTGTGTTGCTTTTTTAGAGAGGCAATTTATACTGGTTTATAGGGAAATTTAGCTGTTTTTCGTGATTTTAGCCAAAGGAACCACCTTGATAGCCACGTCAGATTTCAAAAAAGGGATCAAAATTCTTTATAAGGATGAGCCCTATACGATCCTCGATTATCACCATGTAAAGCCTGGTAAAGGGGGAGCGTTCGTTCGTACAAAAATGAAAAATATGATCAGCGGCCTTGTTCATGAGGATACCTTTAGATCGGGTGAAAAATTCGCTTCGCCAGACCTAGAATATAAAGAGTTGCAGTATCTTTACGAAGATGAAGGTCTTTATAATTTTATGGATCAAGAAACGTTTGATCAGATAGTACTCAACAAATCTCAGCTTGAAGATGTTCTTAATTATCTTAAAGAGCAGACTATTTACAACATTCTTTACTTTGATGAAAAGCCGATTGCAGTGAACCCTCCGATGTTTATGGAGCTATTGGTTACCGATACGCCACCAGGTGTGAAGGGTGATACTGCTCAAGGAGGCTCAACCAAGCCTGCTACTCTGGAAACAGGTATGGTGCTGCAAGTGCCTTTATTTGTAAATGAGGGAGAGAGGGTAAAAGTAGATACTCGAACGGGTGAATATATTGAACGCGTGCAGGGGTAGATTTTATGAAGGGGGATCGCGAACAACTCAACCAAGAAGCAGTGTCAACAGAGATAACAGAAACTCAATCACAAAAGCTCGGCGAATCTGCGACAGACACAATAGCCTATAATGACCTTTCTCGGCGCGATGTTCGTGCCCTTATCTTTTATCTTCTTTATGCAGCTGATTCATTTGATTATCAAGAATCGCTTGATGCGATAGTGGATAACTTTAATCGTGGCTTTGACCTTGATATTCCTATGAATAGTGAAGTAGTCTCTGTAGCTCAAAAAATCATTGATCAGCAAGCTGCTATCGATGAAGAGTATAAGCCGCTTTTATCTAATTGGCGCTTTGATAGAGTTGGTGTATCTACAAAGCTAATTTTACGATTTGCAACTTGGGAGCTTCAAAGCACCGACACCGATCCACGTATTGTTATTAATGAAGCGGTGGAGCTTGCAAAGGGATTTGCAGAGAAGGATGCGTATAAATTTGTGAATGGCATTCTTGATAAGCTTGTTAAGAGGATTGAAGAAGAGAAAGAATAGAAGACGCTTTGATGGTGCATTTCTTTCAATAAGCAAAAATAAACGTTATATTGGCGCTTTAAAAAAGGAGCACTAATGTTTGTGAATCGAAAAATACTTATAGCTGGAATGATTTTCATTCCGGCTACTTTTTTTGCAGGGCAACTAGGCAAAAAAATATCTCATATTGCTCATGGTGCGCTTACGCATCTTTTTAATTATCACTATGTGCCAACGCAACGTTTCTATTGTTCGCAAGAAGAGTGTAAAAAGCAGTATGAGCTTTTTCAGTATGATTTAGGAGTTGAGCTTCAAATTCCTAAAGAGCCGAATGCTCCTCGTGCATATCGCCGGGCAATTATGTATTTGCATCCCTGGGGTGTTCTTGCATTGCCAAATAAGCGGCATGCGCAACTTATGAAACATTACGATGTGCTTCCGGGTGACGTGATAACCTTTAATTTTCCGGATGGGGTGTGGAAAGGGCCATTGCCGATATGGCACAGCTCTTTAGGGCAAATTTCTGACGTGATGCCAGCGATTTATGCGCTTAATTTTGCCGTAGAAAAGCTTAAGCTGGAAGCAGTTGATTTATTTGGTTACTCTCGTGGTGCTGCGGTTGCCGTGAATATGCTTGCTGTTCTGAATGATAAGCAGGGAAAGTATGATAAAGCATTAGAACAGATAGGTATAATGAAATCAGATAGAGTGAGACTTTTAAAGCTCATACAAAGTGGCTCGGTAGTTTTAAACTGTCCAATAATCGATACCAATACAACGTTAAATAGTTACTCAAAGCCGGTTCAATTTTTAGCCAGAAAGCTTACGAATTATAAAGATGATGGGCTTCAAGCCTTGCAATCAGCGCAGCAGCTTGCAGGCTTAAATCTAAAAGTTCTTCTTCATTTCCAACATAATGATACTCGGGTTACTAACTTAAAAGAGGCTGATTTATATCGGGCTTTTGCTCAATACAGTCCCACGAGTACTTATCTTGTGTTGGGGGATGATGGGGGCCATACTCATTCGCAAGAAGCGCTTGTGAATTCAATCCATGCATTTTATAAAAAGGCTGGTGCTGCATATAATGCACATCGAGCTGATGCATATGAGGCAAGCGATACTAAAGGATTGCAGGGCCTACTTTTGCAGCCAACGATAGAGAATGCTGAAGAAATTATTTCTTCTTTCCATGCTTCTTGCGAAAAAAAGAAAAGATGAATTTTTTGGCGTTTTTTTTGCGAATTTCCGCGTGTAGATTGTTGAGCGAATTGAGTATCATTTGATCCCGTTCACGCTTATCTTGTCTACTATAATCAATTTCATAACGAGGCACTTTTCCTTGGGAAAAATGAATCATGGCTGGCCTTTTAAAGTCAAACATTTCAAACCCTGTAAGTCTTTGTGCTAAAAGCTCTTGATGAATAGCAGGAATCCAATGGGCAATAAGAGGATCATGCAATTCACTATGTCGTGGTTCTTTGCCATTAAGAGTTATGAATAAATTGGCAATGCGTTCGTGCTCAGGATATTCTCGTCCAAAAAGCCCAAAGATGGGTTGCACAAAATCATTAAATGAAAACATGTTATAAAAATAATCTATTGTGTTCATATTCGGCATATAGCTTTGTGTATTGGTTGGGGCACCTAGGGCATAAAAGCGATGAATACGGTGTTGATTAAAGGGATCTTTAGCTAGAAGCTGTGAGGCTAATATGCCTACATTGGTGCCGTGGCTATGGCCGATAAGATTGAGCTGGCAACTTTTGGGGTAATGCATTTGAATATACTCTACAAGCTTTTTGCCTGCTTGAACGCGAGCATCATGATTATTCTCTCCCGACCATAAGAAGAATGACACAGTTCCCAAATCAGCGACTGCCGCAAGCGCATCATAAAAATCTCCTCCCGGTGTGTGCCAGCTAAATGGGCGAGACCAAGTACCGTGAATAATAAGGTAATAGCTATGAGGAGAGCCAAATGAGAGAGTGGAAAAAAGGAGGCTTGATAGAAGGGCTGAGCTATTCATAATTCCCTTTTAATAACAGATATGATTACAGGAAAGTATAAGGGAATGATTTACGCAAAGTCAAAAAGAGTGAGCGGAGTTTTTACGAATAGTATTTTTAAGAGGAGATTCTTTTAGGAACTTTAAAAGTGAGTATGGTCTAGTCGATTTAGCCTGTTATAAAAAAGACCCGGCACTCAATGCCGGGTCTTTTTATGCTCTTTTAAAGCACGCTTATTGCTCTTGCTCTGGAGCTGGTTCTGCAAAAAAGAGCGCAAGCTCTCGTTGTGCAGATTCAGAAGCATCAGAACCATGTACCGCATTGTTGCCTATAGAAGCACCAAATGCTTTACGAACAGTACCTTCTTCAGCTTCAGCTGGGTTGGTAGCACCCATAAGCTTACGCCAATCAGCTACGGCATTTTCTTTTTGCAATGCCATGATCAAGATCGGGCCTGATGAGATAAATTCAACCAACTCACCGAAAAATGGTCTGTTTTTGTGTTCATCATAAAAAAGCTCAGCCAACTCAGTATTGAGCTGTCCCTTTTGCAAGCGTAGGATTTCAAATCCATTACGCTCAATCATATCAATGATTTTGCCACATACGCCTGCTTTAACTGCATCCGGTTTTATGATGGCAAATGTTTGTTCTATTGCCATTATTATTCCTTATAGTTATCTGAATCGTTGTCTGAATCATTATCAGCTTTTTTTCCCATTGCTTCTAAAGCCATTTGCAATGAGCCTTTTACCTTTGAAGGTTCTTCTTTCTCTCTTTTAGGAGCGCGTTGCTCTACTCTTCTTGGTCTTGGTTGTTCGACGGCAATTTCAACCGGAATTGATTGCGAATCAAGCTTAGAGCTAAGCGCAAGCTTGCGTTCTTTCTTGTTCACATTCAGCACACGAAATTGTTGTTGTTGTCCAACCTTAAAGAGATCTTCAGCTTTTTTGCCTTGCTCTTCTTGAAGCACGGTGTTGTGAATAAGTCCTTCAATACCGTTGGGTAATCTCACGAATGCACCAAAGTTGGTGATTTTTGAAACTTCTCCATCAATGATTGATTGTGCTGGGTATTCCGCTTCTACCGTGTTCCATGGATCTTGCGAAAGTTGCTTGATCCCAAGAGAGACCTTTTTATTTTCTTTATCTATGCCGAGTACCACTGCCTCAACATCATCATTGATTGCATAGCGATCACGTGGGTGATCAATATGCTCAGTCCATGATAAGTCTGAGATATGCACAAGGCCATCAATGCCAGGCATGATTTGTACAAAAATACCGAAATCAGTGATATTGCTTACGGTACCTTTTACCTTTTCACTTGGCTTGAATTTCTCTTCGATTGATTCCCATGGATTTTGTTCAAGTTGCTTAATACTCAATGACATTCTACGATTCTCTTTGTCGATAGAGACGATCAATACTTCGATGTCTGCACCAGCTTTAAATCGTTTTTGTAGATCATTGATACGATCTGTCCATGAGATTTCAGATATATGCACCAATCCTTCAATATCTTTTGCTACTTCAACAAAAAGACCGTAATCGGTGATGCTAGATATTTTCCCTTTAATGCGTTTGCCAACTTCAAGATCTTTAACCGCTTCCCATGGGTTTTCTTGTAGTTGTTTTAAGCCAAGAGAAATCTTTTCATTATCTTTATCAAATGAGAGTACTTTAACTGTGATAACATCGCCAATCTTCACGAGTTCGCTTGGATGAGCGATTCTGCCCCAGGTCATATCGGTGATATGCAGGAGCCCGTCAAGGCCGCCAATGTCGATAAATACGCCGTAATTAGTGATGTTCTTAACAGTACCTTGGATAACTTGTCCCTCATCCAATGTGCCAAGAATTTTCTTGCGAGCATCAGAGCGTAGATCGCCAAGATATTTACGACGAGAAATAATAACATTACCGCGTTTTTGATTAACTTTAATAATTTTAGCAGGAATCGTTTGGCCAACGAACTGATCAAAATCAGTTACACGCTGAAGGTCAATTTGTGATCCAGGTAGGAAGGCTGGAATACCGATATCCACGCTCAAGCCACCCTTAACTTTATGGGTCACCATACCATGAACAGGCTTGTCTTCTTCGTATGTCTTCATAATTTCATTCCAAGCACGCATTGCCTTGGCTTTTTCATATGATAAGACGACAGAGCCATCAGAGCTTTCAAGCGTATCAATCATTACTTCGATTGGGGCTTCAGCTTTTAATCCTTTAATCTCATGTTCGCCAAATTCATATTTAGGAATAAGGCCATGAGACTTAAAATCGATATCAACTAAAACGCCATCTGAGTCTACTGATATCACGCGCCCAGTGATGATTTTGCCCGGTTTGAATGTATCAAACATACCCTCATAAAGCTCCGAAAGCTCTTTGAGTTGTTCGGAGCTAAGCTCTAGATCGGTATCTTCAAATACTGCTTTATTTTTTACTTGAGCGAATTGCTCAGGACGTAGGACTTCTTTTGCCATATGGGGAAACTCCTGAAATGCCCTTTCAAAGGACACATGCTGGCTCTAGGGCCAGGTTGAAGGGTTGTACGTATTCACGCCTTTTGACGTTTATTTCCCTTTATTCTAGCAAGGAATCGTGCTTTTGCCAAATCAAAAAGTGCTTATTTTGGCTCTGGAGCGCATGATTAGAACTTTTAATATATAATAAGAAAAAAGAAAAATATGTTTCGTGTATTTAAAAGAAATTTATTGTGTTGGAAGATTAAAAAACGAATAGAAAATGGTGCCTTTTGAAAGGCACCATTTTCTATGAAAATCATTTATACTGAAAATATTATGCTTCAGTAGATGCAAATGAACGGAATCCTTTGGCGGCATTTTGTTGCAATGCTGCTTCGTCCACGATTCGATCAACAAGATCTTTGGTTATTTTATTCATGCCTTCTGCTTGGAGAGCTTTTTCTATTGCTAAGATGAGATAGGAAATATTACGTCCTGAAAAACCTGCAGTTTTATTAGCAATGTAGTTTATGACATCTTGTTTTATTTTTTCAGACTCCTCTTCGCTTGTTCCAGTAAAATAGCTTTGCAGATATTTATTTACAAAGTGAGTTGCAATACGTAGTCGTTCTGCTTGTTCTGGAAGACCAAAATATATAAATTGTCCTGGCCCTACACGATCAAGGACTGCTTTAGGCAGATTGTTCGGGTGGTTGGTAGACATGATGAGAGAGATTTTTTTGCTTTCAGTACCAGTCATATTCAAAAATGAGTTGAGTACTGCGTATAGTTCATCAGACATAGTATGTTTAGTAGGATCTTTCAAGAAAGCATCCGCTTCGTCGATAAAAAGTAGTAGACCATTTTTGCTTTTCTTTGCCCAATTGAATACATCTTTAAGCTTTTGTTCAGCTTTTCCTGATTTGAGGAGCTTCTGTACGTTACCACCACTCATAATTGCATAGTCCATGCCAGATTCGTATGCAAGTGCGCGGGCAGTAGCAGTTTTACCTGTTCCAGGCTCACCATAGAAAAGATAGTTTAAATAGTATCCATTGTTTTTGCTTGTATTTCGTAATACTTTTGCAGCTCGATCCACTTGTTCTTTGAGCTTTGGGTTAAAGAATAGATTCACAAGTTGTTGATCAGGAAGTGCTTTGCTCGTAAAATATCCAGCAAAGCCTGTATATGAAGAATCATCAATTAAATCTGGTGTGAAGATCATATCTTCAAGTTTTTTACGTAAAAGAGGTAAAAGATATTTAACGGTCAAAACCCCTGTGATAGTAAGTCCTGTAGCGAAAGCAAGCTTCCGAACTGTCTTTCCATCATTGAGCATTTTTGTTAATTCTTCAAACTGTTGTTTGATTTTTTCACGTTCTCGTTTTGTTTTTGCGCTTTGTATATTTACAAAGTTATCTTTTTGAGCTGCAGCTTTTACTTCTGCAGTTACCTTTGCAGATTCGACAGCGGTCTTCGATTTTATATCTGCTATATCTTTTTTTCCTTTTAGAAGATCTCTTTTCAATTGAACCTTTTTCTCAAACATCTCTAGTGTAAACCTCCTACTCTCTTCAGCAGCTTCTTTCTGAGTAAGATTATATTTTTCCTTGAGTGTCTTTATGAGCGCCTTTCCTATAGCCTCTAGCTTATTTTGGTTGAAGGTTCCTGTTTTTTCAAGATCTGCTTCAAAATTCTTTTTTAGCTGATTTGTGTAATCTGTTATTTCACTTTGTTTATTTTTAGCAATGTTTTCGATGGTGCTAACAGAAGAGGATACCAGTTCATTAACCAATCTTGTTTGTGTACTAATCGTTTTGTCAATGTCCTTAATAGCCTTATCCACTATCGCCTGGCCTTGCGCTATTTCTCGCTTCATATGAAAAGTAATTGCCTCTTTAGAAGAAACTTCTTGTCCTCGGATTCCTTGTACGCCTCGATCTTTTAATTCATTTAATACTCGATTGGCACCTAAGATGGACGAACTTAATTTCTTATCTGTACTCTCAATAAGATAGTCAATATTCCTCTTCGTACTAGTAAGATTCTTTTCTATATCTTCGGCTTGAGATTCTACCTGGTCTAGACGCTGCTCGCCGATAGACTCTAAACGGCGTTCTAAATTATTGATTTCGGCTTTCTTGGCTTCTAATAATTTTTTCTCTTCAATGGCCTTGTATCCCTCCAAAAGATTAGTACGTTGGTTTTCAGTTAATTTCCCATAAAATTTATTGAGCTCAATTAAAGTTTCAATTTCTGCGTTTTTTGCTCCAGTCGAGAACATATTCGAGAACACATTATTCATAGCAAAGGTATTTTGCGCCAGTATTGTTAAAAAATATAGAGAAGAGAGTAAAGTTTTCTTCATATCAATCCTATTTAAATTATTTATTACATTGGCAACTTTTCCTATTTATAATTAGTTTAGCGCTTTGTGATTCAATTAGCAACTATTTTAGGTGGGGGGGCAGGGCAATTGCATGAATTATCCCCAATTTAAAAGGTTTGTGGTCAGATAGTTG
>CAYGJB010000013.1:0-29347 GCA_964350195.1 uncultured Pseudomonadota bacterium
TTACGTTTAGAATTAAGTGATGTGAGAACTGTTTTAATTTCCTGATTCAACTAGAAAAAGCACCTCAAGGACAAAAAAGAAGAAGAACAGAATAAGCATCTTTATAGTAAATCCAGCCTTATTCAGTAGACATGTTTTAATACGATCCCCGCTTTCGCGGGGATCTCTTTTTTCCCTTCTTTCTCTCGTTGAGATATAAAAAAAATGCTAAAATAAGCAAAGTATCACCTAAAGCTCAACTAAGATATTACATTGCCGCACCATATGCTTTATTATAAAGGAAGATAGAAGATTTTAATTTTATAAAATCGAGGCTAAAGCTGCGCCTTCAAAAGTGGTATGTATGAAGAAAGCATCATCATTTTCACTCATTTCCCTTTTTTTCTTTTTATCCATTGCGCATATCTCAGCCGCTGGATGGTCTAGCTACGTTCCTTCTAGATGCACGGCTACTCGTGCTTTGCTGCAAGCAGCTAAAGCGCTTAATGATCAAATGATCTATATGGCTGCTATGGAAGGAAGCCCTGAGGCGATTCGGCTTTTGCATGAGTATTATGCCAAAAAAAATCCCATGGAGCTCATGTGTGAAATGGGAGCATCTAGCCTTTCACAATTTGCTAATGGGTTGATAAAGAAAGTTGTAACTATGAGCCCGGGAGTGTCGTCTGCCACTGAATCTATTTTAAACTCCATCGCAACAAAAGCCCTTCAACGCATACCTGATCCAGGTAAAAAGTAATTATGTCATAGGCTACTCAAATAATGCCAAAAGCTCCTCTTTGCCTTCAAAGCGGGGCTCATTTTGTAGATAATCAGGCGGCGTATTTAAGCTATTGTATCGTGCTTTTTTGTATGCACCAGCCATGAACAATGCGCTAATAATACGCTCTTTGCTCTTTTTAGTTACGAAACTCTGCGTGTTTATACTAAAACTCATCACGTATAATCCCCAGAGCACAAGCACCTTTTTCATTCCAGTTACTTTCACTGTTTGCTCCACTTTTTTAGTTATATACCGTACACTATTTTGATCAATTCGATTCAAAACAAAAGAGCATATGGCAAAACACTTTACCAACCTTCATGTACACACCGATTTCTCTCTTCTTGATGGCGCCATTTCGCTTAAACGCCTCGTGCGCTACGGCAAAGAACATGATTTTAAAGCACTTGCCATTTCAGATCATGGCAATATCTTTGGTGCAGTAAAATTTTTTGAACTCTGTAGAAAAGAGAGCATTCGTCCAGTGCTTGGCATGGAAGCCTATCTCGCTGAAGATGCCACAAAAAAAAATCCTGATAATAAGTATTATCATATCGTATTGATCGTGCAAAATAAGATTGGTTACCGCAATTTATGCAAACTCATTGCCTACTCGTTTAAAGAAGGTTTTTATTTTAAACCCCGTATCGATTATCGCATGCTCGCACAACACAGTGAAGGATTAATCGTCACTTCCGCATGTCTTGGCGGCCATATTCCCAAGCTCATTATGCATGATAAAAAGAAAGAAGCGGATGAACGCATCGATTGGTTTTTGGAACACTTTGGCAAAGAGCGTTTCTACCTAGAGATCCAGCCAGAAGATCAAGACGAGCAAAAAATATTAAATAGCAGGCTGTATAATCTTGCGGCCGAACGAGACCTTCAGCTTGTGGCTACAGGAGATTCTCATTACGGCAGCCCAGAAGATCATGAAGCCCATGAAATTATGCTCTCAATACAAACGCATGGTCGCATCGATGATCCTAATCGCTACTCATTTGGCGATTGCCGCGTACAGCTACGAAATGCAAATGAAATGCTTTCGCTTTTTCCTGAGCACCCGCAAGCTATTTGGAACTCTGGCAAAATAGCTGACATGTGCGATTTTACCTTTGAAACGGATAAGCTTTTTTTTCCAAAATTTGAAATACCAGAAACGCATACACCAGAAACTTATTTTAAAATGATGTGCGAAAAAGGGCTTCAAGACTTAAAAGATAGGCAAGCGCTTGATATCACTAAGCTTGATCAGTATCGCGAACGATTAAAAATAGAAATAGACCTTATCACTCAAATGGGATTTGTAGGATATTTTTTGGTGGTAAGTGATTTCATTCAATGGGCCTATCGCAACGGAATTCCAGTGGGACCTGGACGCGGTTCTGCGGCCGGTTCGCTCGTGGCTTGGGCGCTGCAAATTACCAACATTGACCCACTCAAATATAATCTTCTTTTTGAACGATTTTTAAATCCAGAGCGCGTCTCGATGCCTGATATAGATATCGATTTTTGCATCGAGGGACGAGATCGAGTGATCAACTATGTGCGTGATAAGTATGGGCACGATAAGGTATGCCATATCATCACATTCGGTACTATGCTTGCAAAAGGAGTAATCAAAGATGTAGCCCGCGCGCTGGGTTTTCCCTTTGAAGATGCCAATGCGATCACTACACTGATTCCCGATCAATTGAAAATCACGTTAGATGATGCGATTAAACAAGAACCAAGATTAAAAGATTTAATTGAAAGCAATCCAAAGGCGGCAAAGCTTTTTACAATCGCCAAAAAACTTGAAGGATTAACGCGCCATGCATCAAAGCACGCAGCAGGAATCGTAATATCTCCCGATCCAATAGATGAAGTGTTGCCAGTGTATATTCCACCTAAAAGCAATGAACTGGTAGCACAGTATGCAATGACAGAGCTTGAGAGTATCGGTTTTTTAAAAATAGATTTTCTTGGACTTAAAAACCTAACACTCATTGATCGCGTGGTACAGGCAGTTAAAACAAATCATGGCGTATCGCTTGATATGAATAAAATTTCGCTTGATGATGCAAAAGCATTTGCGCTTATGTGTGCGGGAGATACATCTGGTGTATTCCAGCTAGAGTCTTCTGGACTAAAAGATGTGCTACGAAAACTGCAGCCAGAAGTCTTTGAAGATATTATCGCAGTGAACGCGCTATATCGCCCCGGGCCGCTCGGTTCTGGCATGGTAGATGATTTTATTGAGCGTAAGCATGGGCGACAAAAAATTACCTATCTATTTGCCGAACTTGAACCAATACTTAAAGAAACGTATGGCGTAATCGTATATCAAGAGCAGGTGATGAAAATTTCATCCACTATTGCGGGATACACGCTCGGCCAAGCAGATATTTTGCGCCGCGCAATGGGTAAGAAAAAAGCTGAAGTTATGGCGGAGCAGAAAAAAATCTTTTTAGCTGGGGCCAATCAAAAAGGGTTTGATGAAGGAAAAGCAGGTGAGCTTTTTGACCTTATGGCCTATTTTGCCGGCTATGGTTTTAACAAATCCCACTCAGCTGCTTATGCAATGATCGCCTACCAAACCGCTTTTTTAAAAGCGAACTACCCTGCTGAGTTTATGGCCTGCCTCATTTCGCTTGAAGCCACAAACGCAGACAAAATGAGCTTCTACTTGCAAGAAGCGAAGGAGATGGGGTTGGCTATCGAGCCACCAGATATAAATCGCTCTCAAATCGATTTTTCGGTGCATAGCGGGGCAATCCTTTTTGGGCTACATGGCATAAAGAGCGTTGGACTCACTGCCATTGAAACTATTATTGCAGAGCGAACTAAAAAAGGGTCGTATGGCGATCTTTATGATTTCTGCAAGCGAGTTGATTTAAGAGTTTGCAATAAGCGAGTGATAGAAAATTTAATTTGCGCCGGCGCATTTGATCTTATGCTTGGCTCGCGAGCACAGCAGCACGCTGAGCTTGGCGCAATCATGGAGAAAGCGGTTGCCTATAAGCGTGATCGCGCAACGGGACAAATGGGACTGTTTGGCGGCGGTGCATCGTTGCAAAAGCAGGACGAGCCACATGCATTCTCTCCATGCCCAGAGTGGGGCAATAGAGAAACGCTTGAAAAAGAAAAGGAGGTAATCGGCTTCTATTTAAGCTCTCATCCACTTGATACCTATCGCACGCAAATCAACTGGTTTAACCCCCCTTCGTTTGCCGCCACGCTTGAAGCCGCGCAAAACCATCGCGGCGAATCAGAGTTTGTAGCACTCGCCTGCGGCCTTTTAAAGACCCGCAAAGATATAGTCACCAAAAAAGGCGACCGCATGGCGTTTATTCAAATCGAAGATGGAGAAAGTACAGCGGAAGTGATTTTATTTCCAAAGACGTTTGCCCAAGTAGAAAATTGGCTTTCTGAATATCACGTCTTTCTGATCAAAGGAGCAATCGATATCACCGACCCCAAGCAACTCAAAATTAAAGCTTTTCAGATGGCTCCAATCGATCTAGCACTGCAAGAATGGCCCCAAATCCAGCATGCGATTTTGGAGCTGCCAGTTACCCTCGATCAAAAGCTCCTAGCGGCCTTCAAAGAAAGCCTCATAAAAGGCACCACTCCCTCCTCTCTTTTATTTTCAGAACAAGGCAAAAAACTTCGACTTGCCATGAAGCAAAAGATCGCCCTAGACGGCGATACGCTTACCGAACTCTCCAAACTGGGCATTAAAGCTCGTATTGCACTTTGAAACTTCACACATACTCTTGTCTTTAAGGCTCAAATCCTGCTAAAGTTAAAGTAGAACATTAGAAATGAGGCGGTAGTATAAAAAAAGAGAGTAATTTGAAGCGTTCTATCAAAAAAATAGTACATTTTTTCTGTTTATTTGCTTTGCTTGCGCAATCAGCGCCAACACAAGCACTCTCGCTCAATGATCTCATGAACAACATTCCAACCCCCCCCCAGGCTCTCTGGTATGAGAAAAGAAAACGTGTCTCAATTTATAACGAATCAAGTGACTCAATTAAGTGCGAAACTCAAATCTGTAACGCCAAGTCGCCTACAGCAAATGCTCAAGTTAATTATTGATGATATCGCTACAACTTTCTCCTTATCAGATTCAATGATTTCGCTTAAACGGGGTAAGGCTTCAGCAAGATTAATCTTTAAAATAATTATAGTTATAGCGATTATTTGGACTCTTGCGCAAATAAAAGAAAAGGCTTTTCCACGGCAAGAGAAAATAGATGAAGACTGGGAAGAAAATAACGGTGTTTCACCATTATTAAGACAAAAAAAACTTAATGTCTTTGAGCGTGTAAAAAATTTGATAGATACTTTGATAGGTACCCAGAACCCTTCTTAGCTACCTCTGCATTTCATACCAATACTCACTCGCATGTTTTGCCACCGCTTCATCAACTGTTTGCAGGCGAGAAAGCAAGCTTTCCACCGCATCTTCATCATCGATTGAAGCCCAGGCATCGATCGCTTTTTTTGCATGAGCCACTTTGGTATCCGGCAATATATCTTTTGAGGTAACTAAATAAAACAAAACAAGCTCATGTAGCTTGCCAGCAAACCGCTCATCTCCTGCTGTCTCAAACTGCAGCACTATTTCTACCGCTTTTTTCCAATCATCCTGTTGCAAAAGAGATCGCACAAGCAACTCCACATAATGGATCACTTTCGATCTAATGTTCAGCTGCTGATACAGCTCAATCATCGTAATGCGAAATGTACTATTTTCAGGCTCTATTGAGGCTAAATGCTCATACACCGCTGCCGCTTCGAGAAATTGTTTATGCGTGCGATACAGCTCAGCTGCCTGCCGGTACTTTTCAATCGCTTTAGGATCATTAAAAGAGCGAAGAATGTCAGCATGCAACTGAAGCGCTAATGCTGAATCATCCAGCGAATGGGAAAGTAATCGATACACGCCAAGCGCCCGTTCTTTCTCTCCCCGTGCAATACAGTCTGCTAGTTTAAACCAAGCTATGTTATAAGTATCAGAATCAACATGCTTCATTGCCACCTTCCATACGTAAATCATGGGATTATTACTACAATTTCACACAATAAAAGTTACTATACCATGATAATTTTTGAGGGAACAATGCTTTTTATTATGAATTCATTAAATATTGTTTAGCGCAGAAAATCATGCGTGATTATTCTTATTTTTAACTTCAAATGCTACAGATCAAACCACTCGTCCCCTTTTATTCAAATCGTGCCACAAGACCCAGTATACTTGCCCTTCTTTTTACCTTACTTGACAAAGCACCCTGAGAGGATGAAGGTAAACTTTTTACTCTTTTTATAAAGTTCGCCTCACCCTCTCTCTCTTGCTCATCGTGCCTACTTCTATTGTTAACTAGTTCATTCACAGAGAGCCTCCTTATCACCTTATGAACTGGTGATTTTTCATCTTCTTTTTCCATGGCGCATAATTGCATCGTTAGGCACAACAAAAAAAATACATTCTCTAGAGATAGTTTCACTAGATTCTCCTTCGTTACTTTTGCATGGTTAATTCATTTAAAAAAATATGAATTGATTATATAAAAAAAAAGCGTCAAAGATAACGCTTTTAATGAAACGACAGTAATATGCTAAGTTTCTGCATTAATCGAAATATGGTGCCGGGAGTCGGAATCGAACCAACGACGCTAAGCTCTTCAGGCTTACGCTCTACCACTGAGCTACCCCGGCATATGAAATGCAGATATGTTAATTGATATGCCTGTATAGTACCGGCTAGCAGCCGCTTTGTCAACAAAAATGCCGTACTTTCAACGATTAGCTTCGTTGCCAATTATGACTCTGTCTGGTAAAGTGCTTTAAAAACCTCCCGAGCAAGGACATTCCGCTATGAAAGAACTTGAAAAAAAGATACAGCAAATAGAAAAAGAGTGTAATGCAGAATTAAAGAAAACCCACTCTGTTAATGCGCTCGAAGAGATCCGTGTAAAATATTTAGGTAGAAATGGCACACTTACCGAATTAATGGGATCACTAAAAAAACTTTCGCTCGAGCAAAAACGACTCATGGGCCCTCGTCTTAATGAGCTAAAAAATGCACTCAGCAAAAGCTATGAATCCCAAAAAAATAAGATCGAAAGCAAAGGGACAAGCACAGGCCCTCTTTTTGATGTTACCGCCTATAAACCACACCAGCAGCATGGTAGCATGCATATTTGCAGCCAAATTACAGAACAGCTTTCCAACATTTTTATTTCCATGGGATATATGATCGTTGATGGCCCAGAAATGGAGACTGATTACTATAATTTTAGCACCTTAAATATTCCTTCCGATCATCCGGCTCGCGATAGCCATGATACCTTTTGGCTCAATATTTCCGATCGGCTTTTGCGCACGCACACTTCATCCGTGCAGGCGCATACAATGGAAAACAATAATCCCCCGCTCGCTATCTTTGCCCCCGGACGAGTCTATCGCAACGAAGCCCTGGATGCTTCGCACGAATTTATGTTTTCACAGGCAGAAGGTTTATTTATCGATAAAAATGTCTCTATGGCCCACTTGCTCGCAACAGCTAAAACATTTCTTCGTAACTTTTTTGGCAAAAACGATCTAGAGATTCGGGTGCGCCCCGGCTATTTTCCCTTTGTAGAACCAGGCATTGAGATTGATGGCAGCTGCCCATTTTGCGCTGATGGTTGCTCGATTTGCAAGCACACCACATGGATTGAACTTCTTGGTGCTGGGCTTGTGCATCCCAATGTTCTGCGTGCTAATGGCATAAATCCTGATGAATATAGTGGGTTTGCATTTGGTTTTGGCATTGAACGACTCATCATGATCAAATATGGCATCACCGATATACGCTTATTTCACAGCGCCAACATTTCATTTCTCGATCAATTTGCGTCTGTTTGAGCATATTTGGAAAAGGATTATCCATGAATATAACAAAAGTAATTATTCCTGCTGCAGGATATGGCACCCGCTTTCTACCAATCACCAAATCAATCCCCAAAGAGATGCTTCCGCTTTTAAACAAGCCAGCGCTGCAAGAAGTGGTTGAAGAAAGCATTCTTGCAGGGATACATCATGCCTGTTTGGTTGTGTCTGAAAATAAAAAGGCAATAAGGGATTATTTCACACCAAATAGCAAGTATCGATACCTCCTTCAGCAAGCAGGCAAGGAACAGTATATCGAAGGCCTTGCGACACTACTTGAGAGGATATCATTCAGTTATATTACTCAGGAAAAAATGCTCGGACTTGGGCATGCCATTCTACTTAGCAAAAAAAAGATGAACAATGAGATGTTTGGCGTTATCCTTCCGGACATGGTTTTAAAGGGACAAGAGCCCTGCTTGAAGCCATTGGTGCAAGCGGCTCAAGAGCATCAAGCAACGATCGTTGCCGTGATGGAAGTACCCAATAGCGAAATTTCTTCGTACGGCTCAATCAAAGTAGGAAAACGATTTTCAGAAAATTTAATGGAGATCACCGACATTATTGAAAAGCCAAAGCCAGAAGCGGCCTATTCAAATTATGCCATCTTTGGCCGTTATATTTTCACCCCGGCAATCTTTGATGCTATCGAAGCGGTTGCACCGCAGGCAAATGGGGAAATTCAACTCACAGATGCAATTGCCCTACTTGCTCACCAAGGACATAAGGTGTATGCGTACAAAATTTCGGGAAAAGTATTTGATTTGGGGCGGCCTATGGGATGGCTTGCGGCAAACGTATATGAAGGGTTGCAGTCGCCTGAATATGGGGCGCATATTCGCATGCTTTTAAAAGAACTTCTGTAACTTTTTCATAGCACCTAATCCACTTGAATTATCTGCAGCTCGCTTTTCAACGAAGCTAGATAAGAATTTATACATATTACCTTTTTGCAAAGCGGCTAATTTTTAGCTTCCAACGTTTTTTCAATATGAATCTGCTTTCTTTTTAATGCATCGATAAAAATTTGTTTAAGCTTTTTTTGGCGGGCAGAAGTTGGTGAACCCATATAATACAAATCAGTTACCACTTTCCACAACTTAGGCTTTTCTGCTGGCAACGATTGCTCAAGATCAAGTTCTTTAACGGCATACGGAAAATACCATAAGCCAAGAGGTCCAATTTTACGAGAGAAAAAAGCACCCCCTAAAAGATTAAGCTCTGCATCCGAAAGATCTTTACTACCCAACCCCTCTGCCTTGAGCTTATTCTCAATCCAATGCTTTTGCCATGGGGAAAGAATCTTATCCCAAAGAGCCCAAACTACAATCAATGTCGCAGCTACAGCAGCCCCTATACCTATTTTATTTACTTTTACTTTCTCTACTTCCTCATCAACTACTTCCTCTTTACCGCGAGCTCCGGTAAACCCGTTCTGTTGTTGGCCAGAAGCTCCCATAACATTATCTTTAGGCTTGAAGGGTTCTTCATCATGTGGCTTTTTGGTTCCATTCCTACCTATCACAACACGAACTTCACCCCCAGGGAGCTGATGAGCCTCTCCTATGGTAAGCGGTCTTTCTTTTTTTGATATTTCTTTATATATCCCCTCTTCCATTCCCACGTAATTTTGCGCTTTCAATTGTACTGGTTTTTTCTCTGGTTCTTGTGTTGGCACTGGTGGTTGCTGTGGTTCATTTTTAATATCCCATTCTGTTCTTTCAACAGAATGCGTAGGTATAAGTCCATCTTCTTCAAGGTCTTCTAACGATTCATTCTTTCGTATCTCTTTAAGTTTTTCTATTAATTTCTTCTCCGTATTTTGCAGAGTTTGAATTCTTTTAAAAAGTTCTAAACGTTGATCAATATTTTGCAGAATTTGAATTCTTTTAAAAAGTTCTAAAGGTTGATCAAGTTGTTTGCGGGTTTCACCAGAAGCAACGGTTTTTAGTTCATTAACCTGCTTTATAGCCAAATCTATATTGCTATAGTTTAATGTACTTTTCAGCTCTTTCTGCGTTTTTTTTAATTCAAGTAAACTTTTTCTTTCTTCTGCTTTCCAATCCATTGCCAAGCAAAGCTGCGGCATTGCACTAAGCAATACAAGAAAAGCTATAACATATTTTTTCATTGAGAACCCCCTAGAGATAATAGCACAGGATCTACACCATACAGCTCAGTAATAATTTCTTTGCTCTGCGGAAAATCTAAAAGAGAAGAATCTTCTTTCGCTTGAGCCATGAGATATCGTAATTTCCCCGTATAACCAATCTTTTCTGGCAGTTTTGCACTTAATCGTGCGCGAAGCGCCACCGCAACCAAATCTCTTTGCTTTTGCGTAAGATCACTCAGCTTTACGCCATATCGAGCCAATACGCGACGCAGATATCTTTTTTCTACAGCTTTAAGCATAAGATACGTTCCTGCCGCCACGATTGCCGCAATGCCCAATCCTGCTCCCACTTTAAGGTGCTTTGAATAGTGTGACACTGATTGTGGTTGTGATTCTGGTACGGGTTGTAGGGCTGGTTGTGATGTTCTCATATCAGCTATTGCCAGTTGAATTGCCGTATTTGCATCAATTGTATCGCTCAAATGGGAATAAGCCTTATCAATAATACTATCTTGATCAAGGCCTTGATCAGTCACCAGTTTGTTTTTTTTTAGAGTCAAAAATTCATGCGAAAGAGCATTCCTTACACCTCTGGAATGTTCCCCTGTAAGCTCAAGGTTCTTTTTAACGTCCCCTTTCTCTGAATCTTCAGTCCATTGCGGCTTTTGAGTCATTGCCACGGTTATACCCAAATCACTTAATTTCTTGATGAGATCAGACTCTTCTTTTTGAAGATTTTGAATATTTTTTAATTTTTTTATGCGATCATCAAATGAGGCTTGAGCAAATTCGGCATCCTGCTTTTTCATCAAAAGACAGCCAGAAATCTTGCTCTGTATTTCAGAAATAGATCTCTGAGTCTTCAAAGTTTCTATTGCATGATCAATATTATCATAATTATCATTTTTTAATTTTTCTTGTATTTCACCAAGCTCTGTCGTTAATTTTTGCACCTCGTTCTCCCGCACCTCCATCTTCCACTTTCTCTTACTCTCTTCGCGCAATTTATTCAAATCACTGTCCATTCCATCTATCTTCATCACACCCGCAAAAACGAGTATTGCACACAAGGCTATTAATAAACGTTTCACAGATCCCTCTTATTAGCATTATTAGCATAAAACATAAAATACCTATTCACTTTACCAAAAAAAGCCCTAAAAGGGCAATAAAATCAATTCTATATACCCTACAACTTCAACTAATCCACAAGATTCCCACTTTTAATCGCAGAATTTTTCAAATTTATTGCAATGTGAATTTGAAAAAAGGTATCCTGGGTCATGACAAACCCTATACCAAGGAGGGAACAATGAAAAAATTACTTTTTGCCCTGTGCTTCTCTTTCGGCCTCTTATCATTACAAACTGAATGCTGCCCCACCTGCCAGGGACGAATCCAGCAAGACAGCGCTCCTTTTTTTACCGATGATTTCTATAAGCCCACTGCTGAAAGCATGGATTATATCTACCAGCAGATGCTTGAAGAGGAAGCTGCTCAACAGCAGGAGGAGCCGGAAGCATGAAAAAGCTCACCCAAATTGGCCTCATATACGCCCTACTGCTTGGCTGCCCAATGTTGCTTGCCCAGCTAGGATGCCTGGATAATTCATGGCACCTGAGGGAAAAATTTGACCATAAGCAGTATCATCCCGTAAAATGCAATTGCCCATGCGATTGGCATAAAGCCCAAGGACTTTATGCCAAAAACCTGAACAAGTGCCTTGAGTGCGGTCATCGGCATGATCCAAAGCCAATTATATTTATGAAAAACATTCTTTCTCGAACAAGCAGTATTCGCTTACCAGAGACCCCAAAAGTGGCCCTGAAGCGGCTCGTTGCCCATTGGCGCACTCAGCAAAAAACTCCCTCCGAATTTGACAAATAGCAACATTATGCGTAACCTAAAAAGTGTAATTAGAACGCTTTCTAGGAGGGTATTCATTATGAATTGCACAGCGCTATCAAAATGTATTCTTCGTTCTTTTTTGGTTATAGCCGGATTGGTAACAACTATCGGCATGTCCATCTTTTTGCTTTTTTCGTATCAACCGCATATCGAAATTCGTACCAACCGATATGAAAAAGTAATGACTACTAAAAAAGATGTGTTCAGCTGGCTCATGGAAGGGGCAGGTATTTATTTTTTTAATCGTTATGAAACAACCTGGAAGCAAGGCGTACAACAAACCCGTGTACATAAAAAAGAGCAAAAAAAGCTCCTTCATTACAAGCTTCAAATAGAACATATCATTGATACAAACCCCAAAACGGTAGTGAACCATAATCGTCCAACCATTTATTTGC
This sequence comes from uncultured Pseudomonadota bacterium, assembly GCA_964350195.1. GTDB lineage: Bacteria > Babelota > Babeliae > Babelales > Vermiphilaceae > JAJCZB01. Next base: position 12,107 of record CAYGJB010000013.1, read on the forward strand.
ATGGATGGGGGGATACTAAACAAAGTGCTAAATTATTAAAAGCGTTTTGTGACGTGTTGCCAGGGGATTTGATAACCTTCAATTTTAGAGATAACGGTGTTCTTTTGCCAAAATTCGGCTACTCAAATCTAGGCCAATTACCAGACGTTCTTTCTACTATTTATGTAATCAAATGGACGCGAGACAATCTTAACGTACAAGAGGTTGATCTCTTTGGATACTCACGCGGTGGGGCAACTCTTTTAAATACAGTTGCTGTGTTGAACGATAAGAATGGTACCTACGATAAAGACTTAGCCTCAATTGGCATAACACAAGAAGATCGAAAAAGCCTTCTTTCAATGATTCAAAGAGGATGCCATGTGTTGGATTGTCCTCTTACCAATATGAATGTTACGGTAGGTGAATTTATGAAATCTAAAAATTCTTTTTGGGTTTCTGCCTTTGAAACGGTTACTCGATATAAACGTGATGGCCTGCAAGGATTAACCTCTGCACTCACTTTTGGTAACCTAAAATTAAATATGCTCGTGCATTTTCAGCACCATGACAAAATTGTTTCAAATAAAAATGAAGCGGAGCTGTATCGGCGCCTTTCAAAGCATAATCCTATGAGCATATTCATGGTACTCGGCAATAATGGGGGCCATCTTCATTCCCATGCAGCACTAGCCAATACTATTCACACATTCAAACGCACATTTGGCAGCTCTTATGACCCTGAATATGTGAGCCAATATCATCAACTTAAAAATGAGCAACTCATTGCTAATCGTTTACTGCGTCCCGGGTATCATGCTGATCGTATTATTGAGCGATACTATGATGAATGCCATAAAAATGAGATTGCTTGCAAAAAGGAGTCTCGCCCAAAGAAATTAAGGCATGTAGCCAAACAAGCCACTATCTAGGAAGCTGTTGATAACTCCTTGAAATGGGCTATACTATTAATAATCGGTTATAAAACTTTCAACTTTTTAAATATTTCTAAATGGAGGCATTCTATGAAATTATATACGTATCTTCTGGCTTTTGGTTTATTTACAATCGTCGGATCGATGAGCGCTATGCAACCAGGAAGCCAACAAGAAACATGCACATTTATTATTGATCAAATAGGACTATATTTAAACAGACACAACTTACCATATACTGAGCAAAATTTCATTGCCCATACAGGCACCGTTATGAATCAACTTAAAAGCAATCCTCAACAGGCATTATATCTTTTTCAACAATGGAAACGGAATCATAGAAGCTCCAATGGTGCTAGCTAAAAAAACACGATAAAAAAGCCCCGCTATAAACGGGGCTTTTTTACGCTTACTTACTTTTTACCCTTATGCCGCAATAAAAAGGGCAATACAGTATCAGGATTAAGAGAGATCGAATCTATTTTTTTCGTAATCAAAAACTCTGCAAAATCTGGGTAGTCTGATGGTGCTTGGCCGCAAATACCAATACATTTCTTTTCTTTATGTGCACCCTCTATAGCCATTTCAAGCATTTTTTTCATGGCAGGATCTCGCTCATCAAACATGTATGCTAGCTGCGCCGAATCACGATCAACTCCAAGCGTAAGCTGTGTAAGATCGTTAGAACCGATCGAAAAACCATCAAAATAATCTGCAAATTGCTCGATTAGAATAACGTTTGAAGGAAGCTCGCACATCATTACTAGCTTCAAACCATTTACACCTCGCGTAAGCCCACAATCTGAAAGTAGATCAATTGTCCGCTTTGCTTCATCAAGCGTACGAACAAAAGGCACCATCACCATTACATTATCAAGCCCCATTTCATTGCGCACCTTCACCAAAGCTGCGCACTCCAACAAGAAGGCTTTCTTATACTTCTCATGCGTATAACGAGAAGCGCCACGAAAACCAAGCATTGGATTTGCTTCTTTTTGCTCAAAATATGAACCGCCAATTAAATTTTCATATTCATTCGATTTAAAATCAGAAAGACGTACCGTCACCGGCCGAGGATAAAAAGCTGCAGCGATCATACCTATGCCCTGCGCAAGAGAATCTACAAAAAAACGCTTCGGACTCTCATAAGCGCCGACAAGCTCTTTTATCTGTTTCCTTATGCGATTATTAGTTATTTTTTCTGGTTTCAAAAGCGCCATTGGATGGGCTTTGATAAACGTTGAAATAATAAACTCAATGCGTGCAAGCCCCACCCCATCCACCGGCAGCTCGCTCAAAGAGAAGGCGTTCGATGGATTAGCTACATTCATCATAAGAGGCACTGGCGACTTTGGTAGCTCTGTACAATCAACTTCTTTCTTTTCAAATGGCAGTAATCCCCGATATACATACCCTGTGGATCCTGCACTGCAATCGATAGTTATTTTTTCACCATTCTTAATCTTTTTAGTTGCATTATTGGTGCCTACAATTGCAGGAGTCCCAAGCTCTCTACTTACAATTGCAGCATGGCACGTGCGACCACCAAGATCAGTGACAATACCTGCAGCTTTTTTCATAACCGGCACCCAATCAGGATCAGTCATATGAGTGACCACAATATCTCCCGCTTTCACTTTATCCATATCTTTTAGAGAAATAATAACACGAGCTGGCCCAGAAGCGATGTATTCACCAACACTCAAACCTGAAACAATTTCTTCTTTTGTGCCCGAGTTAAGTAAGCGATGTGTTGTATAGATATGGCTTGCCTCTTGCGCATGGACTGTTTCTGGACGCGCCTGCACAATATAGATTTTGCCATCATCACCATCCTGCGCCCATTCAACGTCCATCGGTGTCCATTTTTTATTTCTTTTGCTGTAATGCCCATCAATAATATTCACCATTTTGGCAAGCTGAAGCACCTGCTTATCAGAAAGCGCAAATACCTGTTGCTTTTTAATGGGTACGCCTACCTTTTTAACAGGGTGAACTGCAGATGTGCTATACACCATTTTTATTTTTTTATTACCCAACTCTTTTTTGATAATAGGTAAAAACCCTTTTTCAAGCGTTGGCTTAAACACAAAATATTCATCTGGGTTCACGAGCCCTTTCACCACCGATTCACCAAGCCCATACGCCGCATCAATCATGATTACATTCTTAAATCCTGTTTCCGTGTCACACGAGAAAGCAACTCCAGCACAAGCCTTATCAGAACGAACCATTTTTTGCACTCCTACTGAAAGAGCAACATCAAAATGATCAAAACCTTGTTCGATGCGATAGATAATGGCACGATCGGTAAACAATGATGCCATACTTTTTTTACAAGCAGCAATCAACGCTGTGCTTCCACGAACGTTTAAAAAAGTGTCTTGCTGGCCTGCAAAAGAAGCAGTGGGCAAATCCTCGGCTGTGGCAGAAGAACGAACCGCAACATCACATTTTTTTTGCTTATAGATATCGCACAGTTTTTCGTATGAAGCGATAATTTGATTTTCTAAATCTTCAGGCATTTTGCCCGATGCAATAAGCTTTCGAATAGCCGCACCAATTCGCTTGAGCGATTGCATTTTTTTTGGATCAAGCTGCTTCATCAATGAAAGTAAACTGTTGAGCAGATCATTTTTTTTAAGATAGTACCAATAAGCATCTGCCGTTATTGCAAAGCCATTCGGTATGGGAAGACCTTTTTTTGAAAGCGTACTAATCATCTCTCCTAAAGATGCATTTTTGCCCCCCACAAGGGACACATCTTTCATGCTCAAAGTGCTAAACCAACGTATATACCTCACAAGCTTCCCTTATCAATTTGTAGGTCGCTCATATGTGCCAACTAGTGTCGCTTGCGCAATGATTTTACCATGCATAGCTCGTAAAACCTCTGCGCGTTTTGCATCCTTAGAAAGCTTAAGCGTAGGCACCCGTAATGCATAAATATGAAATTTGTAACGATGCTTTCTGAGCGGCGGACATGGGCCACCCCAATCATTTGATCCCCAGTCATTCACTCCTTCTATACCTTTATGAAATTCTATATTGGCATTCACTGGCAAATATTTAACCCTTTCCGGCAAATCAAATACAAGCCAATGGGTCCATTGCCCACCACGAGCATCAGGGTCATCAACTAAAAGAACAAAGCTTTTCGTTTCTGGTGGAACTTTTTCCCAGCGCAAAGGGGGAGAAATGTCTTCGCCATCACACGTATACATTGTTGGAATTTGGCCATTATTCGTAAAAGCTGATGATATCAGCTTGAAATCTGCCTGCTGATATGTCTTTTGTTTTTTTCTGCGTCGAGGAATCGCCTCAAGAGAAAAGCCTGCGAAAGCTAAAGCTGTTGCTATCCCTATTAATCTCACAATTTTTCTGGCCATCAATACTCCTTTTCTATCTAAAATATGATTTCAAGTATTTCGAGAAATTGTCCAAAAATCAATGCTGAATTTACTTTATATGGCTATTGCGGCATACTTTACTATTATTCATTACAGTTTAACTCTTAAATTTCGGAGGATGAGTGCTTTTATGAAGAATAAGCCCTTCTCGCACATATTAACGGTTGGCCTAGCGGTATTTTCCATGTTTTTCGGAGCGGGAAATCTTATGTACCCATTACGCGTTGGCCTTCATTCAGGAGCTAACAACGCCTATGGCATTATCGGATTCATTCTCACTGCCGTTTGCCTACCTCTCGCAGGGCTTATTGCCATGATTCTATTTGATGGTAACTATGAAGAATTTTATAAAAGACTCGGTTCTAAGGTTGGTAGACTAGCAATATTTATCTGTATGATCGTGATTGGGCCAATGATCGCTATTCCCCGCATTGTGACAGTGTCTCATGCGATGATTGCGCCATTTATACCCGTTGCTTTCTTACAAAATGTAAACCCACAGTCTTCATTTATTTTTGCTCTTATCTTTTTAGGTATCACCTTTATCGCAACCTATCGAGAGAATCGCATCGTTGATCTACTTGGTATGGTGATTAGCCCAATCCTTTTGGCATCGCTCATGGTAATCATCGTAAAGGGTCTGTTTTCTGCAGAAAGGATTGTTCCCATAGCAACTACGCCGTGGGACGCATTTAAAACCAACTTTATTCGTGGTTATGAAACATTAGATCTTCTTGGCGGTATTTTCTTTTCCTCTATCGTAATCCACATTTTAAAAAATACTGTTGGTGGCATGGTAGGCATGAATCGTAATCGTCTTGCACTGATCGGCCTTAAAGCCGGTACTCTTGGCGTTTCCTTGCTTGCAATTATATATGTAGGTATGAGCATTTTGAGCATGTATCATGGCCATGGCCTTTCCGGCTCTGGAGATCTTTTTAAGACGCTTGCATATAACGTTTTGGGAAGCAACGGCGCTTTTCTTATTGGTACTTCGGTGTTGATGGCGTGCTTTTCTACTTCGATTGCGCTTGGTGCAGTGGTGGCTGAATATTTTCAAGTAAATGTATTCAATCGCAAAATAAGCTATGAGTTCTCCTTATTAATAGTACTACTTTTATGCATACCGCTTTCAACGTTTGGCCTGGATTATGTAGCTAATCTTACCGGTGGTCCATTGGTATATATAGGCTATCCGGCGATTATTATGCTTACACTTTGCAACATCGGCTATAAGCTTTTTGGTTTTAAACCGGTTAAGGCTCCAGTAGCAGCAACGTTTATATTCGCATTGATAAGTTATTTTTTTATGTAAAAGATACAACAATAAAATAAAGGGCGCCATGTTTGGCGCCCTTTATTTTATTGTGTAAATGTACTTTATTTATGCCAAATCTTTATACGCACCCATAATAACCTCTCCTTGCTGATCAGGGTTAGTGCATGGATACACCCAGCAGCCCGTAAGTGGTTGCTTGTATGAAACCCCATTGCCCGCCATACGCATATCAGATTCAGCAATATCAGGAAGAATATAGGCTGTATGATCTTTGCTTTGCTGTGTCAATGCTGTGGCATACACATTTGATGGTCCATTATCTGCTAAAAATCCTGCAACCGAGCCTTCCATCTCATTAATTATTAACGCTAAGCCAATCGATTGATCAAAGGCAAACCCTTCATCAGGTAACTGAATCACTCTATCTTTAAACTCAGCATCCATTGTTACATTCGTTTGATTTTCAGAATTAAAGTTAATCTTATTCCCCGGATTTCCACTAATAAGCATGAGCTGAGGATACTTTCTTAACAACGCTTCAAATGATGATGCATCCAAATGACGACGCTTCAGCTTTCTACCACCCATCACTATTGCCTCTCTATTCTCTCCGCAAAATACAACCGCTTTCTTCCTGTCTGCATATTGAGCCAAAATTTTACGAATCGTTTGAGCTGTCTTTTCTGGCACCGTAAGTAAAACTTGGCTAGGAGCAAGATCTGAAGGTGATTTTTTCGTATGCCCTATAAGGCTTATCAAATGAGTGGAGTAGGTACAATCCTCCGGCTTAACTTCACCTGGCTTTACCATCTTAGTCTTATAATGATCCATGATCCCTTTAAATGTTTCATGCAAAAAGCCCTTTATCGCAATCGTCTTTTTGCCCGGTACGCCTTCAAGTACTCGATGAAAATGAGCCATGTCTCCAATGCCAATTTGGCTTGTATCGATATGTACGGTATCTTCTTCCTTTACAGATTTTATATCGAAGTTTTGGCCCACCCTATTCTCTTTTTCCTCAATAAGACGATCAAAATTTTTCCATAGTACCGATTGCTCTCCTCGCGCAAACTGAGCAGATGCTTTATTGATACGCATCAAATCTCTTTCATATTGCGTAGTGTTTGTATTTAATCTTAACAGCAAACCATATTGCTCATTTGCCCTGCTCCAGTTGCGATTATTCAGAGAATTATTAGCGTGGGCGCTTTTACTATTTTCATCGTAAAACCATTCTGCATTCATAGGGCCACCATCAGTATACTTTTTTGATTCTTTTTGCTCCTTTTCCATCCCGTTTAATGGAGATAAAGTAACCAGCGCTGCCAATAAAGGCACATAAGATTTTTTCACGAAAGGCTCCTTTGTTTCGCATATAAAAATATGACGCAAAACCTTATCAAAAAAAATAAATAATTAAAACAAACCAATCCTATATCTTTACAAGTAAAACCAGTTTGTTATAGTTATGCCCCGTTAGTAGCAAGCATATAACACACCAAAAAAGGGTACCGTATGAACATCACCACCATACATCATCATTAGCAAATCATTGCTACTCTCAAATCAAAATAAATCGCACACCCGAAAAACAAGGAAGAAGTTATGATAAAAAAATCGGCACTCATGCTGCTCGGTTTGCTATCGATCTCAACATTTCAAAAAACAAAATCTTTTAATTTTCCTATAGAAGCGGCAGAAATAACGATCACCGCTCTTGCCCCTTTTATGTGGTATCTGCATCATAAAGAGTCAGAAATGAATCCTGCTGAAGATGCTATCACCAACAGCAAACACAAAAACTTTTGGACAAAAAGCAATTTGTGGAAACTGTTTGATCAAAAAATCATAGGCCAACGTTTCAAGCCTAAAAGCGAAAAAGTGGGCGATCGTAAGCTTAAATTTGATCCTAAAGATTGCTGGCCAACTGGCGTGCTTGGAAATTTTGATTCCTATGCCATTTCAATTGGCAAGCTAACAGCAAAATCTCTCGTAACTATATACAGTATATTGCTTGCTCAAAATCCAAAAAAGCTTCTCAAGGCATTAAAATAATAATCATAAAAAAGGGCCCCATATGAAGAAACATATACTCTTATTACTTGGACTCTTATTCAGTTCTATTTCATATGAAATGAAGAGCGTTGCCGTACCTCAACAGCAGCAATTAAACAGAGCTTTCTATATCACCATGGCCATAGCTCCTTTTTTTTACTATGCGTACACTAAAAATCCGGTAGTAAAACCACCAAAAGAGTATACGCTTGATTTAAATGATAGCATGTTTTGGAGTAGTAAAAATGCATGGGCGTTATTTGATCAAGGCTTTATTGGGCAAGGATCAAAAGCAAAAGCACACCCCATCAATCCTTCCTTGTCAGAATCACCAGAATGTTTGCCAAGCGGTTTAATTGGCCACACGTTAGCATACTTAAAATCGGCAAAGAGTGCTGCTGGATCATTATCAATCATATATGTTTTACTTAAATTTCCCAGCTTCATAGGCTGCCTTGAAGCATTTAAATAGATCATGAAAGAGTTGTTTATTTTGTACGACTCTCTTTTAAATTCTGTCTTTCAAGGACAAGTAGTTTCTCTGCTTAAAAAGCGGCTCGATACAGGCAATTGCACACAGGCTTATATCATCACTTTTGAGCAGAGAACTTTTTCTAAAAACGAACTTGAAAAAATTATTCCCGATAAACGCATTGAAATTATTGTTCTCAAAAAAGTTCCTTTCATTGGTTCATTAAGCTTGCGGTATGCTTCATACCAGCTGCGCAAAGCAATTCCCTCTCTTTCTTTTGAGACTGTAATAGCACGTGGCCCATTTGCAGGATGGATAGCTGCACGTGAAATTCCCTCAACTATTCCCATTACTATTCAAGCGCGCGGACTTGCAGCACAAGAATACCTGTATGAGCATACCAACAACTTTTGGCATCGATTTCGTGCATGGTGCTATGAAGCAATAGAGAAAAAAGTTTACGGCCCGTATGCACGCAAAAAAAACATTACTATTCAAGCAGTGAGCAAGGCGCTTAAAACATATATGATTAATACCTGGGGGACACAAAAGAATGCTATTTCGATTGCGCAACAAGATATCCCTTTTGTATGCCCGATTGATAAAGTAGCTCGCTGGCGCACGCATATACGATCACAATTACAAATCTCTGAAAGCGCACAGGTGTACGTCTATGCAGGGTCTGCACACGCATGGCAATGCCCGGAAGAAACGATACTGTTTTTTCAGAAAAAATTGACACAAAATCCAACCTTAATCTTGCTCGTTTTATCAGCAGATAAAGAACCGTTCCGCGCACTTGTTGAAAAGTATCGCATCCCAAAATCCTCTTATCGTATTTTAACTGTGCCGCATCAGGAGATGTGCGCCTATCTTTCAGCAGCGGATACTGGTTTACTGTTTCGCAAAAAGCACATCATCAATTGGGTTTCGCGCCCCACCAAGGCATTAGAATATAAAGCAGTGGGGCTTAAGATTATTCACAACGATACTGTGGCAATGCTTTCAGCTTGATGCATAAAGGTTAGCCCACTGCGCTCATCGCATGCGGTAACAAACCCTAGAAACAGTGGATTAGGATTGCCAAGCCTACTTTTAAATTCAGGGTGTGCCTGAGTGGCAACGAAAAAAGGATGATTAGACAGCTCAACAAATTCCATAAGCTGCGTATCATCCGCGCGAGTATGGTACCCAGAAAATACAATACCATGCTGCTCAAGCCTTGAGACAAATGCAGGATTCACTTCATAGCGATGACGATGGCGCTCATATACCATGCCCAGCTCACGCGATTTGATCGCTTTTTTATAGAGACTATAGATGCGAGTATTCGGCTTTAACACAGCTTCGTAAGCCCCCAAACGCATGGTGCCACCATAACGATTAGACTTAAGAATCTCTTTTTGAAGAGGTAGCACATCAATAATTGGATACGGCGTTTTGGGATCCACTTCCGTGGTATGTGCTCCCACTAAATTGCACACATTGCGCGCATACTCAATTGCAGCAAGCTGCAATCCATAGCACAGACCAATAAAGGGAATATTGTTCTTACGTACATACTGTATTGCGTTTATTTTCCCTTCAACTCCAGAATGGCCAAATCCACCCGGCACAATGATTCCATCAAATGCATCGAGCTCTGCAAGCTTTTCAGGCTCGATTTCAAATCGTTTCGCATCAATCCACGTAATATCGATGCCTGCATTAATCTCTGCCCCGGCATGAATTAAGGCATGGCATATACTGGTATAACTATCAGTCATACTGAATGCGCCGTTTGATATATATTTACCAATAATTGCTACCGATAGTTTCTTTTGTGGATTTTCAATGTGATGCACTCGCTGACGCCAAGAGCTCCAATCGGGAGTAATTTTGCACGGCAGCTTTATCTCATCAAGAATTTTTTTCCCAAACTCCTGCTGCTCAAGCTCAAGCGGCATATTATAAATAGAGGCCATATCTGGGGCTGCAATAATACGATCAGATTGCAAATGAGCGAACGCTTCAATCTTACTTTTTCTAATTTCATCAAGCGGAAACTGCGAGCGGCATATAATGAAATCAGGCATTATGCCCTGCTCACCAAGCAAACGAATCGCCTGCTGAGTTGGCTTTGTTTTCATTTCATCAATGTGGCTTGGTACTGGTAGATAGGTAACAAGGACATAGGCAAAATGGTCGGGGCCTAGATCTCTTTCCAGTCCTTTAATGGCAAACAAAAACGGCACGTTTTCATAATCCCCTGCAGTACCGCCAATTTCTATCACCGCAATGTCATATCCCTGAGCTGCGACTTTTATTCTGTTGGTAATCTCATCAGTAATATGAGGAACAAACTGTACCGTCTTTCCCAGATACTCGCCTGAACGTTCTCGATCGATCACTGTCTTGTATATTTGACCACTCGTTATATTATTTTTTTTCGGGATAGACATATTCATAAATCGTTCATACGTCCCAAGATCTTGATCGATCTCTCCACCATCTTCCGTAACCCACACTTCTCCATGCTCAGTAGGGCGCAAAGTGCCCGCATCATAATTAAGATAGGGATCAATTTTTATAAGCGTAGTCTTATATCCATGCTCTTTCACTATCTTGCCAATTGATCCGGTTACCACCCCTTTGCCAACACCGGAAATAACGCCGCCTGCAACTATAATAAACCGTGTTTTTATGGTGCTTGTACCCACAACTCTCCTTTATGATGCATACTCTATTTCGATTAAAATGAAATTACTATTTAACTATGAAGAATGATGCAAAAAAATTACAATAATAACCCTGCTATCATTGCAGACATTAAGTTGGATAACGTGCCACCCAGTACCGCATAGAGACCAAGCTCTGTTAACCATTTTCTTTTTTCAGGAACAAGAGCACCAATACCTCCAACCTGAATGCCTATGCAGGAAAAATTAGAAAAGCCGCATAATGCATACGTGAGAATATTTGCTGATCGCTCGGAAAGAACAGACCTCGTCATTTCGCCATAGGCCACTACTTCATTCACTGAAACCTTAATACCGATAAGTTCCCCCGCAGTAAGCGCTTCAGATGATTCAAAGCCAAGCAAATAGCCAAAAGGACTAAACACATATGCAAAAAGCTTGCTCAGACTTATTTCATAGCCCACCAGCCCACCAGCATATGCCAGTATTGCATTAAGAAATGCAAGCAACGCAATGAAAGATATCAGCATAGCTCCCACATTCAATGCTAAAAAAAGACCGTCTGTAGTCCCGGTAGAGACCGCATCAAATACATTGCTACTTTGCGCAGAGATATCCACCTTCGCCTTGCTATCAGCGGAGCTTTTTTCCGTTTCGGGAAGAAGCATTTTTGCAATAAAAAGCGTGGAGGGAATAGCCATCATGCTTGCGGTAAGCAGATGCTTTGCAGGAATACCCATCGCTGCAAATACTACTAAAATAGCGCCGCTAATAGTTCCCATACCGCTTACCATCACTACAAGGATTTCTGATTTGGTCATATGCTTGAGATAATTTTTCACTAAAAGAGGGGCTTCTGTTTGGCCAAGAAAACTATTTGAAATGGCGCACAATGTCTCGGCACCAGAAGTACCAAGAAGCGGCTGAACCACCGCATTCACACCCATAACAATGTGTTGAATAATACCAAAATGAAATAACAGCGCCATAAACGCGCCAAAGAAAATAATTACGGGAAGAACTTTAAGAGCAAAAATAAATCCCCATGGCCCAGCACCGGGATCAACCAACGAGCCAAACACAAATCGAGAACCTTCATCTGCAAACAAATACAGTTTTTGCACCCCATCAGCTAGCTTACCTACACAGTATTGCCCTAATCCTGTGCGTAGTACAAAAAAGCCGATCAAAAACTGCATGATAAGACCATATCCAACCAATCGAAAATTAATAGCAGATCGTCGTTGAGAGAAGAGATATGCAACAAATAAAATGACTACTATGCCAACAAGGTTGCAATAGCGATTATGCTCAAGCAGATACGCAATCATAAAAATCCTAACATATTGTGGGAGTATGAAAATATCGATATAGCGTAAAGGTATTCAGATATTTTTCAAGAAAAGGAGGGAACAGATCTAGGAATTATATTTAGCTAAAAACTGTTTTTTACGCGCCTGACGTTCTTCAAGGCGAAGCGCATCAACAATTTCATCAAGCGCACCCAGCATAACTTGATCAAGCTTTTTGAGCGTGATGTTTACTTGGTGATCAGTAACACGATTCTGTGGATAGTTATAAGTTCGCACCTTTTCAGATCGCTCTCCTGTTCCCACAAGCTGCTTGCGTTGATCACTCATCTCTTGCTGCTTTTTTTCTTCTTGAGCTTTCAAAATACGAGCTTGCAAAATTTTCATAGCCTTCGCTTTATTTTTATGTTGCGAGCGCTCGTCTTGGCATGATACCACTACACCCGTTGGGATATGCGTAATACGCACTGCAGAATCGGTGGTGTTTACATGCTGTCCGCCAGCACCACTTGCACGAAATACATCAATACGCAAATCGCTCGGATCAATAGACACATCAACATCTTTTGCTTCAGGCAACACGGCGACTGTAGCGGTTGAAGTGTGCACACGACCTTGCGTTTCTGTAGCAGGAACTCGTTGCACTCTATGCACCCCAGATTCACGCTTTAGATGGCCATACGCATCAGGCCCTTTAATATAGGCTATCACCTCTTTAAACCCGCCCAGATCCGTATCGCTTACACTCTCGACAGAAGCTTTCCATCCTTTTGCAAGAGCATAATTGCTATACATTTTTAAAAGGTCTGCTGCAAAAAGCGCCGCCTCTTGACCACCAGTACCTGCTCGAATTTCTAAATAAACAGAACGATCGTCATGTTCGCTTGCAGGAGCCAAAAAAAGATCGAGCTCTTTTTCCGCATAAACCAACTGCTCTGCAAGATCCTCTACTTCTAAATTGAAGAGATCTGCCATTTCTGCATCAGAAGAGCTCTCAGCCTGCTCTTTAGCAAGCACAATTTCTGTCCGTAACGATTCACACGCTTTGTACTTTTCAAGAAGACTCGTTAAATGATTGAGCTCTTTTTGAAACAATTCGCGTTCTCTACGATCCATTTTTTGATCTGCAAGAAGACTCACAAGCTTATCATGCCGTTTTTGAAGGGCATCCCATTGAGCGCTCATATGGCTGCTCCTAGACTAAACTTTGCCTTTGAATTTCTTCTTGAACTTTTCGATTTGGCCTGCAGTATCAACCATCTTTTGATCACCCGTAAAGAAGGGGTGACATTGAGAGCAGAGTGTCACTGCAATTTCAGAAGAAGTTGAACGCGTTTGAAATGCGTTACCACAAGCACAACGAGCAGTTATTTCGTGAAGTTCTGGATGAATAGCCTTTTTCACAGTGAATCCTTTACTGAAAAATCTGATTAAATTTGCTCTCAGTATGCCCCAAAAAGAGGCTTTTGTAAAGGAAAGTCAGCCGTATGCTCTCCTTTACAAAAGCCTGAATAAGCCCTCTAGATCAATCGATTACTTTTTAATTTCAATCCGATAGCCATGAAAAGGCTTGTTATCAACGTTTTCCGCAGAATGAAGCTCCATCGGCTCAGTCCAGGTTACCCCTTCAGCTTTGGTCTCTGAGACCTGATTGCCATCCTTATTAAAATATTTGATTCGTGCTGGATTCGAAATAATCATAATACTTTTATAAGGGTGCATATGCAGCGGCTCCTTCTCTCCTGGCTGAATCATCACTTCAAGCACTCGCACCTGATCATTTTCAAATAATACTTTATGTGTCTTTGAAGATACAATCGCTGCATCTTGTGGATAAGTGCTCATAAAATTTCCTTTTTGGGTTACTTAATAGCTTGGCGCTGTTTTGGCGACAATGACTGCAACTCAAGATTTAAAAAATAACTTAAAAATGTCCGCACTATCACGATAACGCTCAAAAGTCCCAAATTGTAATAATCGGGAGAAACAAGCGAACCGATAATATCTGCACCTACCATAAACTCCAGCCCTAAAATAACGGTATTACCAAACTGTAGACGAATATAATTGGGATCAAATGTATCCCAAAGCATCAACATAAAAAGCTGATAGACTGAGCGAGCTGCACCGGCACATATAACCAATACACCAATCATATCGATACAATCGCGAGCATAATGAAGAGGAAACTCAAATGGGGTGGCTATCATTACAGTACTCCTTATAAGGGTATGTACCATCTATAGCAAAAAAATGAGCTGCGATAAAGCTTGAATGAGTATCAACTGTTTTCAACAAAAAGATTCGCCCTACAGTTAGTATCTATATCCTCATACTTAATCAGATATAACGTGCCCAATAGCTTCTCCCATTCTCACTGGTACTTCTTGCCCTTTAGCTGAAGCAGCAACTATTTCAGGAACCACTTCAATCGTATCTTTTTGAAAGAAAAGCACCATGGTGGAGCCGCCAAATTCAAAATAGCCCATTTCATCACCCTTTTGATAATAAGCTTTTGGCCGATAGGTCTCCACAATCGATCCCACAAAAAGAGCTCCCACTAAAGCAACTGCAACCATGTGCGCTTTATCGTATTGAACGGAAAGAATATGCCGTTCATTTACTTCTAATGGCTGCACACCCGCTTGAAATACTGCGGGACTCACGGATTCATAACGCCCTGTAATTATGCGCGCAGCAGAAGGAAGGCCACTTACAGGAAAATGAATGCGATGATAATCCCATGGTGCAAGCCGCACCACAAACGCCACCCCTCCATCAAATTTTTTTGCTAACGCATTATCTTGCAGAACGGCTCGCGTAGAGAAAGTAGTCCCTTTTATCGGGTAAAGCGTATTTTCATTTATATGTTGCATAACTACTATGCTGCCATCTGCCGGAGAAACGATAGCATTTGTATCAGATGCTATTGGACGCGCTTCAGGCTTGAGCCTGCGAGTAAAAAAATCGTTAAATGATCGAAAGGATGAAAGCGGGTGCAGCATTTCATTCGTATCAATATTGTATTTCTTTACGAATGTATGAATATAACCTCTACTTTTTTTTGAGTTGGCCCATTTACCGACAATTACACTTGGATACTTATTGCTTGTGAAAAGTGCATGCAAAGGCCCGCTATACCATTTGCTATAAAGATACGCTACCAATTCGCGCTGCTGTTCATCAAAAGACTGTGTTTGCTCTGAAGGCATATATTTTTCTGACGTTGTGCATTGAAAAACAAAAAATGATAGAAAAAAAGTATACGTACTCATTTTCATATGTGCCCTTTAAAGCTTATTGTTTAGCGTTAATCATATTGAAGAATGCCACCTAAAAGCAATAAAGGAGCTGTATGACAGCCCTTTCGATAAAAATTCTTATTAAAAATCAGTCTAAATCAAATGAGTCTAAGTACTTTGGAACTACTACGCGCCAGCCAAAACGCTTCTCAATTTTCTTTTTTAAGGAGAGAGCCGATTTACTCTCACCATGATTAAGAAAAATCTCTTTAGGACCAGGTTTAAAGTGCCCAAGCCAATCTAACATTTCTTTATAGTCAGCATGCGCAGAAAGAACTCTTATCATTGCTATTTCTGCACGAACCCGATACGCCTTACCATCTAGGCGTATTGATTTTACACCATCCACTAAAGACCGCCCTATGGTGCCTTTTGCTTGATAACCAACAAATGCTATCGTATTTTTGGCATCAGAAATGTAGTTTTTAAAGTGATCCAAGGAACGGCCACCAGATGCCATACCACTTCCTGCAATAATAATCATAGGGCCTTTACGCTTACCTATTCTTTTTGATTCTCTCGCGGTACGAGTATAAGTCGCAGTCTCATCTATATCCTTACATACCCGTGGAGACAATATGATTTCATCATTAAATTTACAAAGTAACTCGGTAACGCTTATACCCATAGGACTATCTAAAAAAACAGGCAGGTTTGGAATTATTTTCTTTTGCTTTAATTGATACAAGCAATAAAGAATTGTCTGTGTGCGTGCTACTGCAAATGCAGGAATGATAAGCACACCACCCTTTTTAATCGTATTATTCACCAGCTCACTTATCTCTTTCATAGAGTCGCCATGATCATGGAGCCTATCGCCATACGTTGATTCCATAACTAAAAAATCTGTCCGCTTCAGATACGGCGGCGATTTCATGATAAGTTGATCCGGCCGACCAAGATCTCCTGAAAAAGTGATTGTCTTTTTTCCATCCGATACAACAACAAAAGCCGAACCTAAAATATGGCCAGAGCGAATTAAAGTGAAAGTGAAAGCAGTACCTATGCGCACAACCTTATCGTAATCAATTACACGAAAAAATTTTAGCGAGCGCTCTGCGTCAGTAATTCTATACAAAGGCTTTTTTGATTTTTTTCTGGCGTACTCTTCTTGCAAGTTGGCACTATCAACTAACAAAATAGTGCAAAGGTCATAAGTTGCTTGCGAGCAGTATATTGTGCCTCGAAAACCATTTTTAATTAATACAGGAATATAGCCAGTATGATCTATATGAGCATGGGTTAATATAATAGTATCAATACTGCTTGGCTCTATTGGAAACGAGTCCCAATTGCGCTTAAGCAGCTCCTTTGCTCCCTGAAAGAGACCACAATCGATTAATACTTTTGTATCTTCATTCTCGATCAAACTTTTTGATCCCGTCACCTCTCCTACCCCACCCAAAAAAGTTATTTTCATTTTTACACCTCATGCTGCTTCATTGCTAAACTATTAATTCATGCACTCTCATATGATACGCATAAGATCGCGTAAAAAAGAAGAGCCTGCCCAAATAGAACCTTATGATAAAAACAAGATACCTTCTTTTCATTATAAACCTGCTATAGTTTCAAAAATCAAAACAGTTTTAACCTAAAGTACTAGGTGTCTCAATGCACCCTTTCAATACTCCGATTTCGAATTCAATCTCCAGCAGACTTAGGCAACATTATTAAAATAAGGCATTCTACTATTTTCCATGAAACCTGTTACTCTAGGCAATAAGCTTCATGAGCAGTAGTGTTCTGATTCATGATATTTTTATTATAGAACCTATCCCAAAATTCGAATAATTTGAAAAGCCTCTAGAAAAAAGGAGA
>CAYGJB010000014.1:0-27166 GCA_964350195.1 uncultured Pseudomonadota bacterium
CTCCTTTTTTCTAGAGGCTTTTCAAATTATTCGAATTTTGGGATAGGTTCTTATAGAAAATTCTATTTATTTCTACTTCTATCGTTTAGGCAACATCTATTTTCACTCCATATATCTCTTACTTGATGAGCTTTTTTCCCAAAAAGACCGCATACTAAACGTAACATTTAGAATATGACGCATTACTAGAAAAGCCAAACTATCGCAGTTTGGCTTTTCATCATCAAACAAAATATAATTCTATCTTTTCTTTTCGATCTATAATCTCAAAAAATTTTCTCTATTAATACACCTTAATTTTTTTTGTCCTCAAATACCTCTTGGCATGAAAGACAACGAGCTGCATTAGGATAAGATTTTAAACGCTTATCTGATATTTCCTCACTGCAATCAATGCAAAGGCCATAAGTACCGTCATCAATTTTTTTAAGCGCTTGCTCTATTCGTTTATACTCCTGAAGCTCTGTATCCTGAAGAGACGTTCGCAAATTTTCCATCGTGGAAGTGAGAGCTTGATCACCCGGATCTTGTACCTGATCGTCAGAGATTTTTTCGGTTGAAAGAATTTTGAGCTGTTCTTCTAGCTCGCCACATCGCCCAATAAGACTCTCTTTAATTTTTTTAAGATCCCGCTTTATACTCACTTTTTTTTACCCTTTGTAGTTGAAAAAATCGCTTCAATAATCTCTCTGATTGTGCACTACAGACGCCATTTTCTATACTTATGTCCTTCTTGTATACCGAAGAGGCTGCAGCATTGTCAAGCTGATAGCCAAACCGTAAAGAAGGTGCCGCAAAGATCAATCGTGAGAACCTACTGATCCTAATCAAACCAAAGCACATGCTGCATGGTTCCAGAGTAACATACAAAGAACAACCATCAAGACGCCAATCCCCTACCGCTTTAGAAGCCTGGGCAATTGCGATCATTTCCGCATGAAAACATTGGCTTTTTTTTAGCTCTACTTCATTTGAGCCTGACCCAATGATTGTTCCATCTTTATCCACAACTATCGCTCCAACAGGAACTTCATTCTGTTTAAATGCTTTATAAGCTAAAAAAAGCGCTTTGAGCATATACCGCTCATGATCCTGCACAAAAAAAGACATGATTTTAACCCCCCTGAAGAATCTACTGCTCATATGTAAAACTGGAAAAATAACGGATTATGCTTTACACTGAAAAAATAGTCAATTTAGTATACCAAGATATCTCATTTTTACTACCTTTGAGCGACGGTAAGGGGCTTCCCACATGAGTAAAGATTCAGAAAACAAACCAAAAGAGTATAAAGCGCAGTCCATTAAAGTTATGGAAGGACTGGAAGCGGTGCGTAAACGTCCCGCTATGTATATCGGTTCCACTGGGCCTGGAGGCCTTCATCATTTGGTATACGAAGTTGTGGACAACTCCGTCGATGAAGCACTTGGTGGGCATTGTGATCATATCACAATCTCCTTAAACCTGGATGGTTCATGCACTGTTGAAGATAATGGTCGCGGCATTCCAACCGATATTCACCCAACGGAAAAAATTTCTGCTGCAGAAGTGGTTCTCACCAAGCTGCATGCGGGTGGTAAATTTGATAAAGATTCGTATAAATTTTCCGGCGGATTACACGGCGTTGGTATCTCTGTAGTAAACGCCCTTTCTGAATGGCTCAACCTTACTATTTATCAAAATGGAAAAATATATCGCCAAACATTCAAGCGAGGCAAAGCAATAGGAAGCCTTAAAGAAGAAGGCGAAACTACTAAACGCGGGACCACTATTCAGTTCATGCCTGATGAAGAAATCTTTCAAGATGGCATCGTTTTCAGCTTTGACACATTGTCTGCCCGCTTACGAGAGCTCGCATTTTTAAATAAAAAACTACGTATTAATATTATTGATGAACGAACTGAAAAACGTCGCGATTTCTTTTTTGAAGGCGGTATCGTTTCTTTTGTAGAAGACATTAATAAGAAAAAAAGCCCACTTATTCCAGAAGTTATCTATTTTGAGCAAGAGGACGATAGATATATCCTCGAGCTCGCTATGCAATACAATGATGGTTATGGAGAACAACTTTTTTCTTTCGTGAATAATATCAATACAGCTGAAGGGGGTACGCATGTCTCCGGATTCAAATCGGCACTCACCAAAGTAAGCAATAAAAAAGCTCTCGATCTTGGCGTACTAAAAAGTGGCGAAAGCTTTTCAAGTGAAGATGTTCGCGAAGGCCTTGTGTGCGTAATCAGCATGAAGGTACCAGAGCCTCAGTTTGAAGGTCAAACAAAAACTAAACTAGGCAATAGCGAGATTAAAGGGATTGTGGATTCCTGGACCTTTGCCTATCTTGACTCTTTCTTTGAAGAGAACCCTTCAATTATTAAAAAGATTTTACAAAAAGCTGAAGTTGCCAAGCGAGCCCGTGAAGCCGCTAAAAAAGCACGCGATTTAACTCGTCGCAAAACAGTTTTAGAGTCTGCTGTACTTCCCGGTAAGCTTGCCGATTGCACCGATGAAGATCCTACCAAAACTGAGCTGTTTATCGTTGAAGGTGATTCTGCTGGTGGTTCTGCCAAGCAGGGGCGCAATCGTAACAATCAAGCTATATTGCCGTTGAAGGGTAAGATTCTAAACGTTGAAAAAGCACGGCTTGATCGCATTCTTTCTAATGAAGAAATTAAATCTCTTATTGCCGCAGTAGGCACTGGTATCGGCAATGAATTTGATATAGCAAAAGCTCGTTATCACAAAATAATTTTAATGACTGATGCTGACGTAGATGGTGCGCATATTCGCACACTTCTTTTAACCTTCTTTTTCAGATACATGAAGCAAGTTATTGAGAGCGGCTATCTCTATATTGCTCAGCCCCCTCTTTATAAAGCTAAAATTGGCAGAAAAGAGCAGTATCTCAAAGATGACAATGCATTTAAACGGTTCATCTTTGATTGGGCACGAGAACAAACAGAACTTAAAATCGATGGCAGGCTTGTTGATGAAAAAGCATGGCATCAATCTCTTAACGATTTAGAGCAGTATGAGAATCTTCTAACGCAAGTAAGCCCGCGCTTTAGAATAGGCTATGAGCAATGCGCAAAACTTATTTATGCAATGCAAGCGCATCCCTGGAAAGATTACAGCAGCCTTGATGAGCTTATTGGCAACTTACAAAAGACCTTTAAAGACTATGTAATTACAATCGGCGATTCAGAACCTGTTGAATCAATAGATGAAACCATAGAAAAACCTGCTCCTGCCTATCTCGTTTTCACTATGCGTAATCTTTCATGGAAAGTACCGATTATTTTTTTTACCGCTCCAGAAGTTAAAGAACTTTTAAAACGATCAGAGCTGCTTTCTGTATTCAATAAAGACTGGACTCTTTCTATAAACGGCAAAGACAAAGACCTTCAAGATCACGGTATTACTTCACTTATTGCTGCTATCAGCACTATAAGTAAGCCGTACATGAATATTCAGCGCTATAAAGGTCTTGGTGAAATGAACCCTGATCAATTGTGGGAAACTTCTATGGATCCAGAAACGCGCATGATATTGAAAGTATCAATAGAAGACGCATTGGAAGCGGATAAATGGTTTACCACATTAATGGGTGATGATGTGCAAGGTAGAAAAGAGTACATCGAGCAATTTGGCCAGTTTGTAAAAAACCTTGATGTTTAGAGTTAGCTTTTCTAGGAATAGATGGAATTAATCAAGAAGCCCTCTTTGTTAACTACACAGACACAAATAGCAACGTTATTTGATGATCTCTCGGTATTTTGTGAAGAGCAGGCCTTAATTACACAGGATTCAAGCATAGTCGTAGGACTTTCTGGCGGACCTGATTCTATTTTCTTACTTCAATTTTTGCTTGAGCTCAAGAAAGCCGGTAAAATTAAAACCGTTATTGCTGCTCACCTTGATCATGAATGGCGGGATGACTCCATACAAGATGTCCTCTTTTGTAGGCAACTCGCTAAAAAGTATAAGGTTCCTTTTGAAGCAGCTAAGCTCTCAGAGCTTCAGCTTTCTTTAAAGTGGAACGGCTCAAAAGAAGAGATTGCCCGCAAGGCACGACGTTTTTTTCTAGAATCAGTAATGAAAAAAAATAATTCTGATGCTATTGCTCTTGGCCATCATGCACAAGATCAGCAAGAAACCTTTTTTATTCGACTACTTCGCGGCACAAGTCTTTCTGGACTTACCGCAATGAAACCAAAATCGGGAAAATATATTCGGCCTCTTTTGCATATCAACAAGGCTAATATTATTACATATCTTAATTTGCAAAAAATACGTTTTCTTGATGATTCCACTAATCAATCAAGTGCTTATTTACGTAATCGTATTCGTAATCAAGTGCTTCCCGCATTAAAATTTGCCGATAATCGATTTGATATCACCTTTAATCAAACGCTTAAGAAGCTTCAAGAAACAGAACAGTGGCTTGATGAACTTGCGCAAAAAACCCTGGAAACCATAGGTTCTATTGAACATGGCTCAATACACATTCAAATTCCTCTTTTGCTCTCTCAGCCAGCCCCTATGCGTGAACGTATTCTTATCAAATGGCTATGCCTTGAGAATATCCCATTTACCCCTTCTAATGCACTCATTGAAGAAATTACTCGTTTTTTAAGATCACCTCATGGGGGAGCTCATGAAATACATCCTAAATGGACTATAAAAAAAAGCCGGCAAATAGCGTACTTAGTGAATATATCAAAGCAATAGTACTCAACTATAGCAAAAAAGTGCTATTATCGATGATCTATTATAGAAATAGCACTCCTCAAATAGAGTAAAATTATGAATATGAATTCAAAAAAACGATATTATCTATTATATGTTTTGCTTGCCGTCAATTGCTTTATACAATGTAATACTCCTCAATTATATTCTTGCATTGCATTAAACCAAAAAAATTGTGTTAATGAATATCTCTTAGATACTCAGATTATTAATAATACTTATACTTTCACACCTATAAATATCAAAACAGTCATTATACAAGCTGCAGGACTTGAGCACAATAAAATTACCGTTACACCTCTTGAATGGGCTGCTTTGAATAATAGGACTCAAATTGTTGGAACATTACTTAGTTCTCCCGTACTTGATCTTTCTGCACACAAGCAAGGAGTACAAGCGTTATTAATTGCGCTTGATAAAAATAACCGTTCAATTACAGAACAACTCATTCAAAAAAAATTATCATTCACTGATGAGGAGCTTGATAAAGTATTAGATTTAGCTATTCAGAATGAAGATCTTGCCGTCATTAATAATCTCATTATGCGTCCTGATATTCGTAAGCGTCAGCTTCACACCAGAATAAAAATAGAATCATCTATAGAAAAAACAATAGAACAACCATTTATGGCAGTAGTTTACGGCAGAGCGATTTTTATGTCACGAATTGCGGTGCTTACTAATATCTTACAACTGACCAAGCAAAGTATAACAAATGATCTTAGTGGAGAGAATCAAGACAATAGTAACCTTTCACAGGATCTTCTCTCTCCTTTTTTTGAGACAGATGAGACAGGAACTACACTACTTATGAAAGCAGCAAATCTTGGTTTACAATCTTCACTAAAGATATTAGTACAGTTCCCAGGTATAGATCTTCATGCAAAAAACAAGTCTGATCAAACAGCCATTGATTTAGCTGCAGATAAAGAAATAATACTTATTCTTCAAAAAGCTATAAAGGGAGAGGTAGCTGAAAATAGTTTTTTGGATCATATTGCACGAACTGTTCATAAAAGTATTAATGCTATCTCAACAGCTTTTTCATCATTGGTTTCTAGAATTCGAAAGCAAACTCATCAAGAAGAAAAAAAGAATAAATTGCACATGCCTATATATGCTTCTGAGTCTGCAACAAAAAATCTTATGAATTGCGCAGCTACGGGAAATATTTTTCAGTTTGATAAATTATTAGCACAAGGGGCTGATATTAATAGGCGTGTTCCTATGCATGAAATTGAAAATATTTCAGATTACATCACCTATTTATTTGTGCCCTCCCCTTTCACTCACACACCAATTAATCGTATGACTAAAGTTACTCCTTTAGAAATAGCAACTGCCAATAATCAGTTGTTAATGGTTATGAAGATCACCCGGGCACCTTCATTTAATTCTAATATCTACTATCAAACAGCGCAGGCATTAATTCTAGCACTTACCCGTAATTATAAATTAATAGCAAATTATTTAACGAATATTACATTTGATGTACAAGCAGAACAAAAAAGAACAATTGTTGATCTTGCAATCAAAAACAATGATAGTGAAAGTATAAAACATCTTTTAACTAATAAGTCATTTACTGATGGCACCTATACTTCTGAATATATTATTAATAATACAAAAACAAATGATATACGGCCTTTATCAGAGTTCATTCTTATTCAGGCACTGCAATATAATAAACCCAATATAATTCCATTGATTAATGACACTGTAAATCCTAATATAATACTTCCGGATGGCTGGCCCCTACTTGCACGAGCTGCCGAACGAGAGTATACACAATTTGTATCAGAACTAGTTAAAATAGCAGGTATTAATCTCTATGAAAAAAATCCCGATGGCAAAACTGCATTACAAGTGGCAAAATCTGGTGCCAAAACAATTCTGAAAAAAGCAGAAAATCCTAACGCTTCTCTTGGATTCATTGAAAATGCACAAAATGCTGTATCAAAATTTTTGGCAGCTATGCCATTTAAATCTCAAAAAAAGCCTGTTTTACAAGAAATCAATCCGCAAGAAGAAACAAAAAAGTTAATAGAATGCTCATTCAAAGGCGATCTCGCCTGTATGAAAATAGCGCTTGAACATGGCGCTGATATTAATGGCTCTGTTGCTCATCAAAAAGGATTTCCTCAGAATCTAGACCTTAAAATAACCGCTTTATCAGCCGCTACCTATAAAAAAAATACTGATGCAATAAAGCTGATATTGCATGAAAAAGATTTTAATCCTGATGCACACAATCAATTAATAGATGCTTTGAAACTAGCATATACAGGACGTGACAACGAAACTTTTTTGATTATTCTTAAAACAGGATTACAACTAAATACGATTCAAAAAAATAGTCTTATTGAGTTCGCCATAAGAACAGATAATCCAAGTATAATTGTACTATTACAAAAACAAAAATTAGAAAAAAACACTCGGATAAATTTTTTTACCGGAAAAAAAACATTTCAAGAAATACCTCTGCAAGAATATATTTTTGAAGAGGTATTACGACTAGATAAGCCTAATATATTGAAATGGGTTTTAGAAAATTATGATATGCCTCTCAATGAATTAGACAAAGATGGGTATACTCCTCTCATGAAAGTTGCAAGTAAAGGAAATGCAAGAGCAGTACAAGTACTTCTTGCAGACAAGCGAGTAGATGCTAATATAAAAAATGAAAAAGGACTATCTGCGTTTGATCTAGCCTCTTCAACGAATATAAAATCCCAATTAAGTGCCCATCTGCATGGCTCTCAACCATCAGGATTAAAATCGTTTTTTGGTTTTTTTAATACATTGAAAAATTTTAAAAACATTCAATTACAAAATGCAAAATTTTTATATAGTTGGTTAAATAAAAAAATAGCACGCAAGCCAATTGATTCACTCGAGGAAAACAGAGCAAAAGCTCTCCTTAAAAAAATAGGTATTACTTTCTTGGTACTATTGCATTTAGCAGATCTATACAACATGTATGAAGTAACCCTATATAATGAACTATTTGATTACATAAAACGAGGTTCTCCTTTCCGTTTTATTCAGTCACCACTAAGAATATATGGAGTAAACAAGCAGTTAGGAACACTCGCACCTAGACCTCAAAGATTACCTAGGGGATCAACTCCTTTGATGGTGGCTGCAAAGTATAAGAATGACGATGTATTCAATCACCTTATTGCTGATCCTGCTATAAAAGTTAATTTAACTGATTCAACAAAAAAAACCGCCCTACATTATGCTGTAGAAAGTCATAATGATAAAGCCGTGTGTGAACTACTAAAGCATAGAACAATCAAGCCATACATTAAAGATAAAAAAAATCAAACGGCATTCGACATAGCTGCTAAAATGGTTACATCTACAAACATGCATAGATGTATTAATGAGTGGAAAAAAAAGAAATTTGATAACGCAGTTCGTATGATTAATAAAAATAAGAACTTACCTCAATTACCTCCAGAGATATGGAATAAAGAGATCGGAAAACATATTTATTAAAAGACATACTCATCTTATTCATAAAAAAGAGTACATAGTTTTTGTTTTCTCTTTAGAGCGATTTACCGTACACTAATAAAAAAGATGCTCGTAAAGGATCGGTAATGAAAAGCTCTTTACGCCCATGGCACCAAACCATTGTTCTTATTTTAGTTCTTTTAATACACGGCTTGATGCTGCTGGTATTTGTTGTAGTAGAACTACAAAATGGTGATCAAACCAAACAGCCTATCATTGTAATGGCGGATGAAGAGCGAGAGCAGATCGCTGAGCGAGATTGGGTGGCTATGAATAATTCATTGCCCAACACTCAAATGGCAACATTACATCAAATGAGCCCTCCTTCTGAGCAAAAAGCACAAGATCTTATCGAAGCAAACGTGCAAGAAAAGCTTGAAGAGGTTGAACAAAATACTGCACAAGAAAAGAAAATAGACGAGGCTATTGACCTTGCCTCTCAGATTCTAGAGCTCCCAGAGCCAAACAAAGTTGAAAAAGCTGCGATAGAAAAAAAAGAACCTCCTAAAAAAGATTCTGCGGTTCAAAAGATAGAACAACCTCCAAAGCCAACCCAAAAGACTCCGCTTTCCTTTACCCAGCTCGCACAAGGCTTTATGAATCAAATCGCACAGGTTGATATAGCAGTAGAAAGCAATCGCCAAGGCCCAGCTGATATGGGGATGGTGGTGATGGTGAACTATTTCCAAAAAGTGCTCAAAACAATCGGAGAATCTTATTCTATCACCAATCAAATGGCACCACCGGATGCACAAGCGCGAGATGCACACGTTATGATTACGCTCAATAAAAATGGTACTATTCACAGCCTGGATGTTACGCAATCCTCCGGCAATCAAAAAGTAGACAGCTATTTACTCCAGCTTGTAAGACATGCAAGTAGCTCTTTTCCACCGATTCCCTCATCCATTAAAGATTCTCCCCTACGAATACCAACATTGCAGATACGATCAATTGCCGATTTTCGACACATACATCTTTGGAGAATCAAAGCATAGCCCAATCTTTAAAAATATGATTCACTCTCGCATGCTCATTGTGATACCGTAAGGACACAATCCATTTTATTGGAGTTTGTTATGAAGCGTACGATTGTAGCTATTTTATTATCTCAAAGTTTGTTTTGTCCTATTGTTGCCTCTGATTGCTTAATCTCAATGGAGCCACAATGGGACAATCTATGCAAAGATCCGGATCACATTGTACGTTTTGGTGGCAAATGGATCGTAATCGGCAGCATTTCATTCCGAAAAAAAATAAAGGATCCCACTAAACTTGAGAAATTAAAATTTGCTTGGCACGGTAAACCAATAGATCATCTCCATGGATCACTGTATAAAAAACTTCCAGAAAAAGATTTTTTAGCTATCGAACAAAACCTCGTGTGTGATAGCAGTTGGAATAAAGCACGCCAAGAGATGACGCTTGATTTTCACAATAATCAACAAAGCCTCGGCCCTCTCAACATTTTCTACCTCGTGCTTACTGTCCCCCCAATGTTAGAAGATACTATCAAGAGTGGCCACTTTTCATTGCTTAAGCACGGACTTCCTGTATCATTTCAGAACCAAGCACATGCGCTCAAACTAGATATCGCTCAGTATCTTCATAGTCAAAGCATTGCACCCGCAATCAGCTAAATATAGCATCTTTTACAAAACCCCTTTCATACCATCATGGTAAGAATCGAAAAAAATACTTTTAGCTCAAGCAAAGCCTTCTTTTTTTACTTTTTTCTAAGCTTTTCGTACACTCTTGCCGCATCCATCAGTTAGCTAAAAAAGGAATTTGATGGCGAAAGTTGTAATTATTGGTGCTGGGCTTACGGGTATTTCTACCGCTTATCATCTTGAAAAAAGCGGCTTTTTTGATTACGAACTATTTGAAAAAGAGCCCACTTCTGGTGGCTTATGCCGATCCGTATCCCAAGACGGCTTTACATTTGATTTCACCGGCCATCTTCTGCACGCAAGCGATCCATATTTTTACGATCTGATTAAAGCAATCGTAGGTCTTGAGCATATGAATGTAATAAATCGAAGGTCATTTATATTTTCACATGATACTTACAGCAAATATCCTTTCCAGATACATCTTTTTGGCTTGCCGCCAAGCGTAATCGTAGAGTGCATTACCGGATTTATAAACCGAACTAAAAATCCTAATCCGGAAAATTTTAAAGAATGGGTGATCTCTCATTTTGGTCAAGGGTTTGGTACCCATTTCTTCTTCACTTATCAAGAAAAAATATTTGCCCATCCCATCGATAAACTCACTTCCAGTTGGACAGGCAGATTTGTACCAGCAACTTCACTCGAACAGGTGCTCTACGGATCTCTTTCTGATCATCAAGAATCTGTCGGATACAATGCACGCTTTTTGTATCCAAAATCTGGCGGTATCCAACATTGGGTGCACAAATTTGCCAATAAAATAACTAAGCCAATTAAAAATCAGTTTTGCGTACAAAAAATCGATATGAAAAACAAAATGGTTACGTTCGATAATGGCCATGTAGAAAAGTACGATATTCTTGTTAATACAATACCACTCGATCGAATGATCTCTTTTTTGATAGAGCCACCTTCATCTACTCTTTCACAAGCTGTTGCCCATCTGAAATGCAACAGAGTGGTGAATTTTAATCTCGGAATTAAACGCCCTAAGCTTTCTGAAAAGCATTGGATCTATTTTCCTGAAAAAAAATATCCCTTTTATCGTGTCGGATTTTGGCATAATTTTTCTCGTCACATGGCACCAAAAGACCATAGCGCACTGTATGGCGAGTTTGCTTTTATGAATCAATCAAAGACATGGGTCGATGAAACAGTTAAGCAATCAATCAGTGCGGTTAAAAAGTTGTTCAACATAAGCAACGATGAAATCGCTACAGAAAAAACATTCACTATCGATCATGCCTACGTAACGTATGATCATTGGAGAGAAAAAAATGTACCAAGCATTCTTGCCCGCTTGCAAGAACAAAGCATTCATTCAATTGGCCGTTATGGAGCATGGAAATATTCAAGCATGCAAGAAGCAGTACTTGATGGCAGAGATACAGCACAAGCAATTATCAAGCAGGAAATTCAACCAGCCTCCCATTCCATTTCATCAAAAAAGGAAATGCTCTATGAATAAGATACTACTTGCTACATTGATGGTCTCATTCATAGCAATGATAAGCCCCTTAAAAGCAATTAGCCTACATCATAAATCATCCTTATCTTCAAAGGCACATATGAAACTAAAAAATTTTTATAAAAACAAACCGGTACTCGTCACTGGTGGTTGCGGATTTATTGGATCACACGTTGCAGAAATGCTGGTTCAATGTGGCGCACGCGTAACTATCTTAGATGATTTATCTACAGGATTCGAAAAGAACATCACAACCTTCAGGGATAAGGTTACGTTTATCAATGCCAGTATCGTAGAACCTGGAGCATGCGATAGAGCGGTGAAAGATAATCAGATCATTTTTCATCTAGCTGCTTTTATTTCCGTTCCAGGATCAGTTAAGGACCCAAAACTATGCCACGAAGTGAATGTGGATGGCACATTCAATCTACTTAATGCTGCACGAAAGCATAGGGTTAAACGATTTGTGCTCTCCTCAACCTCATCAGTGTATGGTCCGCGAGAAGATACCTGCAATGAAACTGATGAAAACCTTAATCCCGTATCACCATATGGCACCACAAAGCTCATAGGAGAGCTTTACTGCAAACAGTTTTCATTATTATTTGATGTACCATGCGTAATGCTTCGCTATTTTAATGTGTATGGCGATAGGCAAAACCCTGATTCTGCGTATGCTGCCGTCGTCGCAAAGTTCAAACAATGCTTGGAGCGAAACATACCAATAACTATCTTTGGTGATGGGGAACAAACGCGCGATTTTATTCACGTAAAAGATGTGGCAGAAGCTAATTTAATGGTTGGCATGGCAGAAAAAGAAACGGTTGATGGACAGCGCTACAATATCGGTACAGGCAAATCTATCTCTGTACTACAGCTTGCCGAAGATATGAAAAAGCAGTTTCCTGAATATCATCATAAAAACAGATTCATGCCTGCTCGCGATGGAGACGTGAAGCATACGCAAATGAACGCTAAAAAGTTTACTGAGTTAAAAGAGCAGATTTTGGGCTAAAAACTCTAAACGATACCACCAATTAAGATAATATCGCTCAGAGGAGAAACGCTGTTTTTCTACAAGAGGTTAACAACGAATCAATCTTTAAAACCTTATAATCCTCAGATTAGGACTGAAAGAATCAGTCCTAGACTGAGGTAGAAAACAGCTCTTAGATTCCGAAGAAGCCAGAAACTATCTTCACCCTCATCTTAGCAAAGAGACCTCGCTAAAATAAAGGCTTTTGGGCCATCTTTTACCATAAAAAACCAATTCAACGATCAACTGCACGATTTGGACATGAATAAAATTGATGATATACTGAAAAATAAAGCGAAAACTGGACCTTAACCCTCCAAAACATGGCCCAAAATAGATATGAGTAAAAGAGATTATTACGCGATTCTTGGTGTAGGCAAAACAGCAACCGCCGATGAGATTAAATCATCCTACCGTAAATTAGCATTAAAATACCATCCAGACCGCAATCCAGATAATAAAGAGGCAGAAGATAAATTCAAAGAAGCGGCTGAAGCGTATGAAGTTCTTTCCAATCAGCAAAAGCGTTCCCAGTATGACCAATTTGGCCATAGCGGTATGCATGGCGCTGGAGGAATGGGAGGTGGCCCAGGCCATATGAATATGGATGATATTTTTGAAAGCTTTGGGGACGTTTTCGGCTCAATGTTTGGTGGCGGAGGACGCCAGCGCTCAAGAAAAGCTTCTGGCCCCGAACCAAAGAATGGCCATGATCTTGCGCAAGACATTACTATCACCCTCGAAGAATCCTATCTCGGTACTAAAAAAGAAATCGGGTATTATCACTTTGTAAACTGCGATGCCTGCAACAATAAAGGTACTAAAAAAGGTTCCAAGGCCAAATCCTGTACGAGCTGCCAAGGAACAGGACAGATGCAATATCGCCAAGGCTTTTTTATGTACTCACAAACCTGCTCTCATTGCGCAGGCGAAGGATTTGTAATTACCAATCCTTGTGATGAATGTGGTGGCAAATCTCGCATTCAAAAATATGAAAAATTCAACGTTACTATTCCTGCTGGTATTTATGATAAAGCAGAGCTCCGTCTTTCTGGAAAAGGAGATGCTGGTATTTTTGATGGCATCTCAGGAGATCTCTATATCAAAATAGGTGTACTCTCAGACAAAAAATTTCACCGCGAGGGAGACGATCTCATATGCACCCTAACCCTTACCTACCCACAGCTCGTTCTTGGCTCTCAAGTGGAAATTGAATCGATTGACGGTACCAAGATCAGTGTTAAGGTTCCTAAGGGTTGCTCTGTAGGAGAGAAGATTGTTATACCAGGAAAAGGCTTTGACAATATAAGAAGAAAAGGGGTTAAAGGTAATTTGATCGTTATCACTCAATGCCATGTTCCTAAAAAAATTTCAGCAGAAGCAAAAAAAGCCTTAACCAACTATTCAGATATAATTGGCACAAATACACAAGAAGGTGGCATTGTGAGCTTTTTCAAAAAATTCTTAGGTTAAAAATAATTGCATTGAAAGAAGCCCCCTTTCAGACCCTGAATTAAATTCTACTTGTATTCTTACTGCGGCGATCACTAGTATAAGAATAGATAATTTTTCACGGTATAGTTTAATAAGGGCCTACTATGAAAAAAGTAAGAATCTTAATTCTATTCACTCTCTCTATGATCAATGTAGTAGCAAAAACAGCTTCTGATGCCTCAATAATATCGCAAGGGCGTATCACCTATCATACCATTCAAACTGGCCAAATCGACTTAAAAAAACTACAAAACAATACAAATCAGTATCTACATGATATCGCAGCACTTATGTTTTATTTTTACAATAAGACTGTCAAAAAAAATCAAGAGTTTTCCAGCGGAACATTTGTTATCTCTGATCCAGGATTTAAAGTATATAACTTTCTATACCAATACGTAGCTACAAAAAGAAATAAAAAAGATATGTTAAACGAGGTATTGATTGACGTAAAAGGCGTTGGTGCATATCCACGAAAATCAACTCATTTTAATGATTTATACCTTTTTACCGGTAATGCAAAAAAGGGACTACTAGGCGCTATCTCTAAAAAAAACCAATACATCCATTATGGCATAGATTTTCCTAAATCATTACTATTGCCATCTCACAAAAAGCATATACTATTCGGCAAAGTACAAGAATCTCCACCACTCACATTCATAAAAATGGAAGCTGAGGGGCTAGGCGTACAAGGTGTTGCACAGCACGCATTAGATCTTGGGATATCGCAAACAAAAAAAGCTATATCTAAAACTATCGAAAAATTTAAACGCCTTGGATTCAATCAGGAAGGATACCTAAACAACATTCTTAAACCGTTATCTTCAGCAGTCTCGGATGACAAACCAAATGCACGTCGAGAACGAATCCCCATTGACGTGCTCAGTGAGTTCTTGGTGATAGTGCTTTCTCCTGGATCGCCTATAAAAAAAGAAGCGATTGATATAAAACAGATTAAAGCTTTTGGCATACAGCATATGCTAAAAATCGCTGATACTTATAGCAATAATGCACAAAGCGCATGGCAAAAAACCTTAAA
This sequence comes from uncultured Pseudomonadota bacterium, assembly GCA_964350195.1. Lineage (GTDB taxonomy): Bacteria > Babelota > Babeliae > Babelales > Vermiphilaceae > JAJCZB01. The sequence goes on from CAYGJB010000014.1 coordinate 14,983, forward strand.
AGCTTTTGCTCAGAAGCTTCGAAAAGAATATGATCATACCAATATACGTATAGGCAGAGAGGTTATTTTAACTCCTGAGAGTGAACTTAAAGATTAGTAATCAACACCTGTAAGCATTTAAATTCTCATGCCACGTTTTTTAGCAAGCTTTAAAGACATATCAAATTGTTTATGATGCTCTCCACCCATACGGGATAAAAGCTCGTAAAAAAAGGCACGATCAGCCCCCTTCACCACCGCCTGCTCATGAGCTTCTGCAAGAGCCACAGGATAGCCATATCCTTTTTCTGTTTGATCCAGAATCATAGAAGCAACTAGACTCACAAGATGTTCATCTTGAGCAATCCATCCAGGAATCTCCACACGTCCCACTTCAACTCCCACATGCAAATAGAAAAAATGAGGGTGCACCGCAGAAGGATATTCTCCACTAATTTTTGCATGATTTTTAAACACGTTTGATCGCTGACCTTTTTTTAAGAAAGTACGCACAATACTTCCATCGGAAAAACGAATAATTCCTTGCTCGGCAGATTCATTTTTTTCATCAAAGCCACACCGATACGCGCGAATAATATTGATAAATTCACGACTCTTCGGCTTGCTGATATAACTCGCTGTTAAAATTTTTTTGGTATACAAAGCCATAAGCGAAGCAATATAGCGAGAGAAAAAAAGTTCTTTATAAAGCATATCCTTTGCTTCCAAATGCCAAAAGATAAGCGATCCATCGAAAAGCACCAGAAAAGGATTATTTAAAACTTCTTTTTGCAAAGCGAATGATGCCGCTACGCCACCACGAAATTCAAGATCCTGCCTTTTTCCATTCACCAGTTCTGGCGAAAGCTCAACCATTTGATTATCTTCCAAGCCAGTAAAAATTTCCGGCTCAGAAAAAAGCTTCACCGCTTGAGAACGTCCATCATAATGAAATGTTACTGTACCAGTATTAATTAAATAGCAAGACACCCCCATATGCCGATCTGGATATATTTGAGAACCATCAACAGAAACCACATGATAAGAATCAATTGGTTTAATATCGCAAGACTGATCAAGCTTATCTTGCCAACTAGGCAACGGCCAAGAGACAGATGCCGCTTTTGTCTTTTGCAAAGTTAAAGGATCAGCACATATTCTCTGCCAATCCTCGTATAATTTTTTAAAAGCCTGCGAATTATCAAGAAAGAGCTCACTCGAGACTCGCTGTATCTCCGAGTAGAGCTTTACCCTATCAAGCATATGTATCCCTACTTATCAAAAAAAATAAAGAACATTAAATACCAAAGTTACTATCAACGGTTCTCCTCTTTAACGGCGTGAGCCAATTGCTTTTTTAAGAGATTCAAGAGATAGTAATGCACATTTAAGACGAGTCGGTCCCAGCTGCATATCAATCATAGCTTGCAAAGTAATGCTGTCCATTAATTGGACCTCCAGAAGAGTCTTTCCTAAAACATATTCCGTCAGCATCGAGGCAGTAGCCTGACTTATCACACAGCCCGCTCCTTCAAACATACACATCGAAATGCGACCATTATTTACTTTCCCTTGTATAGAAATAGCATCTCCACAGGAGGGATTGATCATACCTGAAAAGATATCAGGCTTTTCAATCTTTCCTCTATTACGAGGGTTACGATAATGATCCATCAATAATTCTTGGTATAAACTCACCATATATCCACAATAGACTTCAGACCTATACATTTTAAATACATCAAAACTAAAGTTGCTAGTGATGCACGCAGGGCTTAAAAGCCCTGGCTTCGAGCTTAATGAATTGGCCCATTCATCCCCGGCCTTAAAAGGCCACGGTTTTCTGGGCGGAAAGTGAAAAATACTATTGGGCTTACCGCCACCTGCATTTCCATAAAGACCATTCTACCAAGCCTTAATGATAAAAAGCAAAAGCGGAAATAAGAAACCAAAAAGCTAACTGAACAGGCCAGAAAAGTATTTTAATAATAAGGTTTATTCTCTGCATATTTCTTCTATTTTGCAACAAACCATGAATGATTAAAAGCAGTATAGTGAGGTAGGACAAAAATATTAAATATTCTAAATAGAGAATGCCTTCATACGGGTAATTGTTTCGTAGATTTCCATGTAAAATAATTATTGAAAAAAGAAGGCCAGTAAATGGCACAATCGATTGACTTAGGCTTATATCTTTAATTTGCATAGCAATAAGCTTACTGAAAAGTGCATAAAGAGCAAAAAGAATGACCAACAAAGGTATAATATAAACAATAAGAGCGTTTAAGGCGTCTCGAGAGAGCAGTATATTAAAATAAAGTTGAATATCACTGCCAGCATCTTCTAGTGATGAAAGCCCCAGTGTTGTTTCTTGATGAAATTTTTTAAAACTAAAGAATGTTTTGTCTATATCAAAGCCAGGTAGCTTAAAACTATGCGATATGCCGAGCCATGTGTTAGCTCTCTCTTTTTGATAAGCAAGCAGATCGGGCACAAGCGTAATAGCTTTATTCATATCTTTTGAAGTAAATGGAATACTAACACGCCTCTTATCAAACGGATAATTTGAATAGTTGAATGCCTCTTTTAGTGTAGCCTCAATTTTCCATCCCGTTGTTTCTTGCATATCGTTTTTTTCATAAAACTCTATCTTTTCATTAAACCTATCTGCTTCCGGAAAACGGAATCCTTTAGCGACAGCTGGTATATTTTTTCTAAATGTTTCCCATACATATCCGGTAAATGAAAAATGATTAACATCAGGAAAATTTAAAGCATATAAGAATATGCCCGTAGGTATAATAATCAATGCCTCATTTTTACTCTTTGCTACCTCTTTCTGCTCATTCAAATAAGCGTTCAATGTTGTTTCGCTCGAGATAACTGTTTCATTTGATTTAATCTGATAGTCCTTCTCGCTTCTCACTAATGCCCATATACCACACAGCCCACTAAACAATATTAGGCTGCTTACAATAGAAAAATAGTATAGTTGTCTATCTAAGATGTTTGATAGTAGTCGACAGACAAGAAAAGCTAACATACAAAGAAAACTAACAAGAACAACAATGAAAAGAATAAAATAACTGTGGGCATCTTTCTGGTTAAGTAGAATCTCACTTTCTAAAAATGAAAGTGTTATAGTCCAATGAGTCTGAGGAATGATCTCATGGAATATCCACACCTTATGACCAGAGTCTAAATAGGAATCTCCACCAGACTGTTTATTAAATTTTTTGTAAATAGTATACAACCCTTTATTTGCCTGCTCTTGAGCAATATCAAATATTGATTTTTTTGACATAACCAATGCCGGTATCGGATGATAAACATATAGTCCTTTATCCGATACTATCGAACCATACCCCGTCTCTCCCATAAACAGTTTTTGAGCTATGGCATTCGACTGGTTAGTAATGTTATAAACTCCGGTTACTACACCCGCAACTAATTGGACATTACCTCTTTTCGTATAGAATGGCACAACATATTGAAGGAGAAGTGCGTTATTTTTACTATCTCGCACAGGATTTAACCACATGGCTTCCTGTTTAAGCGCTGCCTTGTACCAGGATGATGGTACATTTAGTTGTGTAAATTCAGGGCTCCCTTCTATCTCAGTTGCTTTATAAGTATTGCCATCTTTTGATACGTTGATTCCATGAATCTTGTTTGCTCCATGTTCTGAATCAGGTTCGAGTATAATCATAAGCGAAGATAATAATGGATTTTCATTTAAGTCTCGTTCAGTTCGAATGATAAGATCCTCTTTCTTAAGCCTATTATGAGAAAGATCATCTGCAATTGATTGAACTCGTTGAGCCACATTAACTAGTTGCCTATTTATTTGTTCTGCAGCAGATTTAACTTTTGATTGTGCCACCGTACAGGCATGGGCTAATGTTTGTGATCGCAACCTATAATAATTAGTTGCAACAAAAGATCCTGCTATGGCTGTTGCTAGCAAGAGTATAATGAGTATCAAAGTCCCATAACTCATCGTTTTAAAAAAAAATAGCTTCTCACGTATTCTTTTTCTATACATCACTATAATTGCACTCAAGAGCATTAAAAATATAGTGAGAACTAAAATCGATAAATAATAGAGGAAGTAAAGAGGTGTCAACGCTTCATTACGATCCATTTTCAATTCGATTCCCCATCGTGACATAACGCTATATGTCCAGGCACTTATGGTGATGCTGCCTCTATAGTCTGTTGCTACACCAAAGCCCCTCTCTCCTCGAACACTTCGCTGAATAGGAAGAACAGGATCCCCTTCTACTTGTTCAATGATATTAAAGGTTATATCAGGGTCAAACCTCGTAGGAGCTATTATTTGAGCTCCTCCTTTTACTTCCTGTCCCAACACTACCTCACCAGTCTTTCCTAAATCGAAGTAGTTATTTGTTATTTTGAACAGTTGATCTTGATCGATTTGAGCAGCAAGAATCCCGATAAATTTTTTATCCAAAAATATGGGAACCATCTGATACATCGTTTGCTCATTTAATAAGTCATCTTTCACGAATGAAGAAACATTTGATGTCAGGCTAAGTCTTGTTATTTGAAAGCAATGTGAAATGCTTCTATGTAAATGTTTTGAATCCATAAGATTCATAGAGGCAAATACTTTTTTATGTACACTAGAAAAACAAACGATGCCATTCGGATCTATGAGCAGCATATCTCTAAAGTTATGTGTCTTCTGGAATGAATCCAACAGAATTTCCAATGCTTGATCAATAATGAGATTCTGCATAACATCAGTAACTTTTTTATGTGCGCTTAACACAAGTAACTCTTCTTTTGTTTGCATAAGATAAGTATCAACCTGCAAAGCTCGATCCATCGCTATGCTCAGCAAATGCCTTTGAGTTGAGGGAATGCGTGCTATACTAAGATAGATGTATGCACCGAAAAAAAACGACGCAATAAACCCTAAGCTTAATACCAAAAAGATTAAACTCTTGTGAAAGCTACGTCTCATGGTTAAGCGCTCCATTTATTACCCCATTTCTTATAGAGCGATAAAAGAAACTGGTTCCATTGCTCTTTTGAGCGATAAAATGTTGGATAACTAATAGGCGATATAGCCTGCCCAGAATCAAAGATAATATTATATTGCCCATTTGATTGTATTTTTGCGATATAGATTGTCTTCCATGTTTGCATGTATTGAGGAGAAATAGTAACTATTCCTTCAGGAGCATTAAAGCTCTGGTTCTTCATATGAGATCGTACTCTATCCACCTCAAAAGTACCTATCTCCCCTACTGTTTGAGCCCAAAGATGCACCGCAAAATATGACGCCTCCATCATATCATTTACCAATCTATCCTTACCAAATAATGCTTTAAACTTTTTTATAAAGTCACGGTTTACACCTCTATCGATTGACTGAAAGTAATTTGATACACTATAGTCTCCTATCATAGTTTCAACCTCAAAATGCTGAAGCATAAGCTCTGAAAAGCTACATGTTATAGTAGGAATTCTTTCAGGTGTAATTCCTACCGCTCGTAGCTGCTTGAAAAAGGGTATATTTGCTATAGTTGTTACTATATTATTAATAATTACCTCTGGCTTAGCTTCTATTATTTTTTGAATAATTGGCGATACATTATCGCTATTCATCGGAATATATTCTTCACCCACTATCATTCCACCAAGAGAAGTTAATACTTCTTTCATAATCTCATGGATTGCACGTGGATATATAAAGTCTGAGCCTACAAAGAAGAACCTCTTCCCTAGATTGTTAAAGGCCCATGTAATTGCTGGAATTGATTGCTGATTTGATGTACCACCTAAATAAATAATATTGGGAGACTCTTCAAGTCCTTCAAACTGAACAGGGTATAGCAATAAATGATTATGCTTCTCTACAATCTCTTTTACTTGTTTTCTACTTGATGAAGTCCAGCAACCGAAAAGGACCGGCACTCTTTTATCACGTATAAGCATCTCTGCTTCCTCTCTGAATACCTCATCATCTGTCTTGCCATCAACAACAATAGCTTCAATCTTCTTTCCTAGAACTCCCCCTTTTTTATTGATCTCATCAATCGCAAGTAGCATCGCATCTTTTGCCTGAGACTCTAGATGCTTCATTGTTCCAGATAATGAGAATAAAATTCCAACAGGAATGGTAGATGATACTTTATTTTTTATAAAATAGAGCGTTAGGCCAAGCAATATGCCAACGACCAGAAGCAAGCCCATTGTTCTTTTTATATACATAGAATTATCATCCCATAAGAATTTTGCTAATAAATCTAAAAAAAGTGCTGAGAAAAAGCAAGAAGTTACAATCCAGCCCGTTGCTTATACGTATCCCTCTGACTATTCCCATAAGAACAATAAGATGATTGATGAGCTCTTCTCTTTTGCTCTAAAGGATTTTTAAACTGTATCCACTCCTGGTAGCACTATGCCCTACAGATAGCAGTTCTGTCTTGAGTTTATCTCAAAAAAATTTATAAAGAACACATAATAGAAATCACCCGCTTTTGACAAATAGACACAATTACTTTAGAATAAAGACAAATGGGACTCATCTGAATACATGGAGGTCTATGAATGAAGATTATGCGCCTTATACTGTCCACTATTTTCAGTTCCTTTACTTTTTTTATCGCCAGTTCGCTTTATACAGGCATAGCTACAAGCCAAAAAGAGCTCAAAAATGAAAAGCCTGCCATTGTATTTGATCTAGGCGGTGTTCTTTTTCACACTAAAAAATTTAATTTTTTCTTCTCTCAGCTTGGCTTTCGCGCTCTTGCCTATGCCTCAAACTTGAAAAAACGTTGGTTTAATTTGCTTGAGAAAATAGCAAAAGAAAACAATCATCAATATTCACTCTCAGTTGAAATAAAAGACGATGCAGGAGACGTTCTTCCAAGCTATATGCTTGAATGGCTAACCGGTTATCGATCAAACCAAGAAATTTGCGATGAAGTATGTGCATGTATCAAAAAAAATCCGGACTGGTTTGGCCCTGGAGAAAAACAGCTCATGCTTAATATGGCTCATGGAATTTTTATTGCTGACCAATTTCTTTCTACGCAATACGTTATCGATGACACTGTTAAATTAATAAAAAAATTAAAAAAGAACGGTTATCCCCTCTATATTCTTTCAAACTGGGATAAAGAAACATTTGATAGAATGACTAAAAAATATCCCGCTCTTTTTGCATTGTTTGATGGGTTTGTTGTCTCAGGCTATCAACATAAAGCTAAACCTGATCTTGAAATGTATAAAGAGCTTGAGTCTCTGTATCCTCATAGCAACTACGTTCTCATTGATAATCAAAAAGATAACATATCTGCTGCAAAAGAATGCGGCTGGTTTGGTATTGAAACTAAAACAGCTTCTCTTGATAGGAAGTTGATATACAGTGAGATAAAAAATATAACTGATGCAATCGCTCAAGAATCAGATAAGCTTAAAATCATCTCTTGATAAGGCCTATTATTATGAAAAGACAAAACAACTACTCAATCATATTCGATCTCAATGACGTAATTTTTGCGTTGCATACTGATTACCGAAACGTTGAACAAATGTTCACTGTAATCAAAGAAGGACTTGAGCTCATTCTAAAATGTCATGCCCCCGTAGACGAGCATGGCAAGCGTAGACATAAGCTGTATGTATTATCAAATGCAAATCATGAGTTCCATCACTACTTTATAACCAATCACGCCGATATTTTTGGCTATTTCGATGGGATTGTAACACGAAGCACCTGCGGCTACTCAAAGCCTGATGCCAAAGCTTTTTATCACATTATTGAGCGGTATAAGCTTGATCCCAAAGAGTGTATCTTTATCGACGATAAGGAAGTAAATGTCCTTACGGCTCGTACTATTGGTATGAACGGCATCATCTGCGATGATCATAAAAATGTTACGCAAGAACTGAAGAAGCTAAACGTTTTTTAATTTTATTTCATTCCCCACCAACCATACTGTTTTGCAAAAATAGGTACCATTGCTAATGCTGCCAATAAGCAAAATGCTAGCAGTATTGGCAATGAAAAAATATCCCTCAAAGAAGTTATTTTCGCGAGCTGCTGTCCTGCAAAAGCATACACCAACGTCCCAGGAATAATCCCCAGGCTTGTAGTCCAAATAAATGTTCGTAACGGAACTTGAGTCATACCAATCAGAAGATTCACTACAAAAAATGGAATCACAGCAATCAAATGAATGGCAACCAAATAAACAATGCCATGTCTTTCCATCTCCTGATTAAACCAAGTAAATTTTTCTTTATGCGCTGCCTGCAATGTATTACCAAAAAGATGCCTCACCATGAGAAAAAATATGGTCGCCCCAGTGGTAGCACCAATGTTTGCAAAGATTGTTCCTGGAAGCACTCCAAACAAAAAACCCCCGGCAATAGTTGCTAATGCTGCAAGCGGTAACGCAAGCACTACCACTCCTATATACAGGCCAATGTACATTAAAGAAGACCTCCAATAGTGTGCATTCACTAACTCCATAAGATGAAGTCGCTTTTCTTGCAATGCAGCAAGCGTAAGCTGATCTACCGCCCCTGAAAATCTAAGCACCACGATCAAAGCAATAAATAGAAATCCCAGCCATACCCGCATGTCTCGAACTATTTTCATAGAAGACCCTCTGGATCGTATGGCTCGTGATCATTTAAATCGCTTTTATTAGAATCAGAACCTCGAATTTTGCGAATCAACATCGGCAATAACGCAAGCCCTGCCAATAGGATTAAAAGGAGAAGCATTTCTTTGGTTAGAATATCCTGCCACGAATGAATCATATAGAGTTGGCGCCCTGCGAAAGCGTAAATAGCAATAATAGGAAAAGATCCCAATGCCGTTGTCCACATAAAGGTTAAAAAAGAGACCCCTGCAAGCGCAGCTAATGTATTAATAACAAAATAAGGAACCACCGTGAGAAGCTGTAGCGTAATGAGATACGTATACCCATACACTTTCATACGCTCATTAAATGAAGTAAGCTGCTTGCCGTATTGATTTCGTACAATATGAGACAACGCATAGCGAACCACCAAAAACGAAACAGCTGTTCCTACCAAAGCAGCGATCATGCAATACAGTACGCCTGCCCATAAGCCAAACAAAAAGCCACCTATAACTCCCATAGGGGCGGTAACTGGAAGAGTGAATGAAATAAGCACGATTGAAATAGCTAAAAACACACATACCGAGCGCATATAATGTTCTTCAACATTACTCTTTAGATATGCGGCATTACTTTTGATGTTCTCAAGCGATAAGTGGCTTGAGAAACCTGAGTAGTAGAGAAACCCAACAAAAGCAAGCACTACAATAATCCCAATGATTAACTTCTTTGGAAGCATTTTCATAATAAGTCCCTTAGTTTCAAATGATAAATGAGATAGTGTACCAAAAAAAAGCAGGCACCATAATGCCTGCTTTTTTGCTTTAATGGGTTATTTACGAAACGTAAATGTTTGCAAATGAATTCAATACCGTGCCATCTGGCGGATTTGGCGAAGATATACCGTCCTCAGTTCCGCCACCTTGTAAATCGAATTTTACTGCATTTGAAATGTTATGGGCAAAATTACTGAATATAATGGAATGTTTGCCTGCCGTAGTCACTTCATCAAGGATAGCTTTTCCACCTAGGCCCCCAGGAGATCCGCCATTTCCCGTATTTCTTATTCTACAAGCATGCAAACCAATATCTTCCGCTGTGCTTTCTATATGAACGCCATGACCACCATTTCCCCCAGCAACTGATCCATTTCCGCCATCACCAGTTTCAAATATAGTGCATTGAGTTATCTCAATATGATTTGCTGAATCCTTCACATATATGCCAGTACCAGCATCACCACCATTACCATCTGTTGCATTTCCACCATTTCCGGTAAGTGTAATACAATCTTTTACTCGTACTTTATGAGCAGCACCACTTAAAATAATTCCATGGCCACCTGACTCAGCATGAGTAGTTGTTGTTGTAGCACTGGATCCAGGAATAACACTACAATCAAATACATTTACAATATCCCCCCGTACTTCAATGCCAGAGCGCCCAGGCATGCTATCAAATACGGTACCCGTTCCCACTTGCTCATATGTTATGTTTACCGTATCAGAAAGAACTAAATCAAAAAGAGTGCCGGTTAATACTGAATCAGAGCATACAATGTGGCATAGTTTGAGCAATACATTAGCCGAACCTTCATGTACCGTTATAGCTGCATTTGAGTGGCTACTAGTCATATAAGGAGGCAAGGGAGCAACAGCTCCGTTTTTAACCACAACACCACTACCCGAAATAGAAATACAGCCAACAAGAGACTTCCCTGAAAGGTCAAGCAGAACATTCGTTCCCGTAATCTCAATATCTGCGACTAAATTTTCAAGAAGCGTATATGAACCAACGTTACTTAAAAAAATTTTTCCAAAAACCGCATCTGATTGCCTGACTTCTTTTTTTAACACATCAACACGATTTAAAATTTGAGGAACAAGACCAATTCCCCGAGTACCAAGCTCTTCTTCTAAATCAACCCCACGTGCAAAGCTACATACAAACATAGCTAGCAACAATCCTCTTTTTATCCTCATCATTTTTCCTTTCATCCTTTTTTATTCATAAACCAACGAGCTATTCTAATAAAAAAATTATTTTCAAGGTGATCGATGTATGCTTTTTTCGCTGCATGCCAATTCATTTCCGAGTAAGTGGGATATACATGCACGATTGAACCAATTTTATAAAATGGGATGCAATGAATTTTTGCAAGCACCAACTCATCAAGCATCTCTCCTGCTCGCGATCCTATAATATGAGCTCCCACTAACCTTCCTTTCTTATCCGTGATATATTTTGCAAGCCCGTTGGTGGTGCGATCAGTAATTGCACGATCAAGCTCATGATACGGCTTCACAAAAACTTTTATACTTTCACACCTTTCTCGAGCTTCCTTTTCTGTAAGCCCCATACGCGCAAGCTCTGGAGCGGTAAAAGTAACCCATGCCACCGTATCATATTTAACACTCGTTTTAAAGAAAGGAATAGATGCATTGCGAGCTGCGATCACTCCTTGATACCAGGCCATATGACTAAATTGATAGGGGCCTACCACATCTCCTGCTGCATATATATTTTTTACTGCCGTGCGCATTTTATTATCTGTAACTATGCCCCTTTTCGTAACCTCAACACCGAGCTCTTCAAGACCTAATCCGGCAATGTTTGGTGTACGGCCAATGGCAAAAAGTATCTTTTCTGCACAAAGCTCACGAACTGCTCCTTTGCCATCTTCAATCTGCAGCGCTACCCCATTATTTTTTTTTGCCACGCTGTTTGCCTTAGCGCTCGTTATAATCTCCACTCCTTCATCAATCATGGTACGAGAAACAAGCGCCACTACTTCTTCATCCTCTTTTGGCAATATGCGATCACCCATTTCAAGCAACGTAATCTGTACACCAAGACGATTAAGAGCGCTTGCCATTTCACAACCAATCGCCCCACCGCCTAAAATTAAAAGTGATTTGGGCAGCTTCTCAAGCGAAAAAAAATTGCCATTCGTGAGATATTCTACTGAATCGATCCCCTTTAGTGGCGGCACGAATGCGGAAGAACCTGTAGTGATAATCGCTTTACCAAACGTGATCGTAGTGCCGTTAAGCAAAATAGAATGATTATTAATAAATCGAGGCACCCCGAATAAAGTATCAATGCCCAGCTCTTCTATTTTTTTTGGGGTATGAGATTGATAGTCTTCTTGAATAACTGAACGAATATATGGCATCACATAATCAGTATCAAATTGAGGTGCAACATCTATTCGCAAACCAAACCTATCCCCATGCTTTAAGTACCATGCCACTTTTGCTGTCTTGATTAACGTCTTGCTGGGGATGCAGCCGGTCCACGTACATTCGCCTCCAAGACGATCTGTTTTTTCAATAAGAGCTACTCTCAGTCCAAACCCTTTTGCGGTCTTTGATGCGGTGAGTCCACCAGCTCCACCGCCAATTACGATGATGTCATAGTTGTATTTCATTATTTTTTATTCCCTTTTATCCGTTCGCTCTGAGCTCGTCGAAGGGTTTCGAACGGTTAGAATAAAATGAGTCACCGCTCATATCCCTCAACAAGCTTACGACTTCGCAAAAGCTTCGACGCACACGCAGGGCAAATGGGAAAGA
>CAYGJB010000015.1:0-26986 GCA_964350195.1 uncultured Pseudomonadota bacterium
TGCCGCTACATTCTACACTTTGAGGTACTTATGAATTTTGGGATAGGTTCTTATTATATACAAACTTTCAGCGAACGATAAATCTTTGAGGGGAAGAAGGAATTACTACTTTGAATGTGATTTTTTCTTCAGCATTTTCAGGGTTGATAATTTTTACTTGAAAGAATGGTTTATAATTTGGTTTTGAAACGAAGATAAGCATATCTGCGGTCTGATAGGGTTGCACTACTACTTGTTCTTTAAGTGCGTAGCTTTTTATGTCTTGCTTCATCACTTTATTATTTTGTGCTGTTTGTACGCCACGAACAGTAGATAAAATTGGTGTGCCGATAAGAAGGAATGTTGGTATTGCTGCAAGTGCAGAGCTGCCAATCACGGCAATCGGTGCCATGATGCTAAAGCTGCCAGTAGTAAGTAATAGTATGCCGCTGGCACTCAAGGCAAGAAGGCTTCCAATAGCTAAAAAACCGCCAATCAGAAGGCTTGAAGCGATTGTGCCGAATACTTGTGTGAATGAATTTTTATGTAATCGAGATGACACTGCTTTATAGCTGAGTTGGCTGAGGCTAATATCTGAAGGCTTCATTGCAAGAAGCTTATTCGTATTATTAGTCAGCGATATTTGCAAAGGCCAAATTGGTTGGCGTTTTCTAAATTTTTTAAATAAAAGATGAGATGGTTTGCCCAAGATGGTTTCGCAATCATGTTGATCAAGTTTTTTAACGCGAAGCGTAACTCCGCCTTTGTAATCTTGGTAATCAATAAGTGAAGTAAGTGAGCGCATTCCAAGCCGACCCTTTGCAGGATCTTTGCAGCTTGGTAATAATAAAAATGACAAAATAAGAATCGAAAATATTCGATATGAGCAACCCCCGTTGACCATATGTCCCTCTCCCCTAACCCTTATAATTCAAATCGAATTGGTTAGTGTGATCGTTAGATGATGGTACTTAAGGTACTTTTTTGCCACTTTTTGTCAACTGGAAATGCTGGATTTACTTCGCTAGCCTCATTGATTATAGTGGGGGAATAACACGAGGAGAGTTACGGATGGAAATGATTTCGCTTACAAATATGAATGCTCCTATTTCATCAGATCAAAGTCATGATCTTTCAGAGCATCTTGCTCCAGAGATTGATCGCATAGCCGCCGCCTGGCGAGCTGGCTACGATACTGAATATGCTTCTCTTTCGCTGTCATCAGATCAGCAGATGCTTGAGAATGTGCGTAAGCTAGCGAAAGAAAAAAAGGAGATCAACCCAAAAATGATGATTCTTATTGGGATTGGTGGATCCAATTTAGGAACTATTGCTGTGTACCAAGCGCTTAAAACTGCTTGTGAAAATCATGATGCCACGCTGCCTCTTTTTTTTGCAGATACATTAGATCCTCGATATATCAGCCCTGTCTATCGCAAAGCGGAGCAGTGCTTAAAAAATAGAGAGAAGATACTTCTCGTTATTATAAGCAAATCGGGAAGCACGACTGAAACTATCGTGAACGCAAAGCTTTTTGTAGATCTTTTGGATCAATATCAAAAAGAGTCTGCCGCGGAACAAATAGTTTTTATTACAGATCAAGATTCTCCATTACATCAAGCTGCGCAGAAGATTGGTGCGAGCTGTTTGTTTATTCCCAAAAAGGTAGGCGGCCGCTTTTCGGTGCTTTCTCCTGTGGGTCTTTTTCCGCTCGAGATGCTTTGCATTAATACCGGCCCTTTATTGCAAGGGGCGCTTTCGGTAAAAGATATATGTACTACAAAAGATCTGTCGCAAAATCCTGCTGCTTTGAGTGCTGCAACGATGTACTACTATTATCAAAAGGGAATGGTGATACATGATCTGTTCTTGTTTGCAATGAGCTTACGTGGCGTTGGCGCATGGTATCGGCAGCTGATGGCGGAGAGTATTGGTAAAGCGAACAACAAAAGAGGTGAGTCGGTGCATGTAGGCATTACGCCAACCACGTCCATGGGATCGATAGATCTGCATTCGGTAGCGCAGCTCTATCTTGCGGGACCTAATAATCGTCTTACTACGTTTGTGCGCGTAGGCAAGCAAGAAGAACTTTTAGTGCCTTTTTCTGGTTTGCTTTCGGAAATTGCTTCTGGGGTGAATGGCAAATCTTTTTCTGAGATTATGCATGCGATCTATGAAGGCACACAAAAAGCATATGAGTATCAAAAACGGCCATTCTTGTCGATTGAGTTTCCTGAGATCTCCGCTTATTATCTTGGGCAGTTTTTGCAAATCAAGATGGTAGAAATCATGTATCTTGGGTATCTTTTTGATATTAATCCTTTTGATCAGCCGCAGGTGGAGTTGTATAAAAAAGAAACAGGAAAGATCTTAGCTCATGAATGATTTAACGTTTATTATTTTGGGAGCTACGGGCGATTTAACCCGTCGCAAATTAATGCCAGCTTTATACCGATTGATTGCTCGAAAAAAATTAGAAAATTTTATTATTGTTGGTGCAGCGAGGGATAAAAACAGCTTAGAAGCAATTCTTGATTCGTCACGAAAGTTTATGGATAAAATCGATGAATCGATATTTAAAGAGCTTGCTTCTCGCTTCTTTTATGAACCGATCGATTTTGAGCAAGAGACTGATTTTAAAAAGCTTTCAGGACGGGTAAAAGAGCTTGAAAAGAAGTTTGGTCTTTCAGGTAACCGGATACTGTATTTGGCTGCAGCAGCAGAGTTTTTTTGTTCGATCACCAATCATCTTGCTGCATCCAAACTTGTTACCAGAAAAAAGCTTAATGAGGATCCTTGGCAACGCATTGTCTTTGAAAAGCCTTTTGGCAAGGATGTGCAATCTGCGCATGAAATTAATGATTGCATTCGTAAGCTTTTTGAAGAGCATCAAATCTATCGTATCGATCATTTTCTCACCAAAGAGCTTGTGAGTAATATTGCATTAATTCGATTCACCAACTGTGTATTTGAGCCGCTTTGGAATAATCGCTATATCGATCAGGTGCAAATTGTTATTAGCGAACAGATTGCACTCGAAGGGCGTGGAGGCTATTACGATAAGTACGGTGCGCTGTCTGATGTGATGCAAAATCATATGCTTGAACTCCTTGCGCTTATTGGCATGGAATCGCCAGAAAAATTAACGGGGGATTATGTGCGCAATCGTCGTTATGAGGTGCTTAAAAAGGTTGAGGTAATTGATGGTATTCTTGGCCAATATGTTGGATACAAAAAAGAGAATAACGTTAAAAAAGATTCAGTTACCGAGACGTTTGCAGCACTTATGCTTCGCATTAACAATCCAAGATGGGCCGGTGTGCCGTTCTATATGAAGACTGGCAAATGCCTACAAAAAAAAGAGACCATGATTTATATCAAATTTAAATCAGTTGATTGTCTGCTTACGCATGCTTGTCCTGTGCCATCTAATTGGCTCACTATTGAAGTATCGCCTGAGGCCACATTCTCTCTTAGCTTGAATGCAAAAAAGCCTGGTCGGAGCGAAGAAGTGATGCCGGTATCTATGGAGTTTTGCCATAGCTGCTTATTTGGTGCAATGACGCCCCATGCATATGAAGTGGTGATAGAAGAGGTGATGCGAGGTGAGCAATCAGTCTCGGTTCGGTTTGATGAAATTGAGCAATGCTGGCGTATAATTGATGCAGTAAAAGAGAAGCAGTTTCCCCTGTATGAATATGAATGCGATACGCAAGGGCCGGAAGAGATGAAACAGTTTGAGCAAAAACATGGTATGAGGTGGCGATCATGAATATAGGGGTTGTTGGATTGGGAAAGATGGGGTTTGCGATTGCGTATCGTTTATTAGATGCAGGCCATATTGTGTTTGGCCTTGATCATAATGAAAAAATCAAAAAAGCGGCTGGGCAGGCTGGAATCACGATTGTTAGCGATTTTAAAGATATGGCATTTCAAACTGATTTGATTTGGCTTATGGTGCCGGTATCACAAGTGGATAACGTGATCAAAGATGTGAGGCCTTATTTGAAAGCGGGAGATATTATTATAGATGGGGGCAATAGCTTTTACAAAGATTCACAACGCAGAATGCAGGAACTTTCCAATGCAGGCATTTTCTTTTTAGATTGCGGTACGTCCGGGGGTGTCTTTGGCAAAAAAGAAGGATTTTGCTTGATGGTGGGGGGTGATGAAGCTGCCTATACAAAAATATATACTGTGCTTGCTGCTATAGCAATGCCAGGGGGGCTCGGGCATTTCGGTGCATCAGGATCAGGACATTACGTGAAAATGGTGCACAATGGCATTGAGTACGGCATCTTGCAGGCGATTGGCGAAGGGCTTATGCTGATCAAAGAAGGGCAATTCAAAAACGAAGCGATCGATCTTGAAGAGCTCACGCGCGTCTGGCAGAATGGTTCGATTATCCGTTCTTTTTTAATGGAACTCACACACAACGTTATGAAAAAGAATCAAGAGCTTCATGATATTAGTGGCGAGCTTGGGCAGGGGGGAACTGGCAAATGGACAGTGGAGGCGGCAAAAGAAATAGGGATGAATTTGCCAGTGATTGATGCCTCATTAAAAGTACGAGAATGGTCTTTGCAATCGGGCGGCGATTATGCCACGAAAGTAGTTGCTATGCTACGTCATGCATTTGGCGGCCATGAGATAAAGAAAGCAAAATAATTTTGATTATACCAACTTAAGTCTAAGATACAATTTCGATAGCGGTTTGTTATGTTCTGCTTGCTCAAAGAGCCTTTGGCGTAGTCATCAACGTTGAAAGTAATAACTACTATGCTTCATGGCGAAGTTATTGCCAGTTACTATGTTTGCTAAAAGTGGCATAGAAAGAGTTTGTTCTATTCTATTCAGAAAGCCTTCCATGCCATGCTATTGTGTATGAAAGTGAAGCGCTCTTAAATGTATCAAAGACTATTCTTAGGTAAAAGGATTAGAAAATGCGTATTTACGACATTTCTTGGCCGATATCACAGGCTACCACAGAGTATAAAAATAAAGGCACAATTCAGCTTGCTGCGACTAAAGGATTCGAAAAAGATAGGGTTCGAGATTCGACTATCACCATGGGAACTCATACTGGCACTCATGTGGATGCTCCATCTCATTTTTTAAAGGACGGTAAAGCGATCGATATGATCTCATTGGATAGTCTTATGGGCAAGGCGCAGGTGATCGATCTGATGACAGTTCACGATTCCATCTCAGCAAATGATCTCAAGCGGTATGTGATTAATGAAGGGGAGATTATTGTCTTGCGGACTCCAAATAGCGCCTTGGGAATTACAGACGAATTTCATAGAGATTTTATTTATCTTGATGCTTCCGGAGCGCGGTATTTGGCTGAAAAAAAGGTGAAAGCGGTGGCTATCGATTATCTTGGCATTGAGCGAGACGACCCAGAGCATACCACTCATACCACGCTGATGAAGGCTGATATTGCAATTATTGAAGGGGTGCGGCTTTATCATGTGCCGGCTGGCCATTATTTCATGATATGTCTTCCTCTGGCCATTATCGGCCTTGAGGCAGCGCCAGCGCGAGCCATTTTAATGGCAGATAGTTTTGAGTAATATGAAATAAATTCTAGATTTTAGCGCTTCTTTTTTGCTATCTTGATTTCAAGTAGGTATGAAAAATTCTTATTATATAAGAGGTAGCTATGAAGAAGCGTATAATTTCAAATGTTGTACTGGCAAGATTATTGGTTAGTAGTTCTGGTTTGCATGCTCAGGAATCGATGTTTGAAAGGAAGATGAAGGATGCGGGCCAAGCCTTACAGTCATTAAATCAGGCTTTTCAAACAGCAACATCAAATTTTATAAATCAAGTAACGATTTCTCCTGAAATCTGGAGAAAGCTCAAGGCTGGCGCAGCAGCGCTTGCCGCTGCCATTATTGCAGCGGCAGCTTCATATTTTGTATATAAAATAACCTCGGCAGGCAAGTCATCTATGCCAGTTGGCTCAACGCATCAAGAGCGGTTTAGCGTGGAAGCGATGAAAAAGCGCTATCCTGCTATTGGTAAAGGCTCATGGGATATCACTCTTTTAAATCAAGTTGAAAGCATTCCACTTCAAGGGGAGTTTGGTTTAGGGGCAACACTTGCAGAGCTTAAAAATGAGCCTGCGGGAGCGGTAAGCAATGCTGCTTATAATGCCGTTCTTGAATGGGCAACAAGTAACAATAAGCTTGAAATTAAACAAGAGGTGATGCGTCTTATGGCTAAGCCCCAATAAAAAATGAAGAGCTAGAAAGAACAGAATTATGAGTAACGCCTTTTTATTCTAGAATATTTTTTACTTGAATGATCTGAAGACTATAGATAGGAGTAGCGTGAAGAAGCAATTAGTTTTATTATTGGTTTCATTTGTGGCAGGGAATATTTCTACCGTTAGTACGTCTGCGCGGATGCAGCAGACAATGCAATCAGTTCAACAAAAAAAGCAATCTATCTGGCAAAAAATTAACACCACTTTTGGTAGCGCAACGCGAACTGTACGCAATTACATAAATAGTCATGGTGGCTGCTATTTTACAGGAACCTGCTCGCCAGAAGTAACAGCTCGTTTAAAGAGATATGCAATAGCAGCAGGAGTTACAGTAGCTGCATTGCTTACCGCAGCGGCTGCAGGTGGGGCATATGTATATATGCAGGATAAAGTACAACCGTCTATACCTATTGGACAATACAACTTTAAGCCTCAAATAAGCATAGAAGTGATCGCTCGTAAATATGGTGTAACCATTCCTCTTGATAATAGCCCTGTAGCTCTTATTGTTCGTGCTGCTTTAAATGGTGTATCGAACATGGTTGAGAGCATGAAAGAGCTCGTGGATAAGCCTATACTGGAAACAGCGTATGAAGTGGCAGACAAGCAAGAAAACATGCTTGAAGAGAGTAAGCGTGGTCCATACGAAAAGACCAAAACGATATTAAAAAATGCTATTTTATCCTTTAATCCTGAACTATTTAGGCGACATATACTATTTATTAATAATGCTGCCAAAGGGCTTTTCGCTGAAGTAAAAGCGATGGTATGTAGTATAAAAGGTATTAGCCGAAATGCGATAAATGAGGCAATTGAACAGTTAAAGCGTATGGAGATTCCAAAGTTTTCAGGCAAAGAGCAGGTGTTGAACTTTTTAAAAAATCCAGAGTGTGGAAAGTAGTTAAAAAGAAGGATAAGTATAAAAAGGCCGATTGTTTTAGGATTATTTGTATTAATAGCAGGTAGTGTTGGTTTCAGAATAAAAAGCAATTTTATTAACCCGGACCTCTAAAAAATAAAAATGAGTGTCCAAAAACAAGGAGATAGTATGAAGAAAGTATTATCATTTGCTCTCGCGGTTGCTTTGCTTGTGCAAAGCAGCGGAATGCAAGCATTTCCACAATGGCAAGGGTCTAGAGCTCAGCAACTAAAACAGCAAATGGGTAGTGGTATTTCAAGCGTGCTAAGCAAGTATATTGGCCAGCCCGGATCTGAGCAGGCAAAGAAGTTTATGGCATGGTTTGGCCCATTTTCTTCTGAGCTAAAGAAAGCTTTTAAAAAGGGCAATTATGCGAGCATGCCAGGGATTGTGAACAAATATCGTGCTCAAGCTGCCGGCAGTGCGATTGCTGTGGCTGTAGTAATTGTAATCACTGCTGTGGTTGCTGCGTTGGTTGGTAGAGCGGTGATGGGAACGACGACGACTTCGGGCTCAGTAATTGGTGATGCTATGACGAAGTTTGCTATACCTAAAACGACTCAGAACCTTAGCGTGTTGATTGCTTTTGTAGATCAAGATCTTGGCTATATTCATAATATTATAAATGGCCTAAAAGCAGGAGAATTGAGTCTTTCAAACTCTCTTGTTGAAGGTATTAATTATGTTGCGAACCAGTTAAATGATCCTGCCCTAAAAGAAGCTGCGTGGATTATTAGCTCTTTGCATAAAACGGGTAAAATGCCACTAAACGTGAGAACACAATTTAAACAATATTTGCAAGGTATTGGTCTTCCACAACCATCAATGCCATCATTTGGTTTTGGCTCTAAAAAAGAAGAACCTCAGGGTGTTTAAGATCATTTAATATAAGTAGTGAGGGAGAAGCTATATTAAACTAAGTAATTGATTCATAAAGATAGGGGGCGACCAACCGGTCGCCCCCTATCTTTTAACTCACCCCCACCCCTTATTATTATGCAAAATCGCCATTATTTCTTGCCCAAAAGTTTTTGCTGCTTCTGGCCCTGAGGCGGTGATAATGTTCTCTTGCACCACTACCGGTTCTTTCATATAGAATACGTCGTATTCCTTATACAAATTTTCTAGCTCGCCATCGCCATTCCAGCCAGTGGCTTGCTTTCTTGTGAGTGCTCCTGCTTTGGCTAATATTCGTGTACTTATGCAGATTGCCCCTAACGGCAGATGTTTGGCAGCGGCCGCTTTTATTATGCGATAGCTTTCTTCGTTATCTAAGCATTCCATTGCTCCGGGACCGCCGATTTGTGAACGTTTTTGATTGAGATAGCGCCAGCTATTTTAATGGCAGATAGTTTTGAGTAATATGAAATAAATTCTAGATTTTAGCGCTTCTTTTTTGCTATCTTGATTTCAAGTAGGTATGAAAAATTCTTATTATATAAGAGGTAGCTATGAAGAAGCGTATAATTTCAAATGTTGTACTGGCAAGATTATTGGTTAGTAGTTCTGGTTTGCATGCTCAGGAATCGATGTTTGAAAGGAAGATGAAGGATGCGGGCCAAGCCTTACAGTCATTAAATCAGGCTTTTCAAACAGCAACATCAAATTTTATAAATCAAGTAACGATTTCTCCTGAAATCTGGAGAAAGCTCAAGGCTGGCGCAGCAGCGCTTGCCGCTGCCATTATTGCAGCGGCAGCTTCATATCTTGTATATAAAATAAGCTCAGTCGGGTCTTCTGGTTTAAATCAGGGGCTAGTAGAAAGTTTTGATGTTGATATGCAGTATAGAAGAAATAAAGAATTACTAAAAGCGTTGACGCCAGGACAAGATCTAGCATTGAGCTCGATATTGACAGATATAAAAAGGAATCCGGATTTTGTTTCAGTTGAAGCTCTAGAGGCCGCTAAGTCTCAAGTTGAAAAACCTGATTATATTAAGATAATTAATGATGCTCTAACGCGTAAACAAAATGAGAGTAGGTTGGATAGAATTTATGATAGTAGCAGATAAGTGGAAAGCCATTTAAAATGCTCTTCAGCTTGCAGATGCTTGCGCCGACAGAGAGGAAACTTATTGTGCTGGTTGGGGGCCGCTATTGGTTTTGAGGCAGCTTTAGCCTGTGCAATTTTAATGATGCAATCTGAGTAACAGGTTTAGATAGAAGTAGAAAGCCTTGTAGAAGGGGCCGAAAACTATAAAAAAAGGAGTAGTATGAAGAAGTTTATCAACCTTTTTTTGATGTTTAGTTTAATGCTGTCCCAATTTTCTTCCTTTGCGATGGCGCCAGCAAATATACCTCAAAGTAAGACCAACAAAACAAATTATGAAAAAATAAAAGCGGCTGGTAGCGAGGTAGCAAATAGAGTGCGTGCAGTTGGCGATGCGGTTAAAAATCGTATGGATCTTATTGCTGCCGGGCTGCAAGAAGGTAAAAATAAGCTTGTAGAACAAATAAAATCTTTGGGTATGCAAGCCAAGCAGATTAAAGAGCAAATTCAGGCATATGGTTCTCGTGCAATTCCTGCGATTGATCGTAAGAAGTTGATGGAAAATTTTAATGTGCTTGATAAAAATATTATTGCTATAGCTGCAATAGGACCAGTTTCAACAATTGCCTATAATGTGGCTAATAAAAGCACTATAGAATCCAGCTTTATACAAAAAGCTAAGCGTACATTAATGGCACCAATCAAAAAGATGGTGGCATCTTGGAGAAGTTTTAAAGCTAAAATGAGCTGCTTGGGTAACTCATCATGTACAGAACAGCAGCGTAAAGAAGCTGCAGCAGCATTTCGTAAGGTGTACTTCACCATCTACGGTTTAGTAGTATTGGCAGCATATGGTACGATTTTTGCGGTAGCGCTTGCTGAATCTATGCAAGAAGCAGAAGCATCAGTTACTTCCTATCAAACGGGTATAAATTCATTTACGAGTTCAAGTGGGTATCACACAGGAAACATGCCAATGCGAAGTTTGACAACAGAAGATCTGCTTCCTCATCAATCATCGTTTTCTTCAAAAAACGTTGGTTCTCAAATACCGCGTAAAAAATCAACCTCAGACTATGCGGACTTCGTGAACTATGTTAACCCAAAAGATCTGCTTCCTTATCAATCATCGTTTTCTGCAAAAAACATTGATTCTCAAATACCGCGTAAAAAATCAACCTCAGACTATGCGGATTTCGTGAACTATGTTAACCCAAAAGATCTGCTTCCTCAGATGCCTCAATACGTAGAGCCAACGCATCTTAAAGTATACAGTCCATCATCGAATGTAGAATTCATGAAAAAGTAAAAAGCCAACAGTGCAATCTCAGTAATAAAGTAGGAACTAAAGAAATATGTTTAATCTGGACCTCTAAAAATAAAAAAATGAGTGCCCAAAAACAAGGAGACAGTATGAAGAAAATATTATCATTTGCTCTCGCGGTTGCTTTGCTTGTGCAAAGCAGCGGAATGCAAGCATTTCCACAATGGCAAGGGTCTAGAGCTCAGCAACTAAAACAGCAAATGGGTAGTGGTATTTCAAGCGTGCTAAGCAAGTATATTGGCCAGCCCGGATCTGAGCAGGCAAAGAAGTTTATGGCATGGTTTGGCCCATTTTCTTCTGAGCTAAAGAAAGCTTTTAAAAAGGGCAATTATGCGAGCATGCCAGGGATTGTGAACAAATATCGTGCTCAAGCTGCCGGCAGTGCGATTGCTGTGGCTGTAGTAATTGTAATCACTGCTGTGGTTGCTGCGTTGGTTGGTAGAGCGGTGATGGGAACAGGGGCGGTTAAGCAAGATCTTGTTGATAGTTATATGAATAAGTATAAATTGGATAGCAGATTGGATCCTTTCATTCGATTGGCTTTAGAAAATAAAGGAACAGATTTGGCTACAAGATTAGAGCGATTTCCTACTAAGGAAATTTTTACTGTAGAATTTGCTGAAGTGCTTCATACAATTGGTAAACAGTTAAAGAACAAAGCAACAATGGATGCTGCAGGGATTCTATCTACGAGATATTCTATATAAGAGGTTATAAAAGCAAGGTTAAATAAAAACGGTAACTTAGATGTTTTAAATTGAAGATAGCCTATACTCTACGGGGAGTCACTCGGCTCCCCTTCTTCTTTTACCCCCACCCCTTATTATTATGCAAAATCGCCATTATTTCTTGCCCAAAAGTTTTTGCTGCTTCTGGCCCTGAGGCGGTGATAATGTTCTCTTGCACCACTACCGGTTCTTTCATATAGAATACGTCGTATTCCTTATACAAATTTTCTAGCTCGCCATCGCCATTCCAGCCAGTGGCTTGCTTTCTTGTGAGTGCTCCTGCTTTGGCTAATATTCGTGTACTTATGCAGATTGCCCCTAACGGCAGATGTTTGGCAGCGGCCGCTTTTATTATGCGATAGCTTTCTTCGTTATCTAAGCATTCCATTGCTCCGGGACCGCCGATGAAAAAGACTCCATCATAATTCTCTGGATGTACGTCTTTTAAGGTGAGATCCACTTGTATTGGATTGCCATCTTTATCTTTTGCGGTGCCGTGCTTATCTGAAGCGGTGACTACTTTAAAACCAGCTCCTTCAAGTATTTGTTTTGGATCGTTATATTCAATTGGCTGGTATCCCTCGTGAGCGATTATGAAAAGAACGTTACCGTGACTCATAATTATTGTCTCCCTCTTTAAAATCCGCTTTAAGGAGCGGAAAAAAT
Source organism: uncultured Pseudomonadota bacterium (assembly GCA_964350195.1). Lineage (GTDB taxonomy): Bacteria > Babelota > Babeliae > Babelales > Vermiphilaceae > JAJCZB01. The sequence goes on from CAYGJB010000015.1 coordinate 11,881, forward strand.
GATATTTGTGATAGTTATACCATATTTTTATGCTCCGGTGTGGGGCGGCAAGAGTTTGGTGCTTCAAGCGGTGTTTTTTAGTTCAATTTTTTAAAAGAGAAAGCCCTACGCGGGCGGCGCCCCTTTTTTACTTGTCCAAAAAAGGGGAAAAAAAAGACCTCAACGGCGCGTTGAATCCATTTTCGCGCGAACGCCAACCCTCATTCACTTCGGCTCCTAGGCCTTGTTCAGAGATTGGCTACACTGACGTAACGCGCTATAGGATTACGCATTATAGTTTAAAAACTCCGATGTAGGTTGCGCCGTAGTTTTGCCTAGGGAACCGATCGGTGCAAATGTTTGCAGAAAGACAGATCAGCGTTATTTTATAGGTAGAAAGTATGTGCATTAGATAGCGAGGAAAAAATTCTGAGCGAAGAGGGAAAGCAGAGCGAATGAAGCTTTTTTTCTCAGCGGAAATGGATTTAGTGCACCGCCCGGGGAGGGCTTTCCTTCTGAAAAGACCTTAAATAGTATAGCTTTTTAAATAAAACTTAAACAAGCAGAAGAAGATTGTATTGAATATCGCGATACTTCACCTTATTTCCTATGATTAGTTTTACGCTCAGCTCGCCAACTTGAATTGGTACATCGCGCCGCACGCAGTGCATCAAGGCTTCTTTTTCTTTGGCGATTGCATACAGTTTTCTAAAGGCCCCGCGATGTGCTCCAGTAAGTTCTCCTTGCATAGCCGGATAATAGATTGCTTTTACGTTGGCATGCTGCAAAAGTGCAGCGGCAGCTTCGCAGGCACGAATGTTGGGTTTGGGCAAGACTAAATGATCAATTTGCATGGAGCCGGTGGTTTTAATTAAATCAGAGACGAGCTGATACTGCGCCCATGAAGCAGGGTTTGCTCGTTCGGAAAATGCGCCTTGATCAATAAGCATCGTATGTGGACCGCTTACGATCAGCTGTGAATCCTTTTTTGTGCTTTTGAGCTGTACGTTTATTGTATAGGGTTGGGTTATTTTTAGCACTGCCATTGAGCAGCAGAACAATAAGAGCAATGCAGCGAGCCGTCTTTGTGCTTGGGCAAAGGGGGCAAGCATGAGCATAAACAGGGTGATAAATGAAATAATGAGTAGTGCCCAAAATGCAGTGAGCGAAAAGCCGATAAAGCTATTTTGAGGTGCAAGAGCCATTATCGATTGCCACGCTTGCGTGATCCATTCAAGAAGCTGATCGATGATGCTATGAGGCAAGCAGATTACATCGCAGAAAAAGGAAATCGTGCTCAAGAGCAAAAAAATGGAAAGAAATGGGCTAAAAATAAGATTGCCAAACGGCGAAAGCCAGGAGAGTGGGAGCCCCCAGGACACGAGCACCGGTAGGCAGGTGAGCGTGATAAAAAGATTGAGGATGAAAAAATTGATCAGCGCGGTCCTGATATGGTGTAAAGTAGTCATAGTTCTTTATTCTAGGGGTTTTTTCGGTAAAAACAAGAACATAAACCATTGAGATTAGCAACGCAAACCTGCTAGAATAAAGAAAAAAGGGAGATTTATATGAAAAAATTTCTAGGAAAGACGCGCGACAATATGCATAATTATTGGCGCAGATTGATGTCCCATGGGGGAGAAAAAATGTCATGTGGTGCACGCTATATAGATAAGATGATCTCCTGGGCCCGGGGAGAAAACTGGCGAGGTAAGAGAGAGAAGAAAAAGTAGGTAAAGAAAGACCCTGCGAGCAAAGCGCAGGGTCTTAAAAATGCTTATTTGTTGTTCTTTTTATCAGCTAGCTCAATTTTAGCTATAAAAAGAGAAAGGGCTGGCATATCTTCAGATGCACCAACTCTTTTTAGGCTATTTTTATTACCCGCATTTTGGGTTCTATATTTATTTGTATTGTTGGCATTTTGCTTTTCAAAGCGCTCTTGCCACTCTGTATTTTTTCTGTCTATTATTGCTTGATGCATTTGATCTGTTTTTGCCGGGTTTTGGGGAATTTGATACATACCTAACATTGGAAAAGTAAAAGAAAGCAATGATAATATTGTGAATAATTTATTCATAATAACCTCTATTTGTAAAAAAACCCATATATCTCACTATATCATATTGTCCTAGTTAAGCAATGGAAAAGCCCTATTTAAAAGGCTAGAAAGGCCTGTTCTGTTTTTTAATTACTCATATAATGTGGGAAATGCTAGTGCGGTGCCAACTCAGACACTTTTCTGGATGCATATAAACAATAGTATAGGATGAGGCTTCTCGAGCTTTTCTTTGCCACGAACATTATTATTGCTACGTTATTGTTGCTACGTTTAGATTTTCATTGTTAAAACATGTGGAGAACGAGAGTATGAACGAAAAAATTACCTTATTAAATAAAGTTGCTTACAGCATGCGTGTTTTGTCGATAAAAATGACAACAAAAGCGGGATCGGGGCATGTTACTTCCGCATTATCGGTTGCCGATATTATTGCGGCACTTTTTTTTGATGTGATGAAATACGATCCGGATAATTTCGAAAATCCTAATAGCGATCGTTTTATTTTATCTAAAGGGCACGCATCCCCTATTTTATACGCAGCATGGCGTGAGCTTGGCAAACTTACCGATCAAGACATATTGTCCTATCGTAGTTTTAATTCTGTTCTTGAGGGGCATCCCACATTTGCTTTTCCGTACACCGAAGCGGCCACAGGCTCTCTTGGCGTTGGGCTATCTATTGGAGTAGGCGAGGCGCTTGTAGCAAAGCTAGATAGACGTGACTTTAAAACATTTGTGCTTATGGGAGATAGTGAAGTATCAGAAGGATCAGTGTGGGAAGCGGTACAGCTTGCTGCATACTATAAGCTTAATAATCTGATTGGCATTATAGATTGCAATCGCTTAGGCCAAAGCACTGCCACGATGGAAGCGCTTGAAGGGGGTGCGCCAGTTCGCTTTAAAAATATGTTTAATGCGTTTGGTTTCGATACACAGATAGTGAATGGACATGATATGCAAGAGCTGGTGAGCGTGCTTTCCAGAGCGCGTGATAATAAAAGTGATAAGCCAATGATGATCATTGCAAAAACTAAGAAAGGATACGGAGTTGATATATTTGAAGACAAAGAGGGGTTTCACGGTAAAGCGCTAAACGAGGATCAAGAAGCTCAAGCGCTGAAACAGCTTAAAAAAAGGTTTGTACGTTATGATGAACCGAATAAGAATATTGAGATTAAAAGCACGATTAAAGCTGAAGCGGCTATTCAAAATAAAAAGATCACTCTTTTGGATCCAGATTATAAAACAGGCGAGAAGATACCTACGCGTAAAGCATATGGTGAGGCATTAGTAGCAATTGGGGGTGTGGATAAAAGTGTAGTCTGCTTGGATGCGGAAGTTAAAAATTCAACCTATGCAGAGCTATTCGAGCAAGCATATCCGAATCGTTTTTATCAATGCTTTATTGCGGAACAAAACATGGTCTCAATGGCTGTTGGAATGGATAGGCGAGGCAAGCTTCCGTTTGTTTCCACGTTTGGCTGTTTTTTTTCCCGTGCACATGATCAACTTCGTATGGCGGCAATTGGGCAAGCAGCGTTGCGGTGTTGCGGTTCGCATGCGGGCGTCTCTATAGGTCAGGATGGTCCATCGCAAATGGCGCTAGAAGATATTGCATTATTTCGGGGGCTGCCTGATTCGATTGTTTTTTATCCAAGCGATGCAGTGAGCACTCATAAACTTGTTGGGCTTATGGCAAACTATCATGATGGAATTAGTTATTTGAGGACTACGCGAGGCGCTACGCCAGTGATATATAGCAATAACGAATCATTTGAGATTGGCGGTTGTAAAGTTCTTAAGCAATCAAAAAAAGATGCGGTGCTTGTGGTTGCTGCTGGTATTACGCTGTTTGAAGCGCTTAAAGCTCATGAACTACTTGCAAAAGAGGGCATTGCGATTGCACTGATTGATCTTTATTGTATTAAGCCGTTGGACTTAAAAACAATCGTGGCCGTGGCGAACAATGCTAACAATCTAATTATTACGGTGGAAGATCATTATCTTGAGGGAGGTATTGGCGAAGCGGTGGCCGCTGCAGTGAGCACGTATGGCATTGAACTGTATCGCTTGGGGGTGAATCATTTGCCTCGTTCTGGTTCTCCTGAAGAGCTGATTGCGCATTATGGTATTGATGCTTTATCTATTGCGAATAAAGTTCGGGATATAGGTTGATATAGATTCAATTAAGCAGCAGTCTTTGATTGCTTGGTATAGACACACAGAAGATGATTGCGACAGGGATTACTATCTGATCGATGCCATGCATCAATCACATGAAGAATTTGCGGGAGTATGGCGGTGAAATGTTGGCCGGTGAACTCTGTGTGAAAGAGAGCGCGGCCGTTCAGTTTAAGTTTTACTTGGGCAAGCTTGGGATGTTCTTCAAAATATCTATGTGAAAAGGGGGGCCATTGTATATGAGATTTAAGGTGACCCTTTTTGGTACGATAAAAGTTATATGTTATTTGCGGGGCAAGTACTTGCACCATATCAAGGCTTGAATAAAGGGCAATGATCTTTTTAAACAGTTCGTCTTCAATGAATTGCTTGGTGCTTTTTTGTACGGGGCATGCCATAAGAATAAGCTCTTCGATATGAAAAGAAGGAAGCTCTTTTTTGTAGCGAACCATGTTGAGTGCAACAGTGCCGCCATGGCTATGAGTAAGGAGGCGGATCACAGGTTCAGTGTTATGCTTTTGCTTGTATTCTGCTACAATTCGCTCTATTTCTTCGTACAAATTCTTTGCAGCTTCTTTTCTAATATCTGCACTTAATTTGCCGGACCAGCCAAAAAGATAGAATGTTTCGATCGGGAACATATGAGGAGATACAGCATTGAGCGTGTCTGCGATTTTTTTGAGATAATAATCGGGAGCAAGGCCTTTTGTGAGTTTTATGCTTGGTTTGCTTTTGAAAAAGCTATGAAAAATAGGACGCCTGATAAAACGGGTGCCATGTACCCAAATGGTGATTGGCGGATTTTTTGTAAGATGTGATTGAGGCGAGTGGGCATGCTGCGTGATGGTTACTTTTCTGATGTTTTCCCGCGGTATGCAGGCAGGAATCGAGCAGAGTAAAAAATAACAAAGATAAGAGCGATCCATACTAACTCATCCTTATTTATCTGATCAAGATAGCATCCGCCTTATCTCCCATCAATAGGTAGCGAAAGGCAACGGCTTAAAGGGCCTTGGCTGGCTCTTTCTGTGTCTAGCTTGTCTAGGATGAATGGAATCTTTTCAAAGAATACCGGCGTAGTGAACTCTGTATGCATGACGCCACGTGAGCTATTGTGAAACCAATGTTGTGCTCGATAGAACATAAGTTCAAAGATGAGCCCTTTATCAACATATTCGGTATGTATCGGCTCTGTTTGCCAGCAGATACTACTTTGTATCAAATTGTTTTGTGAGCCAAAATGTCTGCCAGAGCCAATCTTATTTATTTGTGCTTTTTGTATCTGTGTAGCAATAGAGCGTAACGCTTGCAAGTGCCCCATGTCAGGATGTTCTTTAAGAAAAGAGCGAAATGTTTGAGCCCATTCTTGATCCATAATTTGTACATGATCATCGTGTGAATGGAGAGAATAAATTGTTTTGAATATTGGGCTGCTTATATGAGATAAAGTTATTTCTTGAACAGGTACTGCCATAAGGATCAAGCGAGAAATTTCAAAAGGTGCATTCGCTTCTGCGCATTGCTCAGCCATGTGAAGCAGAATGTTACCGCCATGGCTATGTGTGATTATAGTTATAGTAGGCCTTTTATGGTGTAGTTGTTCGTATGATAATGAAAGCGCTTTGAGCAGATCAAAAAGGTCTTTGCCTGCTTGCTTGCGAACTTCTACTTCGATTTCGCCTGACCAACCAAATACATAGGAACTTTCTAAGGAAAATTGCTTTGTATCAGCTTTGGTGAGTGCATTAAGACATTTTTTAATTTGATGCTCTTTATCTAAGGTTTTTGCTGCATGCAATCCTGCCGACGTTTGTGTGCTGGGGGGAAGCCATCCCGAAAGATCAACATCTCGAAACAGAGTATGCATTTGTGTACCATGTACAAAAATGGTGATTGGTGTTTGTTGTGATGGTGGTGGAGGTGGTGCTTGCATAAACATAGAAGAAAACCCTAAAAGAGTGATTTAAAGTCCTCTTTGAGTATAGTTGTATTAGGATAATCTGCAATTGGAATAGCTTGTTTTGTAGCGCTTTTTATAGGCATACAGATCTATATAAGAAAGTATAACCTCCATTTTGCAAGCTATCTCATCGATTTACGCGATGCTTGAACTTGCTTTTTGAGCTCATATACCATTTCACTATGATCGTGTTCTTCGTCATGCGTATTTAAATCTACACTTACTAACGCAACAACCGAGCATATTTTTAATACCGTTGATACAGATAATAATATACCTGCTATAACGAGTTCTTTGTTCATGACTTTTTCCTCTGAATATACTGATCACCTACTGCTTATAAGTGATGCAGCTTTGAAAGTATGGTTAGAGACAGAAAAGGGTTTTATGCGCTAGGCATAGCCCGTTTAGAGGTAAAAAGCCAGGTAACAATAGAGACGGTAAAGAGAATGAGCGCAAAAGGAGCACGGACGAGCGCTTGTGGTGCATAGAGGTAGCTTCCACTTAAGGCGAGTATGTGCTTGTTTACCATAATGGTACTCCTTCTGAAAGATGTGATAGATATTAACACTGCTTACTTTTGCTTACTATCTATATCAAGTACCACATAAATAAAAGTTGCGCAAGAGTTTGTAAGAAAACTAAATTTATGACAATTTGTGTAGAAGAGGTTGTTTTTTGTATAGAGTCATACGATGATGTTTGTTAATTACTTTCATGCTTATTGTGGGTGATAGAATCGTTGCTTTGATGCTCAATTGCACAGAATAGAATTTTTCTGATTGTATTCATAGGTAATGGAAAGTCGTCCGGGCCAACCATGAGATTGAATCATGGAATTTTTGTATCGCTGTAGGGCGCTAAAATCGCTCTGTGTCGAATTGTTATGAGATTTTGGTGGGTATGTGCCGTAAGTATTTCATGTGGCGTTATGATTCGTATTTGATTTGAAATTGCAAGCAAGGCTTATTTCTACAAAAATTTTGGAAGCTCTGTGATGCATAGCATTAAAGAAAGGCGCAGTATAACACTGCGCCAATTACATAAGCTTTTTTTATACGCCTTTTTTTATGCAGCTAAATAATCGGATTGTTCCTGTGCATGGCGAATGATGCGATACATGTTTACTTTCATTTCTGTGTCGAGTGACTGTGCATATGCTTTGAGTTCTTCATAATCTGCATCAGGGGAGACTGAATGCTTTGTCATGGCGACAGTTGCTATATTCACCATGCCACCAAGCATTCCAAGGATATGAGTAGGAACTGTTTCTGGATTTTCAGGATCACGTAATATTTCAAAAAAGTTTTGCACTACACCAGAGAAGTTTGCAAGAATCTCTTTTGTTTGATCATCCATTTTTCCGTTGCCATGGTTAGGTGTGCGCCATAAATCAGTTTTTTTAATGTGTGAGCTAAATGAACGAGAAAGCTCTTCTACGAGTGTGGGATCAATTTTTAAAGAAGATTTGTTTGGTGCTGGTGCAACTACTGGAATACCATTCACCGGCTTATTTGATTGTAGTACTTGATAAGCTGCTTGCATGAGTGTGGCAAGTAATTTTTCAATACCTTTGATGCTTGATTGTACTTGTTGATTAGTGAGGACCATAAGAAAGACCCGCACAAATCGATAAAAGAAGTTGATTGTAGTCTGGGAATTTGGCTTAGGCTTAGTAGCAGATTGTGGGGTAGCTACTGTTGAATTTGAAGTTGTTACTGCTATTTGTTCGGGAGCTACTGGCTTTGGGTTGATTGAATGGTTGTTTTGTTCTGCAAAAACTGATGTGCACAGTAATGAGAGTAGTAGTGAAGCAAGAAGCTTTTTCATAGCCATCTCCTTTTTTAGTAATTGGATTTGATTTTTTACCTTAACGATATGCGGTATAAATATCAATCTTTAGTGATGCTACCCTTTTTTTTCTCTTCAAATATAAGCACTTGTTTTACGCGTCGAGCACTTACTTTTTGGATTTGAAAATAATACTTTTTGTATTGTACGCGCTCACCTTTTTTGGGCAAATGTTGGAGTTTTTCAGTTAAGAATCCGCCTAAAGTTGTTGAACTTTCTGTTTCAAAAGAGATATCTAATGTGTCGCTGAGATCTTCAAGTGGAACGCTTGCATCTACAAGCCATCCACCTTGCTGGAGAGCGAGTATCTTATCAGCAGATGATTCATGTTCATCGTTTATTTCCCCTACAATTTCTTCGAGAACATCTTCAAGCGTAATAAGACCTGTCGTGATGCCATGCTCGCTAACTACGATGGCAATGTGCATGTGCTGTGCGCGAAATTCTTGCAATAACTGACTAATTTTGACTGATTCTGGTACAAAAAGAATAGGACGAATTAGATCCTTAAGTGGCTTGTCTTGCTTGTGAGAAATCATATTGAATATATCTTTTTGATGGACCATGCCAATAATGTTATCTGTTCTATCTTCATACACAGGAAGACGAGTGAAATGATGTTCAGCAAATATTTCTAAAATTTGAGGTATTGTTGTTTCAACATTAATGGAAATAATGTCTGGAGACGGTACCATGATATCTCTCACTGGGATACGCCCGAGATCAAAGATATTACGAAGCATTTCGGTTTTTTCTTTTTCAAGTATACCTTGTGCATGGATGTAATCGATTAGAAATCGAATTTCTCGTTCTGATGATACCCATTCTGTACCGGTACCAACATTTTTCTTGCTAATGCGATACAGCATACCATCAGAAAATCTGATAAGGACGGTAACGAGTGGATACAAAAGGTAATACACGAGATATACGAGCCAAACCATAGAGGAGAAAAGTCGTTCTCCTCTACTGCGAGCAAGATTTTTTGGTAGTATTTCACCAAAAAGAATAATCATGATACCAGCAATGGCTACACCAAGTGAAAATCCCCAGCCGCTTGATAAATCAAAATGAGTGAAAACAGTTTCAGTGATGTTGGTTGCAAGTGCTGCACAGAGTACATCAGCAAAGCTGCTCACGATCAGCGTAGTGATTAATACGCGATGGGGATTCTTTTCAAGTGCATGAAAAATAATCTCATAGCGTGTATTAACCTGCTTTGCGAGCTCTTTTAATCTAAAAAGACGGAGCGCTGTTATGCTTGTTTCAAGAAAAGCAAATACAGCCCGCACAAAGAGCGAAATGAAAAAGAAAATTAACGACGGATATAACTGAGACAGTAGGGGGACTTCCATGGGTATAACTCCTTATTCTTCCTCTGGCAAAGACAATGTATCAGTTGTTCTTTCGTCTAAATCGATATCATCATCTTCTTCGTGTTCAACTCCTTCAAGTTCTTTTTCAAAAAAAGTGAGTAACTTTTTGCAGCGAGAGGGATGACGAAGCTTGCGTAATGCTTTTACTTCGATTTGACGAATACGTTCTCTGGTTACTGAGAAGTCTTTTCCTACTTCTTCAAGCGTATGCTCGGAAGCAACGTCAATACCAAAGCGCATTTTGAGTACCTTCTCTTCGCGCGGCGTTAGAGTTTTTAGCACTTCTCGCACTCGTTCTTTGAGATCTGCATTTGCGATAGACTCTGATGGAGAAAATTCATTTTCATTTTCAATAAAATCTTTGATCGTTGCATCTTCACTATCACCAACGGGTGTTTCTAGTGAAATTGGCTCTTTCGATATTTTAATAATATTTTTTATCTTTTTCTCATCAAGATTAAGCTCTTTGGCTAATTCTGCATATGTTGGTTCCCGGCCATGCTCCTGAATAAAGGTTCTCTTGATTTTGTTTATTTTGTTAAGAGTTTCTACCATATGCACCGGTACACGAATGGTACGAGATTGGTCTGCAATGGCTCGTGTAATTGCTTGTCTGATCCACCAGGTAGCGTAGGTGGAAAACTTGTATCCACGTTCGAACTCAAATTTTTCAACCGCCTTCATGAGGCCGATGTTGCCTTCTTGAATCAAATCAAGAAAATGAAGGCCACGATTTACATATTTTTTCGCGATATTTACTACCAATCGAAGATTTGCTTTCGCTAAATCATCTTTGGCTCTTTTATCTTTTATTTGTGCCGTCATGAGCTGACGAAATAATTTGAAGCTTACAACTTTGGAAAGGCCAAGCTCGGATTCAGTTTTTTTAACCGCTTTTAAGGCAGCCCGAATATTTTTCTGTAGCTCGACTACTTCTTGCTCAATATCAGGAGAAGGATTTTCTATGTTTTGAAGGACTTCTACCTTCTCGCTTCCTTCACGGGCGGCCTCTTCTCTTTCGTTGATTTTTCTGATAAATTTTTCAATTTTTTTGCCGAGTTTTTTGATGAGCTTATTTGCGAGCTTAATGCCACAGATCGTTTCACTGATCTCTTCTTTATTATCTTTAACTTCTTGTAGCATTGCTTTTTTGGCACTATCTGTATCAAGTTTTCCTCGATAACTGCGGTAAATATTCTCTTCATTCTCAACTAAAGATTTAATTTTTTTAATTGTTTTTAAGATAGTTGTCTTTTCTTGCTCGATTTTTGGCAAGTTGTCTTCGTCGAATTCAGAAAATTGAATAATGTCTTTCAGGGGAATAGTATTTTTTTGGAGTTTCTCTCCAATATAAATAAATTCTTTGTGAAGAAGGGGAAAGCGAGAAATACCATCTATCGATTCTTTTTTTGCATCCGCAATGTTTCTTGCAATGTCAGTTTCTGTTTTTCTGTTTAAAAGAGGTATCTTCCCGATATCTCGTAAATATGATTTAACACTATCGGTGACTTGAGCAGGAGCCTCTCGTTCTTCATCTTCACTATTATCTTCTTCATCGTACTCTTGAGAAGTGGTTTGCAACGATTTAATTTTTGATTTTGTTTGTACTGGAGCTTCTTCTTCAACATCTATATCAGCTTGTGAGCTTTCAAGCTCTTCTTGAGTAACGAGATCAATATTTTCTTTATCGCATGTTTTGAGAAGCTGCTCAGTTTCCGGTTCTGAAAGATGGTTTTTTTCGCTAAATTCCATTACCTCTTCATAGGTAAGCACGCCTGCTCGCTTACTACGCTCAATGAGTTCTGTGATAAGATCGTCTTTTATATCTATCAATGATTTTGGTTTTCCCGCTCTGGCTGAATGGACAGCTGTGCGTGCAGTTGCTTTAGCTTTCTTCTTTGGTGCAAGGGGCGCTTTTTTAACTGAGCTGCCTTTTTGTGTAGTATATACGGTTTTTTTCTTTCCCGCGGATGGAGCTGCCTTTTTTTTCTTATGAACAGGAACCACTTTTGTTGGCGCTTGTGAAGATGCTATCCTTTTTGCTTTACGGGCAGGGGCTGATTTTTTAACTGTCGCCTTTATAGTAGATTTTACCACTTTTTTCTTCTTCACTGTTTTGCGTATCGGAGCTTTTACTGTTTTTTTCTTAGAAGTAACTTTTTTTTGTACTTTTTTGCGAGTAGTGGTTTTTTTACTAGCAGTTGGCTTTCTACCAAGTTTTCGCGCATCACGTGTGCTCGTCTGTTTCTTTTTTTTCGTTCCAGTTGTGCGACTCTTTGTAGTTGAACTACGACTAGTGATAGTGCGTTTTATACTCTTTTTCGAACTAATTTTTGTTTTTTTAGAATTTTTTTTGCGTGCCATATTATGTTTTACCTTCCTCACTCAGGTGCCCTGTGATGGCAGGGACAATTTTTTCTTTCATTATTCGATAATCATGCAAAAGCCGATCAACCGCCTGTTGATCTCCATCGCTATGAGCTTGCTCGAGCTGTGCGGTAATTGATTGGATAATCTGCTTCCATTGTTTCTTTTGAAATTGAATGAGAAGCTCTTTATATGCCGCCATGCTTATAGGCTCACTTTGCGTAACGAGTAATTTGCTTACAATATTTCTTTCTTTATCGTTGAGCCTATCAAAAAAAATATTAAAGGAGAAAGAGCTTGTGTTTTCTTTCTCTACAACCAACTTTTTTATGACATTTGCCAGTTGATCATCAAGTAAATCAATTACGTAATTGTCATTTTGATGATCTAGTAATTCGGGATTATTCACTATAGCACAAAATATCTGTTTTTCTAAGGGGGGAGCCTCTTCTGTTGTTGATTTTAAAGAAGCAGGGGTGCTTTCATGAAGCAGGGCTCCTTTTGCTTGGCGCTTGAGGGCAGCTTTTATTGATTCAAAGGGCATAGAAAGGCTTTGAGCGGCTGCTTGTACAAGTACATCTTGCTTTAAGGGATCGTTAATACTGGCAATAATTTCTATTAGCTGCTTAATTTTGCCCACTCGTTCGTGTAATGGGGCGGTTGCAAAATTTGTTCCTAGCTGCTCAATAAAGAAGGCAAAGATATCTTGAGCTCGAGCAATTCGAGGAGCTAGGTCGTTGCCTGCGGCTAAAAAGGAGGCGGGGTCTTGTCCTTCAGGTAGATGGACCACTTTTAGCTCCATGTTGGCTTGCCAGCACAGTTCAGTGAGCCGTAGAATAGCTTTCTCGCCGGCAGCGTCTCGATCATATAAAACATAAAGATATGGCGCGTAACGAGACAAAAGTTTGAGATGATTAATTGTACAAGCAGTCCCGAGCGTGGCTACAGTGTTGGGATAGCCTGCTTTTGCCATGGCGGTACAATCAGTGTAACCCTCAACCAGAAATGCTTTTTCAGAGTCTTGAATAGATTTTTTTGCGATATCAAGGCCAAAAAGCAATGAACCTTTTTGGAAAAAATCATTTTCGCGAGAATTATAATATTTTGCACGAGTATCTGTTTCCTTAAATGTGCGACCGCCAAAAGCACAAAATCTACCCAGATGATCACGAATAGGAAATATGATACGATCCTCAAAAGGAGAAAATAGTGTTGTTTTGCCTTGAGCAATGATGTTGGCTTGCAAAAGATCGTCAGCTAATATGTTGTTTGTTTTTACCGCAGTAAGAAGCTGCTTGATTCCTGTGAAGCTACCGGGAAAATAACCAATGAGAAAACTATCTAAAAGTGGGCCATCGATATGTCTATCCTGTAGATATTTTAAAACCTTTGGATGTTTGGGAAGTTGTTGATGACACCAAAGCGCCACTATTTTGCAGACATCAAAATACTGTTGCTTCTCTTGGATCGATTGCTCATACCCTTCTGATTCTTTTGGGAGTTCAATATTGTATCGATCAGCTAAAAATTGTACTGCTTCATGTTGGCCACAATTCTCCACTTTCGCAATGAAAGCGATTACGTCTCCGCCAGCATGGCAGCCAAAGCAGTAAAAAATATCTTTGTGTGGGCTTACGGTAAATGATGCGGTTTTTTCGTGATGAAAGGGGCAGCGGCCTTTCCAATAGTTGCCCGCTTTTCGGAGTGTGGCATATTCATTTACCACATCAAAGATGGAGACGCGTGATTTAACGAAATTAAATACGTTCATGATGTACGTGATACCCTGCTTATCAAAAAGCCCACAAAAGCTAGGCCAAAAATACCAAGAGCCACATATTGATTTACTGAAATATACAGGGCGTCAATGATTCTATCACCACGCCAAAAATCTACGGTAAATCTTTCTAATGCGATCAACATGAGATAACTGCAAATGAGTTGTCCTGATTTTTTAAAATAGTGGCGTCCAATAAAATATTGAAACGTAAAAATAAGTAACAACAGTGCAGCGCTATATATTTGTGTTGGGTGCAGGCAAACATACAATGGTGCCACAGAACCGGTATCAGTGTACGTGATGCCCCATGGTTTGCCGGTGGGCACTCCATAGCAGCAGCCAGCAAGAAAGCAGCCGATGCGTGAAATGGACTGCAAAAGCGGGCTATAAATCGAAATCAAATCTAAAAGGGGGAGCATTGGTATACGGGCATAGCTTAAGTAAGCTGGCAGCGTGAGCAATACGCCAATTACTGCACCTAAGATAGAAAACCCCCCTTCATAAAAGGCAAAAAAACTCATAGGGTTTCGGTACATTTCAGGGTAGGTGAAGAAATAAAGAAGTCTTCCGCCAAAAATGGCAGCTATAATGCCGATCATTACAAGTATGCTAAAGTGGGACTCTAAGTTAAGGGTCTTAAAGCGCGGGTCTTGGCGCGTGAGATGCATGAAAATAAGCAGCCCAATAGCAATCATGAGGCCGTAGCTATGAATCGCAATTGGACCATAAATATGAAATAACGTGTGCATTGATAAGCCTTTCAGGTTTGATGTCATTTGAGTATACCAGAATTGGGAGGGGATAAAAGTATTGAAAATGAAGGCAATTTATTGATTTTGAAAGACTGAATTTGTTACAGTAAAAGGAGAAAATAGGTGTGTTGTATAAATTGAAGGAGAATCTCGTGAAATCAAAATTATTATTTTTTGCAGTATCTTTGTGTTTGGTTATTTCGTGTTCAGCTCCAGTACAAGCTATGGATAACTCTGGCGAAGAGATTGTTCCTGCTCTGCTAACGAAAGAGCGCTATGATAAGCTTAAAATTCGAGCAAAAAACGCATTAACCAAATACTATCGCTGTCTATACGTCGGAGGGTGTACCCAAAATGAATGGAATGCTATTAAGTGGCAGATGAAAGTTGCGGGATCAGCTATTGCAGCAGCTCTTTTGGCATATAAAGCAGCGCCTTTAGCAAAGGAATACGCATTAAAAACAAAGCAACAGGTGAAGCAACAGGCGAAAGGGTTGGCGGATGATTTAGAGCAAAAAGCAACAGGTGCGGCTAAAAATGTTGTAAATGCAGCCGCAGATGAAGCTAATACGAGGCTAAAGGATTTAACTAAAGAGGTAGATAAGTTCGCCTCTGAAAGAAAAATACAAGTGGATTGGGGATTTGGAGGTGCTTCAGCTCGTGTAGTTCCAATTGAACCGGAGCAAAAAAGCGGTACGTCTTCTGCTGCTTCAAAAAAAGAAGAGCAAAAAAGCTCATCGCCATGGGACGTGAATTAAAGTAATAAGTGCAACTTTTAGGAACATAAAAAGGGGTTAACTGC
>CAYGJB010000016.1:0-23682 GCA_964350195.1 uncultured Pseudomonadota bacterium
ACCGCTACCTGGCTTTTTTTATATCAAACTATGCACTTCGCTATTGAATGTGCCAGCAGTAAAAAATGGAGAAATTACAGAAAAAGAAATCGATGAACGAGTGAAACGTATCTTAGTAGCTAAACAACAAGCAAGCATTCATACACCAATTAATTTCGAAAAAAATAAACTATTAACCCCCTATGTAAAAAAACTTAAGAAACGACTGTATCAGGCAGCAATTACTATCGTACGAGATACCCAGAGGCGATTACCTCTCAAAAATAATAAATGTAAAGTTGTAAGCTTTGGACCCAACCCCAAACCATTTGTGCAGGCATTGAAAAAATATCGCAATTTGGAACACATCCCACTTTCACTTGCCCCCACACAAAAAGAACTCGAATACTTTGAAAACTTAAGCAAAAACGAAGAACTGATTGTATCTCTCCATCTGCCAACAGGTTCGGGAATGATTGAATTAAAAAAGAAACAAATAAAATCAACTGCACCTGTATTCGTTAAATTTATTAAT
The DNA here is from genome assembly GCA_964350195.1 of uncultured Pseudomonadota bacterium. Taxonomy (GTDB): domain Bacteria; phylum Babelota; class Babeliae; order Babelales; family Vermiphilaceae; genus JAJCZB01. Next base: position 515 of record CAYGJB010000016.1, read on the forward strand.
AACAACAAAAAAAATATAACGCTGGCGCTATTTGGTAATCCTTACAATCTAGTGCACTTTAACAACGTAAAAACAGTTCTCGTAGGATATGAAAATGAACCAGAAGCACAGAAGGCGCTAGCTGAAGTACTCCTTGGCATACATGAAGCAACCGGCACAGTTCCTATCAATCTAAAACAGACAGCAAGCTCAAAGCTTAAAAAAAGAGCGCTATTAGCTAAATGATAAGCCCATTTTAAGCCAGAGCCCCCATTGCGCATTAGCGCTATTATTACACGGATCAGCATGGGCAAACTCTATAAATCCACCTCCTCCTATAAACGGAATAAGATCTAATCCCTCTTCAATCGCATAACTCAAAGAGAAAAATAACGTATGGGAGATAGCCTTGGGTAAAAGTGCTGAACCGCAATTAATATCATCGTTGGTGATCAATATTGCAGGATTGGATGTTCGCACAGCCACTTGTGAAAAATCTAATCGATTGGCATCGGCTAGCGTGAGTTGATTGAGAGACGCTCCCAAATTATCTGATGCATTGGCGATAGTATCAGCATTTATATTGGCAAACTCAACGCCAGTATTAAAATTACCATCGTTAAGATTAGGAAACGCAGAATCGGTTACTGGTTGACCACCATTAATTGTCGCATTGCTTTGCGTAGCTGCAAGCGCCACAGGGGTTTCTCCTGAACTGGTAAAACCATAAACTTGCGCATCACCCTTTATGGCGTAGCAGGTTTCAACACAATCACGCGACTCAATAGTTTCAGAAGAACGAGCCCACAAATTGTATCCTATTTCGCATTCAAATCCACGGCGTTTGAAATTAAGCTTTGCAAGTACATCTGCCTGCAGCCCAACCGATATTTTTGTATCTAACGTTGTTTTATTAATTGCTGGTACTAGGCGCCCCTGATACTGAATCGTTGCAGCAGTATTATCTGGCGAAAGGCCATTATTAAGTGCTACCACCGGTTCTGCCATTTTTTCTAAAAGCATATATCTACTACCATTACCATTATTTTTTAGATCATAAGAACGTTTTTGAGTAGAACCAAACATATGAGAAAAGTGAGCATCCATCCAAAAACCTAAACTTTTATCTTCTTTAGCATTGCGCCAAAAATCAAAATGTCCGGAAACTCTTGTTCCAAGCTCCCAATGATGATCATTGCCTATTATTGGCTCAAAAAGAAACTTCCCTGAGCGTAACGTTCCGGTAGGAGCGGCTGCACGAAGAGAGACCCCAAAATGGGCCTGCTCAGTAAGTAAAAAATTATATCCAAGCGTCATCCACAACTCAGATACGCGCGTTTCGTTTTGGCGCCCAAATATTGTACCAAACATAAGCGGCTCTCTCATATCACCAAATACTGATTTACCTCGAAATGCATGCATAACATTTTTAGGCGCACCATCACCACTATTAAGCTCTGTAAGCTCAATTGGATCAGCTGACAAGTATCCTGCAGGATAGGACGTAAATGTAGTACCTGCATCGGTAATACATTCCACCAACTGCAGGTCCCATTTGCTATGCACAATAGGCAAATGGACTTCGGCGAACAGTCCCTGCACCCAGCCATCAAGAGAGATATGGCAATTAAAATCCATTAAAAAATTAACAATCAGGGGCTTAAATTGAACCACGCTTTCATAATCTGATGGAAGGCCCCAATAATCTGCCAAAATGTCTGTAGCATTCCTGCCGATCACTTGGCTTCCAGAAAAAATCAATTCGGGGCACCCAAAAAGAAATTTGGTAATATCATTTGGCCAAAAAGAGTGCATATAGGCGGGGGCTACAGAAACCGTGGCGCTGGTACTTTCACGATCTGGCTTATAGATCAGACGCTGCCATCCAGCAGCCTCTAAAGGAGAAAATAATGCTTGAGATCTTGGAACAAAAAGGGTCTTTTGGCCAAACCCTAAAAGACCACTCGTTATGCATAAAATACCTGTCAAAACCCCACAATTCTTGTAGCTCATTTTCTCTCCTTTACATGCTGAACCGCTTCACATTGAACGGCTCCTAGTCTAGTTAATTGGGGTCTTTTCCGCAACAGTTATTCTCCCCTCAAAACAGAGCCTAGAGCCTTCTGGGATTTTATAAAGAAATGAAATTTAAATATCCTCATAAGGTATGATTTGTCAAAAAAAATATGGTATACTAAAGTGAAATATCGGTAAAAAAGGGAGTTAATTCAAAGGCTATTTGGCATGAAGGTAAAACGAAAACAGGGCTATTTTTCAATATCTGCTGTGGCGAAAATGTTTTCTGTGCACCAGCAAACAGTGCGTCTTTACGAAAAGCAGGGACTCGTGAATCCAAAGCGATCAGAGGGCAATACACGCCTCTTTTCAGAAGAGGATATTGACCGACTTGAAGAGATTATTTATCTCACCCATGAGCTGGGCATTAACCTTGCGGGGGTGGAGGTAATTTTCAAACTCAAACGACAAATTAAAAAAATGCAACGCGAGATGAACATTGTTTTTGAAAAAGCCCAGCAGAACCTTGATGAACAATCTGAAGAATCAAAACAAACGATTAAACGTAATGTAAAACAACTAATGAATATTCGTAAAGAAGCTACTGGCAAAACTTTCGAACCGCTTCCGCTTGTTGATGAAAAAGAAGACGATCCTTCAGTAGATGTTGAACATTGGGAAGTTGAATACGAAGACTAGACCAATTACCTGTATATTTGGCTTAAACTGTTTTGAAGCACAGCACAAAAATGATACGCCAAAAAAAGAACAGAGTGGTAAACGGTAACATTGCAACCAAGGATGAAAATGAATAATTCCCAATTCGTTCTTTCATATGAACTACTCATCTTACTACGTTGGTTTGTAGATCATGATACTGATAAACTAAAAAAAATAATTGGAAAGGCACTTACCTCTGGCCTACAAGAAGAGATACAGCTGCTTGATAATACTGACGATGCTGCAGAACTAAGCGAGTTACAACACAGTATCACTGATTTTTTAAGCACCATGGAGTCTCTTTTACATGAAACAGTGAATGAACACGTTAAGGAAAAAGCACGACAAAAGAAACTTCTTCCTGCTATTGATCAAATCGATACAACTCTTTGCGACAATACAACAGTTCAATTCAGCTTGGAAAAAGCAACTTCAACACTTGCAAAAAATCCGGATGCTAATCCTGAAGAACAGCTTTTTAAAGAGCTCTTAAAGCGATGGAAGCCTTCAGACAAGCTCTTAAAAAATTAGCTAATCAAGGATAAAGTTCCTTAGTGAATCCGTAGTTTCACAATCTAACTCTTGTATTTCTATTTTGTTGCGTATTAGCATACCAAAAAGCGTCTCATCGCTTTATAGGTTTTTAATACATAAGGAAAAATCATATGCTTACCTTTTTAGTACGAATGCAAAATGGATTAATCATGGCTGCCATTAGTACTCGCTATATGTTTGCACATCCGAAACTACTTTTTTTCCCATTACTCCGCATTGTATTATTTTCAGCATTAATCACATTCTCTATTTTATCCGTTCCTGTGACTTTACATCTTACTATGTCGCCAAACCTGTTCTCGGAAAAATTGTTAACAACAATTGGGGTAGTACTTTTGGTTATGATAATTGCGCTAACAGCATATTTATTTTCTTTCATTATGCTTTTTTCGAGTGTTACAACCATTGATTATCTCTGGGATCTTTTTCAGGGAAAAACTCCCTCCATTCGTACAAGCTTAAAAGTTGCATGTAAGCGAATACCAACGATATTATTGTGGGCAGCAGTACATACAGTAATACGTCTGAGCATAAAGCTACTTGAAGGAGATAAAGACTCATCTGTCATACGGAAGATAGGAGCTAGTATAGCAAATGTTACTTGGTCGACAGCCACCTACTTTGTTGCCCCCCTCATTGCTGAAAAGCGAAGAGCTGTTTTTGAGATGCTCAAAGACTCTTCTCTTATTATGAAGCAACAATTTGGAGAAACAGTAGGGGTCATGGTAAGTTTTAATGCTGTTGCCAATCTTATTTTTCCGGGTATTATTCTCGGCATAGTAGTTATTATGAACTACCTATATGATTCAGGGGCAGATAAACAGCTGAATATAGACTTTTATAAATATCATCACGCAACGCCTATTTTAATCGGAGTTGCCATACTTACCCTTATTATTCGAGTTTTTATCACTTCTGCACAAGATGTTTTCAGAGCAGCGGCTTTCAGTTATACACAAGGTAAGTCAACTGGACCGTTTACGCTTGAGCTAATAAACAAAAGCTTTACAAAGTAATAACCAAAACATATGCAAATGTTTAGAGAGCTTGTAGAATTAGAACTTAAATCAAAAATTTTTGTTTTCGCATGGTGGCAAAACCATTGACAGATACCCTTCCTATATCGAGCTTGCTATTAATAAGCAGAGAGAGGGTTGGTCTAAATCAATATCAACAACCAAGAGAATCTTTTCTATTAAAGATCTCCTTTTTTTTGTAATATTGCTTTTTTGAGATACGCTGCTTTACTTTGTAAAAACTACGCGAAAATGTGTGATCTAGTTCTGTGAGACGAATAACTTCATCATTCTTTTTTAGCAAAGGATCAATACCTCTAAACTTTCCTACATACGTAAGATCAGAGCTGCCTTCATCTGCTTTTTCATATAGCATTTTTGCCATCATAACTTTTTCAATAGATTCTTTAATAATCACATCATTACTTGTTTTTAAAAGATGCCACACTTCATCATCACACCCAAAGTGAATGTCTTTCATAGAGATAAGGCCTACCTTCACTGCTTGCAGCAAAGCTGTTGCTGCATCTTCATATGCCCCTATACCCCACACAGAAGCAAAGATTTCATCACACAGGCGAACTGAGATTCCAGAAAATTTTTTTGCTTGGTTCAAATCACTGAATATCCAATTGCCATTTTCATACTGCAAGGACGAAACTATCTCCTGAATTTCCTGCTCAGAAAGCCAACCTTCAATATATCCACCGTACAAAACATACTCTAATCGATCTGCACAAATATCTGGATATTCACACTCAAGCATATGATAATCACCACATTTGTGATCCATCTGCTCAATAGGAATACCGTAGCGATCGAGAATGCCTGCAATATCAGTTTGTTTCAAATAAGCAACATGCATACAATCTTGATACGCATCATCATTTTGATCAACCTTTTGATTATTCATACGTGCTGCCACATGATCACCCACATGAGAAAAAACAGTGTGCGACACATCGTGAAGAAGTCCCGCCATTTGCTCATTTAAAGAAGCGCCAAATTTTCTGAGTAAATAAAAAACACCCAGCGAATGAGTATAACGAGTGTAAGGAATTTTTGTTGGGCAGAAAAAAGAATTTACACCATATTGATTAATTTTTTTTAAACGCTCAAATGCCGCAGAATGAACAAGCTCTAGAAGCACTGGTTCAGTAACAACCGCATCACCATAAATAGTGTGTATTGTTTCAGAGGTAATAACATTACTGTTTTTAAAAAAATAAACAAAAAACGCGAATCCGCATAAAAACAGTGTATAAAAAAGATATTTTTTTTTCACATCCCCTCCAAATTAATTAATCAAAAAAACTTATACGCTGCAAAGCTTCACGTAGCTCATACATCGGTAATCCAACAATGGTTGAGTATGATCCGTGCACTTGCTTTAAAAACTGTCCTCCAAATACTTCTACTGCAATTGCATTAGAGCAAGAAATTCCGATTGATTCTTCTAAATAAACATCAATCCAATTATCTGGTACATCAAAAAGGTACTCTGCCGGCACTACTTCATGAATACGTTCTTTAGTTTTCCACTCACCCTTTTCAAATATTTTTTTATCTAAACAAAACGCAGTACAAAGACGAGTGCCTTCTCGCGCCTGCTTGAGCTTACTGATTGCGTCTTGCCTATCCTTTGGCTTCCCTTGTATCTTGTTATTGCTATCTTGCGACAATGTGTCGGAAGTAAGAACAAAAATAATGTCACCTTCTTTACCATTAGGCAACGTGACAAGATTCATTTTATGTAGTGAAATAGAAGCCACCAATTCATCAAGTGGCAAACTCCAATCGCATACAGCTTCATCTGCATCTTGGAATAAAATCTGAAAGGGAATTTTTGATTCGGTGAGAAGTTGTTTACGAGAATGGGATTGAGATGCGAGATACAGTTTATTGTTCATACTTAGTTAAATGGTTGGGGCGGGAGGGATCGAACCTCCGCATCACAGGACCAAAACCTGTTGCCTTACCGCTTGGCTACGCCCCAGCAAAATTTTAAATGTTATTCAATGATGTGTCAGCAGCCATGTGAAGGTTAAGACAAGGTCTTATCGGATACAAACCTATGCCGCTTGTAAAGCCTCACCACTATCAATAGCCTTGTTGTAAGCCTCTATTACTCTATCTTCAATGAGCTGTCGTGTTTCGGAATTTAGTGGATGAACTATGTCTCTGAAGGTGCCATCTTTTCTCTTTCTGGAAGGCATTGAAACAAATAAGCCTTTATTTCCCTCGATCACCTTAAGATCTCTAATAATAAAACAATTATCAAAGACGACTGTAGCATATGCTTTGAGTCTTCCACCGTCCTTGGCTGAAAACACCTTCACTTCAGTAATTTCCATGGCTGTAATCCTTTGGAGATTTACACTTCTCTCTTTCTATCGCTTCTTTAATCTACTCACGCAGATGTTGATAATTTTAGCGAATACAGCCCATTTGTCAAATTATTATCACCCATAATTATAGAGCCAAATCTACTTATAAATCGAGCGTTTGCTCTACTATGCGTTTAGCGGCTCGTATCTTGGCAGAGCGACTAGAGGGATTTACGCTCATTTCTTCATGCGAAGGACCTACTGGCTTCTTGGTAAGAATTTCAAGATGTCCCTGCTCTTTTTGCTCTCTAAAAAATTGCTTTACAATACGGTCTTCTAAAGAATGAAAGCTAATACAAACAATCCGACCTGATGACGAAAGAACCTTCATGGTCTGCTTTAAGAAAAGCTCTATGTTTCCCAATTCATCATTTACCTGAATGCGCAACGCCTGAAATACTCTCGTTGCAGGATGAATGCCTGATTTTTTATTTCGAGGAACAATACGCTCAATAAGAGTTGCAAGCTGTTTTGTTGTTTTGAACGGCTCCTTTTTTCTATCTTCCACTATTGCGCGTGCAATTCTTCGCGAGTAGCGTTCTTGTCCATAAGTAAAAAAGATATGAGAAAGCTCTTCCACAGAAGCCTTATTGAGAATATCTGAAGCCCAAATTTTTTGATGCCCTTGAGACATGCGCATATCAAGCATACTGTCTTTATATATCGAAAAACCGGGTCTTTCGGTAATTTGCATTTGAGATGTACCAAAATCAGCTAGTATACCATCAACATGCTTTATGCTTTTCTTTTCTAAAAGCCGTTCAAGATGAGCAAAATTACCATAAATCGGAATAAATCTCTCTCCAAACTCTTCTATTAAAAGTGGCCCATACTTATCTAGAGAGGTTTTGTCCCAATCCAATCCAATAACTTTACAAGTAGAATCTTCTAGTAAAATTGCTCGAGAATGGCCCCCACTACCAAAGGTAGCATCAACATATATACCGCCAGGCTTAATAGAAAGAAGATCAATGACCTCATCAATCATAACTGTTTTGTGAAAAAAAATTGGAGATTCCATTTATTACAACTTATTTAGTACAACGTTCCACAAGATTCAATAATCCAACACCATTAGAGCCTTTAACTAAAATAAGATTGTCTTTACCATCAACCATCTCAGCTAGTGCAAGCTCTGCTTCTTGCCATGTAACCACCCGTTTTGCTTTCACATTAATGGGAAGTGTCTTTTCAACCCATTCTACCAAATTTCCCACTAAAATCACCTTCTTTAACGAAGGCACCTTGCGAAAAAAACGCCCAATTTGACGATGCCAAAAGGGACTATTCACTCCGAGTTCGAGCATATCACCCAATACAGCTATTTTTACGGAGCTTGTCCCTATATGCTGAAATGCTGTTAATGCCGCTTTCATGCTTTCAGGATTAGCGTTATAACAGTCGCTAATCATAGTTCCAGTACCAATCTTTAATGATCTTCGCTCAAAGCGTCCTGCGACTTCAATCGGTTCTTGAATCGCTTCAATAATTTTTGAATGGGGAAGCATGAGTATATACCCCACAGCTGCCGCAATCAAAGCACTATTAACCGCCCCCGCGTGTGGCTTTGAAAGAACTACATCGTATTTTTCTTTATATAGCTTAACTACACATCTTGTATGTGCATCTACAAAGCGCATCTTACGAGCTTGAATTTGATTTGTTGTTTTTAAACCTACCTTTATCACCGGATGATGGTATGAAACAGAGGCAAGCAACGGCTGATCTCCATTAACAATCCCTATGTCATTCTCCGTAAAATATTTAAAGATGTTTCTTTTTTCTAAAGCAATATCTTGCAACGAACCTAGCCCTTCCATATGCGCATGCCCCACACTCGTTATCACTGCAATGGTAGGCTTAACAATTTGAGCAAGAAGAGCCATCTCTCCACGACGATTAACTCCCATTTCAAAAACAGCTACTTCGTGCTCGGATCGCAGTCGCAGCACATTAAGAGCAACACCAATTTGAGTATTCTGATTACCATAAGAGGCAACATATGATTTGCCTGCAACATAAAAAACCTTAGCTATCATCTCTTTAGTAAATGTTTTCCCTACAGAGCCAGTAACACCAATAATGGGAATATTAAATTGTTCACGCCAGGCTATTGCTAGCTTAATTAAAGCTTTTTTTGGATTATCGACTACTATTAAAAATGTATCGTTAAGATTATTTTTTTTTAATTCTTGCTGACATTCAGTTAAAAAGTTTGAAGAAATTATCGCTCCGCGTGCGCCATTTTTACAAGCATTCACAACAAATTGATGTCCATCACATTGCTGCCCTGAAAGAGCAACATAAATATCATCCTTTCGAATGTTTCGAGAGTCTATACTAAAAGAGAGATTAATTGGTATCGTTCCATAAATCGACGCGTCAGATAATATCTGACGAATAAAATTCTCATCAAATTGCATCAAAACATTCCTATTTCAGAGAAAAAGATGGTGGTTACATCGTCACTACTAGAATCGTTAACTTACACATTTTTATCGAATGACCCTCCGCGCTTTGCCTCCATCTGCAGGCATGATATAACCGCGATTCTCAAGTAAAGCAATAAACCGAGCCGAGCGATTATAGCCTATTCTGAACTGACGTTGAAGCAACGAGATAGAAACTTCTTCAACCTCACCTAAAAAAGAAATAATATCTTGGAGCAATCCCTCATCCTCCTGAGATACATCACTACCTAGGTCATCAGAATTGCTTTGCGATATATCAAGATATTCAACAGGACGCTGAGAGCGAATGTGATTGGTAACCATCTCAATCTGCCCGTCAGAAACATATGCACCATGGATGCGCTTAAGTATTGACACTGTTGAATCTAGAAAAAGCATATCCCCTCTTCCTAATAATTTATCTGCTCCACCGCAATCAAGAATTGTGCGAGAGTCTACTTTGGAAGTTACACGAAATGAAATTCTACTTGGAAAATTAACCTTAATCAAGCCGGTAATTACATCAACCGATGGTCTTTGCGTCGCAACAATCATATGGATGCCCGCAGCACGGGCCATTTGAGTGATGCGCGTAATGAGATCTTCTATCTCTCTACCTACCGTTAACATTAAGTCAGAAAGCTCATCGATAACCACTACGATATTAGGAATGAGCTCATCTGAATTATTTCCGATAGCAATGTTGTAATCGAAAATATTTCGCGCCCCATACGTTGCCATTCTTTCATATCGATTATCCATCTCTCCAACTAACCATTTAAGAACCGGAATTGATTTTTTTGGTTCGGTAATTATAGGAAAAAGAAGATGGGGAATGTCGGCATAAAAAGAAAACTCTAACCGTTTTGGATCAATCAAAATCAACTTCATCTCGTCTGGCGTACGTTTGCATAAAAGACTAACAAGCATCGCATTTAAAGAAACCGATTTACCCGATCCAGTGGACCCAGCAATCAATAAATGGGGCATTTTAGCAAGATCTGAAACTACATTATTGCCAACAGTATCTTGCCCTATAACAAGAGGAAGTGAACCGGCAAATTGTTCATATTCCTCTGATTGAACAACCTCAGAAAAGAGTACGTCTTTACGATCTGTATTTGATACTTCAAAACCAACAACTGGCCTACCGGGAATAGGGGCCAGAATACGAATGCTGTGTGCTCGAAGAGCAAGCGATAAGTCATCTTCGAGGGCTAATATTTTACTCAATTTTGTGTCGATCCCCGGTTGGTATTCAAATAATGTGACCACGGGGCCATTTTTTATTGAAACTACATTGCCGTACACACCAAAGCGCTCTAGCTTCTCTTCTAGAGTACGCGCTCTTTCTTCTAGCTCTCTCTTGTAATTTTGATCTTCTTTATTTTCAGGTATACCAATAAAAATATCTCTACTTGGTAAGCCAAAGGATTTCGTTGAAAAGCTATCCTCTTTTTCGTCTTTATATTCATTGTTTCCTTCATTACTCTCAATCGATGTGAGCTGAACAATCTTAGTTGCTAGAGGCTCTCTAGAATTACTTTTCGGCTGCGTCGCTGGCTCAATTGCCTTTTCTTGATAGTGATGCTTTCGCAAAGGAAAGTATTCAATTTGCTTATGCTCGTCTGTTTCTAACAGCTGTGCTTCTTTTACCGTGGTTCCATCAATCAATTCAAAAAATAATTTATTCAAATAGCTCAACCCTCGAAACGATAAAGAGATCGGTATGTACAATGCCTGACGCACTTTATAAAAAACACGATATTTTTGAACTAAGGAATAACTTGCTCGCAATATACGCGCTATTTCTTGAGCAATAGATATAAACGAAAAGCGAAACAATATCACAAGAGAAGCATGTAATACTGTATAGGCAATAAGCATTGATCCGATTTGATCAAAAAGACTATAAAGTCCCATAGAAATATAAAAACCAATATAACCCCCATAAAAAACTCCGGTAATAAAATTAATTTTATGAAGACTACAAAGAATAGAAACTGACATTATCACGCCTACACCCGCAACAACCCTCTCCCATTGATATTTCCACGAACCTCCAGAAGCCAACCAATAAATAAAAGAACCAAATAAAGCGACAACTAAATAGGCTGCCATCCCAAATAGAAAAAACAACGTCGCTGAAAGCTGTGCTCCAAATTTTCCACACCAATTAGCGATAGGACGAGAAGAGGATGAAATAAAAAACCAAGACGAGTCAAAAGGGTTATGCGAAAAAAGCGCAATGGCTGCCATAAGAGTAATCACACCACTAATAAAGGCATAAATTTCTTTTTTATATGAAGAAAACAATAAAACTGATCGTTCCATAGTAAACATTACTCATCCCCCTCAATTATTTATCCACATGTTGCTCTATTTTATCGATCTAGGCTCTTTAAAAGCAATATTTCGTGTAATACCACGCTGAAATCACAAGAGGAATAATTATATAGATGGCCCAAAGCCACCAAAAATTTCTTTTAGCCATGCTATTCATAGCGCAGCACCCAGCAAATGCAACGATTGAGCCAATGGCCATAACAATCAAATCCCATCCTGAAAAAAGTAAAATTGCTTTTTGCTTTATCAATAATCCCATCCATCCTACAACAGCTGCCCCACAAAGAAGGGGAAACTGTAACAGCCAAGATATATCGAAAGCTTTTTTGCCCGAAAGTCCCAAATAGCTTGCTACTGCATAGACTGTCGCCAATCGAGAAACACCGGGCACATAGGCTACTCCTTGAACGGCCCCTAGCAATAGATAGTGGCGCATAGATAAATCAACTCCTCTCGTAGAACATTTTCTAGTGGAAATCAAAAGCATAAACGTTATTAAGAAACCTACCCAAAGAGGAATGATTACTCCTACTAATTTTATACATAGCACAATAGGAATAGTTACAAGATTAGCAGCAACAGTATAACCTGTTATCTTTAGCAGCAATCTCCAGTGCTTATGAAAATGGAAAATGAATTGATACCACCTTGGAGCATAAAAAAATATAATCACCAAAGCTGTTGGGGCGTGCAAAGCAAACATTACATATGGATCACTTAAGATAACCGCAAGCTGCTTATACAAAAAAACATCCTGCAGTTTAATCAACCAAAGCATCAGCATAACATGGCCAGAACTACTGACGGGAAAACTTTCTGAAATGATTTGAAGAAGAATAAAAAAGGTAAAACTCAGCATTCTCAGCTCTTTTTAATACTGCAGCATAGCTAAAAACGCCACCCACACGTCCATCTGAAAATATTTTTCTTTACATTCGGAATTTCAACGTATTATATTATAGGGTGAAATTTAAAAATGATCGACTAGTACTTTAAATCGCAACTCGGTATTGCAATATGTGTATAGTTGATTTAGAGTGTGGAAGTTTATTATTTTAAATGTAGTAATGGTAAAAAATATAAAGCACACAGACAATACGAAAGGAGAGCAAGGGATCAAAAAAATAAGTAGTGTTATCTCTTCTATAACCAACACGTCGATGATTCACACATCACCATTTTAGGTTATGTGCTGAAAAAAGAAAACAGATTAAGGGAGTTGTTATTATGAATTCAGTTCTAAAAAAATTTTTATCGATTACCGCGCTATTAAGCGTTGTAGCGGTTCAAGCTAACTCAGTTACACCAACTTTGGTATACCGCTCACAAGGCTTCCATGGTGATCGTCAAAGAGATGTGGGCATGGTTGGCCACATTAATCTTTACGACATGGAATCTTGGTACGGAACATTGGATCTTGGTATTGGCTACATGAGATCATTCAGAAACGATAGAATCGCTCGCTGTCTCTTCGGTGACGATTTACAATGTAACGACACCTGCAACAACCAAGTATTGGTTCAAGGTAGCAGCGTTGCAAATCGTAACGCTAACGCTTGGTTAGCTGATTACATGTACCTCAACTGCGATTATGATGGAAGCTTCAGTGTTAATCCAGTTATCCAAAACGTTGTAGTAGATCTAGATTTCTATCTAGGATTGGATGAATGGGTTAATGGCATGTATTTCAGAGCATATGGCCCAATTAATTGGACCAAATGGCAAACTCAGTTTTGCTCTACTGATGTAAGCTTAACGGACAGTTGCTCAACTGGCTACCTAACTCCAAGTGGTGATGAAGTTCTTCTCGATGGCTTAGCAAAATACTTCGCTGGTAACGCGCCTGCAAGCATCGACAATATCAATTTCCAACCACTTAAGTTTGCTAAAATGCCTAACTGTAACGAAACAAAAACAGGTTTTGCCGACCTTCGTGCTGAATTAGGTTGGAACTTCCTACAAGATGAAGACTATAGCTTAGGCGTAGGACTTCATGTTGCAGCTCCAACTGGTAACTCACGTAAGGCTGAATTCGTTATGAACCCAATAGTTGGTAACGCTAATCACTGGGAACTTGGTGGTACAGTTCATGGACACTATGTATTCTGGAGAAGCGAAGATGAAGAAAAACACTTCGGCTTTTATGTTGATGCTGTAATCACTCACTTGTTCAAAGCTAACGAACAACGCACATTTGATCTTAAAAACAAAAACAATAGCCGCTATATGCTAGCGTCTAAATTTACCAACACTATCACAAATGGCTTAGCTGGTAACACAACTGCAGTTAATACAGTTTCTGCTGGTACTGCTGCAAACGCTCAGTTCAACAATGTCTATGCTCCTGTAGCTAACTTAACTACAACAGACGTTAAGGTTGCTGTTGGTGTGCAAGCTGACGTTACTGCAATGTTCAACTTCACTTCACAAGGATTCAGTTGGGATCTTGGGTACAACTTCTGGGCGCGTAGCTGCGAAAGCATCCAATGCCCAGACAATTGCGATCCATGCAACACTGATAGCATCTTCCTAACAGCAAACAAAGACACATGGGCCCTAAAGGGTGACGCTCGCATGTTTGGTTTTGCAATGAACGCTGATACCGGTACAACAGTTGCTATAGATGATGCAGTTGCTCTATCAGCTACTCAAAACAACGCTGATATCCACTCTGGTACTAACGCAACAACAACATCAACAACTCCTGCGCTTACCAATATAGCTCTACAAAATGGTGGTGTTGATAATTCTCAGTTTGCTGTTGCTGGTACAGGCGCAACCCGTGCAGGACTTTCTCATACCCCTGGATTGGGCGGTGGTTTTGTAGCATCTAACCAAATCAAGACTTCAATTCAACCAGTATTCATCAAAAGTACTGATGTTCAACTACAAGAAACTCGCGGCCTCTCACACAAAGTGTTCACTAACCTGAGCTACACTTGGGATCGCGACAACTGGATTCCTTCTTTAGGAATTGGTGGTTCTGCTGAATTTGGTAAGTCTGAAAGTAATTGCAGCTCTGACTGTGATTCAAGCTCATCTTCTTGCTCAACAAGCTGCTCTACTAGCTGTGATAGCTGTGTAGATTGCTCGTTGTCTCAATGGGCTATATGGGTTAAAGGCGGACTGTCTTTTAACTAATGCACTTAAGCGGAAAGGGGATTGCGCCTCTTTCCGCCCTAAACTACATCCAGTTAAAACAAACAAATTAGTACAAAAGGCCCGGCGAAAGCTGGGCCTTTCTATTGCTCTCTTTTTTTTTAAAAACCAAAACAAGTATTTCAAGCCAACTTAAAAGAAGTTTTAGTTGATTTTTTTCATTACACCTTATATACAATAAAACAGATAGTGTCATACGAACATATAAAAAGGAGTAGCAGTATGAATTACAAATCGTTGTCTGTTTTTGCCCTATTGAGTTGCGTAGCAGCTCTTTATGCAGATCGCCAGGTAACACCCACCATCATAAATAGATCTCAAGGACGGAATGCGGCACTAAAAGTTGCAGGCCTATCCGAAAAGGTACACCTCTATGATGAAGGAAAATACGTAAATATAGATGGTACCGTTGCTTATGAAAAAAGCTTTAGAAGTAACCGTCTTGCAGAATGCCTTTTTGGAGATGACATTGTTAATTGTGATTCAATATTGATTCAAGGAAGCGATGTTACCAATAGAGACCCTAAGGCATGGCTTGCTGACTATTTCTACTTACCATCTGACTTTAAATCCGATTTTTCAATCAAACCAAATATCCAAACAGCACTGGTTAATCTAGACCTCTATATTGGATTGGATTCATGGATTGAAGGATTATATTTCAGAGCTTCTGGACCAATTACTCATTCAAAATGGGATCTTAAATATAACGAACTGTGCGACTATGAGTTCACCGCATCTTCACGCCCTGGCTATTACACATGGGACGGCATGGACAACGATCAACTGCTTAAAACATTCGGTGATTACGCTTCTGGAAAAGCACCTCTAAATAGTTCCGGACATCCACAAACAGTTCTAAACAATCTCGGTGTTTCCTTCCAAGGTCTTCAGTATGCAAAAATGGAACGCCGCCCTCACTCTCGCACCGGATTTGCTGATTTACGCCTTGAACTTGGTTATAACTTTTTACAATCAGATGATTATCACTTTGGCTTAAATGTGCAAGTAGGGGCACCAACAGGTAGCCGCCGTGATCCAGAGTTTGCATTTGATCCAACTATTGGTAACGGAAACCATTGGGAAGCAGGCGCAGGACTAACCGCTCATTACATGCTATGGCGCGCACAAGCTGAGGATCAATATGTTGGTTTATATCTCGACGCGAATATTACCCATATTAATAATGGAAGAGAACGTAGAACATTTGATCTCATTGGCAGACCAAACAGCAGATATATGCTTGCAGAAAAAATGGGCACTCCCGTTGAGTTTCTAAGAGCTGGCACTACTACAGGATCTGCTGGAAATACCTCCGTGCCTGTTTCACAATTTAAAGGTGTATTCGCACCAGTAGCTAACCTCACTACGATAGATGTGAATGTTCGCTCAAGCATCCAAGCCGATATCGCAGCAATGATTAACTATACAAGAAATAACTGGGGATTTGATCTTGGTTATGATTTCTGGATCAGAAGCTGTGAAAAAATATCACTACCTGATAGACCAACAAGCGATTGCTGCCCAAATCTATGCACAATGGATTCTAATAGCTGGGCACTAAAAGGTGATGCTCAAGTATTTGGCTATATGGCAGATAACTCTGGTACGGGCGATGGTTCACTTTTACAAGGCAACCCAATCGCTTTATCTGCAACGCAATGTGGTGCAACAATCCATAAGGGTACAAATGCTGATGCTGACGTAGAAAACTGCACAGGCATAGACCGCCTTCAAAACTGTGGCATTGATAACGCACAATTTGCTTACGGACGAGGATCCACCAGTAATAGCACCGATCAATTCCTCACACACGCATCTGATACTACAGAGACTTCAGACGCAATAAAAACCTCCCGCGATCCAAAGTTCATCAATTGCTGTGATATCAACTTACAACGAACTCGTGGCCTATCCCATAAGATATTTTTAAACGCAAACTACACATGGGATAAAGAAGGATGGAATCCATATCTTGGTGTTGGTGGATCAGTAGAATTTGGTAAAAACTCTTCTAGTGCTAATTGTCAATCCGATTGTCTCGATTGCGATACCGCATGCAATACAAGTAGTTGTCAAACTACTGCGTCTAATGGCTGCTTAGATTGCGCTGTTTCTCAATGGTCATTCTGGGTTAAAGGTGGTATCAGCTTCGAATAGTTACACCACACTTTCAAAAGATAAAAGAGGCTCGCAAGGTGCGAGCCTCTTTTTTTATATCATTGCGTTTTAACTCCCGCAGCAGTATATTCCTATTCAAAAGGAATCGTGCCAGTTTTATAAAAGGAGTGAGTCATGACGCAATATAAAATCAGTATCACTGGCATTATCACACTAATGTTTTTAACAAATTTTGCCGCTGAACCATTCGTTCTTCCCCACTTTACTATTCGCTCACAAGGATTAAACACACCACGCCATATGGTTGGAGTTGTTCAACAACTATTTGCAAACACCGATAAAAAAATACACGGTACAATCGCCGGAATTATTTCCTATACCCGTTCTTTTAATGATGAAGAAATTACCAAATGTTTATTTGGTACTAAATGTACTCCCGCAATAACTATCTCTGGCAGCCGCGTAACCGATAGAAACAAAAGTGATTGGTTAGCGGATTACTTTTATTTACCCACAGATTTTAAAAGCACCCTTTCATTTAAACCGCGCATTGATAACATTCTTTTAGATATGAATTTTTTTATTGGTCTTGATGAGTGGGTTGATGGCCTGTATTTCGCCGTATATGCGCCAATTGTGCATTCACGATGGAATTTAGGTTTATGCGAAACAGTAGATGCCAAAGGAACCAACACTCATACACCTGGCTATTTCACGCCCGATACTATGAATCGCAATAATCTTTTAAATAACTTTACCGAATACGCAGAAGGAACAGTTATAAACACTCTCACTCAGTCAGTAGCAGGATCGGATACAACCATCACATTCCGACGCCTTAATAAAGCTCGTATGAGCCATTCAAAGCTTAATCAAACGCGCCTAGCAGACTTTCGAACAATGATTGGCTATGATTTTATTCATAAAGATTGTTTCGTCTTCGGCTTACAAGGCCTAATAAACGGACCAACAGGAAATCGTCCCGAAGGCGAATATCTATTTGAGCCTATTATTGGTAACGGTCATCATTGGGAGCTCGGTACAAGCCTAAAACTCCACGCAATGCCATGGAAATCTGAAGACGAGGAAAAGGAAATTATTTTTTCTGCTAATCTCAGCTTAATGCATCTTTTTTCATCAAAACAACGTCGAACATTTGATTTAAAAGGAAAACCATTCAGCAGATATATGCTTGCAGAACGCCTTGGCACCCCTCTCAATAATAATTTAAAAGGAAATGGCGCTGTCCCTTCTGCTCAATTTCAAAACGAGTTTGCTCCCATTGCGAACCTTTCAAATGTAAGCGTAGAAGTAAGCGCCACTATTCAGGCAGAGCTCACAACCATGCTCACGTTTGTCTGCGATCACTTTAGCTGGGACATCGGATACAATTTTTGGGCGCGCAGCTGTGAAAATTTAAAATTACGTGGACCATCTGAATTTGAGAATAACACGCAGTGGGCCCTCAAGGGAGATAGTCACATTTTTGGATTTGATCGCGGTGCTGCGAGTTCTGGTCCATTAGAAGGTGCTATTGCCTTATCTGCAACACAAAACAGCGCAACTATTAATGCAGGTAAAAATTTCACGTCTGATCGCACAACTACCCAAGCAATACTAAACCCTGGCATCGATAATCCTCAAAATGCTACGGGAGATGGTAGCGGGGGAACTGCTGATAATCCACTAAGCTCCGATCCCACAACTGCAAGTCTATCAATACAAACTTCCATTAATCCCGTTTTTATATCATCAGCAGATATCGATGTGTGTGAGCGAAGATCTAGCGGTATGTCTAGCAAGCTATTTACTCACTTTAGTTACGCTTGGAAAAAACGAAAAAATTGGGTTCCTTATCTTGGGATTGGCGGCGAGGTAGAGTTTAACCACAATAGCTCAAATAGTTGCGAGCAAGCTTGTGATCAATGCATTTCATGTGCAATTTCTCAATGGGGTATCTGGATTAAAGGCGGTATGACATTTTAATTGGACACAATATGAGGCGCATAATAACAGTATTTACCCTCTTTCTCTTTCCAATTGCACTGGCAGACAAGCGGGTTACAACAATTATTATACCTCACTCACCATCAGTAAATGTGGCACGCAGCCTTACAGGATGGGAAAATAAAATAAATATTTTAAATACTGATACGATGCACGGCGCGCTGGCAATAACTCCGGAAGTTACCATGTCATTTCGACCTGAACGCATAGCTCAATGCTTCTTTGGAGACACCATAATTGAGTGTAAAAGTACCTTCACTCTCACCGGAAGCCAGTCACCTAATCGTGCCGAGGCACATTGGCTTGCTGACTATTTTGGGCTGCCAACCGATTTTGAAAGTTCTGTTTCTGTTCGGCCAAAAATAAATCAGGCGCTTGTGGATATCGATTTTCACGTGGAACTAAATAAATATATTCCCGGTATCTATTTTCATATCCATGCTCCTATTTGCTATGCACGATGGGATTTAGGATTTTGTGAAACATTAATCACCACTGGATCAAATGCGCATGATCCGGGATATTTCAAT
This sequence comes from uncultured Pseudomonadota bacterium, assembly GCA_964350195.1. Taxonomy (GTDB): domain Bacteria; phylum Babelota; class Babeliae; order Babelales; family Vermiphilaceae; genus JAJCZB01. The sequence continues at coordinate 19,801 of CAYGJB010000016.1, forward strand.
GCAACAGGTATCTCCCGTGCACAGCTCGTGGGCAATTTTACCTCCTTTATTTCTGGCAGCGATACTCCTAAAGCAAGCGGTCTTACTTTTCATAAGCTTGAACACGCCAAAATGAACTGCCAATCTGAACGAATTACCAAACTTTCTGATATTCAGGTGGCATTGGGATACAATCTATTGCAAAAAAAACGATATCACATTGGCGGAAATATTCGCATCTCTATCCCAACAGGTAATGAGCCAACCGGACAATTTTTATTTGAACCAATCGTTGGCAATAGTCATCACTGGGAAGTTGGTGGTGGCCTTTCAACCCATATAATGATCTGGGAGAATGAAGCAACGCAAGAGCAAGCTGGCCTATTTTTTGATATAAATATCACCCATATGTTCAGCTCAGAGCAACAACGATCATTTGATTTATGCGGTAGCCACAATAGCCGATATATGCTCGCTCAAAAAATGACTGGCACAATCGAGAATAATCTACGAGGAATGGTAGGAGGCGAACAAATTACCCCTAATGTGCAATACCAGCAAGAAGTTACCACCATCGCTAATATCACCACGCTACCAGTAAAGGTCACCGCATCTGTGCAAGCAGATCTTGCAATAATGCTGGGATATCAAAAAGAAAAAAATAGCTGGGGATTTGGTTACAGCTTTTGGGGAAAGAGCTGCGAAGATATCATACTTTTTCCACTCATTCCCTTTGAAATGTCTTCATGGGCACTCAAGGGAGATGCGTATGTATTTGGGTTTGAGGACAATGGCCTCAACACGCCAGTGCCATTATCTGCAACAGAAAGCAATGCTAACATAAAAAGTGGAACCAATATTCCTAAAGCTGGTGCTATCACAATTGCTCAAATAACAACTAGCAAACAAAACCAAAAGATTGATAACCCCTTTCCCGCGATTGCTAATAGCGATGGCACATTTGATCCTCTGCATACATCACCAGGAGGCAGCGATCAAATCAACACATCTATCCAGCCGGTGCTCTTAACCCGTAAAAGTATTGATATTAATAGCGCGCGTACACGCGGCAGATCACATAAAATATTTTCTCATTTTAGCCATGTTATTACATTGCAAAACTCAACACCGTATATTGGATTTGGTGCCGAAGTTGAATTCGGGCAAAGTAGCGCCTGCACAGTAACAGTACAAGCACATGAACCTCCCTGCGTAAATACGGCCCTTTCATTTTGGGGCGTATGGCTTAAAGGTGGTATAGCATTTTAAAGGAGACAGATATGTTCAAAAAAATTTTTTCCTTACTCATATATACCTCTCTCCTTCAGGCTCAAAGCCCTTTTCTTCAGGGCTTATCCATTTTCACGCCCCGTTCTCAATCAGTAGATGCGGTACGCTACATAACTGGATCTCATCCCTATGAGCATCGCTTTGAAGCCGATAATCCCTATTTTACTTTCAAAGCAACGCCAGAATTTAAAACATCCTTTAAGTCAAATCGTATTGCGCAAGCTTTATGGGGCACCGACAGATTATTTATATCAGGAAGTGAAATAGAGTCTCGTGATTCTAGTGCACTTCTTGCAGATTATTTTGGCTTGTCTCCTGAGTTTCAAAGCGAAGTATGCCTCAATCCAGAAATTAAAAACTTTATCTTCACACTTAGTGCCTATATAGGCTTTGATCAATGGCTCCCAGGACTCTATCTTGCTGCCCATGCTCCACTTACATGGACTAAATGGGATTTTAAATTAGATGAAACTATTTTAAATAGCGGCAGCAACGTACCTTTTCCAGCACTTTATATGGATACAGATTCAGTAACTCCGCCATACACATCTTTTTCTCAAGCATTGGTAGGAAACAAAACGTACGGCCAAATGAGCAACCCTCTTCAATTTGGCAAGCTTTGCGGATCAAAAAGCAAAGGCGGCTTGGCTGACCTTCTATTAATATTAGGATACGATCTTGTAAACACTGAAAATGGCTATGCCGGATTAAATGTCAGAGTAGTAGCTCCTACCGGCAGTCGCCCCAAAGGAAAATTTTACTTTGAGCCGATCATTGGCAATGGCAAGCATTGGGAAATTGGCGGCGGCTTTTCAGGACGTGCCTTACTTTGGGAAGCAGATGGCGAACAAGAGCTTTCTCTCGTTGCAGAACTGAATCTCTCTCATCTCTTTGCAGCACGCCAAACTCGCTCATTTGATTTCTGTGAAAACGGTTTTGGCAGCAGATTTATTCTGCTCAAAGAATTTGCTACCGACCAATCATATACCGGTACTCTCACGCCAGCGATAAACGTTACCACCCTTTGTTGCGATGTTTCCATATCGGTAGAATTCGAATTTTTAGCTATGTTTGGCTACACTTATAAAGGATTAGAATTTGACATTGGGTATAATGGCTGGCTTCGTAGCCATGAAAAAATTTCACTCAATGAATGTATCCCTGATCGCACATATGGCCTCAAAGGAATTCAAAATGCAGTAAGTATTCTAGGAGGCAATAGCGATGAAACACAAAGCACTGCCACTTTGCACGGCAATTCTCTTTCCGATCAAGTCAACCTAGCAGATCTTAACTCGCCAGTTTTTATAAGTACAAAAGATTTAGATCTTTCCTCTGCCGCTTCTGAGCTGGTCCTCACACACAAGCTCTTTTTCTATCTAGGGTATGGCTGGCAAGAATCAAAGAATGACTGGTTTGTTCCCTATCTTGGCCTTGGCAGCTCAATAGAGTTTGAGGGCATTAATGATCCAAGCGAAAAAATCCCCAGCAGAAACACCCTCTCTCAATGGGGCGTATGGATAAATGGCGGCTTTTCATTTTCTTGATTAATTATCTCACAAAGCTTGCTTTAGCCTCCCCTGAATTGCTATTCTGTTAGTAAATAAAACAGGTCATTACTATAAAGATATAGGATTATAGTGAAACTAAAATATTATTTATTAGCCATAATAGCAATTTTTTCTTTGCAGCACATCGAAGCAAATAAAAGTATTTCTAAAATTAAAAATATAACATCCTGGTTTCGCTCTCTACGCATGCCTACCAAAGCTGATTTAAAAACAGTAAAAAATTTTTTAAATCACTCTGAATATAAAAAATGTTTAGAGAATAAAAAATCTTGTTCTGTAGCTAAACTTACGGCATTAGTAGCGCTTGATACTCTCATAGCTTATGCAACGTTTCAACTAGTAAAACGAACATTAACAAAAAATCCACCAGCACCGATAGCAGCGAAACTTGATGCAAATTACTCCATAAAAAACAATATTAATCTAATTATTAGACAAGGTAACATCATAGATACTAAGGCTGATGCTATTGTAAACGCAGCAAATGCTAATTTACAGACTGGAGGTGGCGTATGTGGCGCTATTTTTAACGCAGCTGGATTAAGTCATTTGCAAAGCGAGTGCAAAGATAAAAAGTGTTCTACAGGAAAAGCCATAATTACACCGAGCTGTGGCCTTAAAGAAAAGGGAATTAATCATATTATTCATGCCGTTGGCCCTATATATGATCCGAATAAAGACCTAACTAGACAAAACGAGCTACTTGCAAGTGCATATACAAACTCATTAGTTCTAGCAGATAAACATACTATTAATTCTATAGCATTTCCCTTTATTAGTGCCGGAATATATAAATATCCTAAAAATGATGCTGCCAATGTAGCATTAAAATCAGTAACTAATTACCTAGAAAATGCTTCTACAAAAATAAAAACTGTTTACTTTGTTCTTTTATCCTCAAAAGATTATGACTTATTTAAAGATACTATGAACAAACTCTATTCTCAGCCAAACGAGCAAGATGAGCAGTTATCGTTGTTTATTGATAAAGAACCTATCCCAAAATTCGAATAATTTGAAAAGCCTCTAGAAAAAAGGAGAA
>CAYGJB010000017.1:0-22689 GCA_964350195.1 uncultured Pseudomonadota bacterium
AACCCGCAACCTACAGCTTGGAAGGCTGTCGCTCTACCAATTGAGCTATTCCCGCGATCATGGTGGCGAGAGTAGGATTCGAACCTACGAAGGCTGAGCCAACGGATTTACAGTCCGTCCCCTTTGACCGCTCGGGAATCTCGCCGATAATGTCAAATACATCCTTCACGTTCAACTATAATATTTGTTTTTCGCAGGGATTTCAACTACAAATTTGCAAATTACTACTCTTTTTTCAATTTGTTAAAGTCTCACTTTCAGCTTAGCCTCAATCCAGGCCTTCTTCTTTGAGCAGTTCATTGATCTCTGGAACACAACTTGAACACCCTACCCCTACCATTAATTGCTCTGAAAGCGCTTGAAAATCAGACGCTCCCTCTCTGATAGCCTCTTTAATCTCTGAAGCCATCACCCCCATACAAGTACAAACGAGATAATCCGGTTTTTGATCTAAAGGCCCCATTCTATCACCCATATTAAACTTCTCGCGTGCAATGCCAAGTTATTAACCGCTTCTTTTCATCTTCACCAAGGTAATCAATTACAACATGGCATGCATTTTTGATAATAAGAGGCATGATAATCTCTGGCCATTCAACTATTGCCTTGCTACTTACCTGATATAGATATTCATCAAATCCAGCCCCTACAAACCCTTCCAACGTATCAATACGATACAGATCAAAATGATAGTACGTAACCGATTCTCTATTGTATTGCTTCATGTAGGCAAACGTGGGACTCGTAATCGAATCTTTTATGCCAAGCTGTTTGAATAGCTCTCTAATAAGAGTAGTCTTGCCTGCACCCAATGGGCCAGTGAAAGTCATCACATCACATAAACTAAGCTCTTTTTTAAGCCTCAAAGCCACTTTAGAAATATCTTCTTCTGTATATAGTATCTGATTCATAGTTTTTTTAGCTTTTCAAGTAATACGCGATCTCGCTTTGAAAATCGTTTTTTTTGAGAGCGTTGAAATCTTTGCATATCTTCTTGCTTTATTGGCACACGTACTGAGGCCGCCTCCATTATTTCGTCAATGTCTTCGTCGTCAATGTTTTCATCTATTTCCACTAAGACATCGGAAGAAAGATTTTTTTGAACCCATAAAGCTTCTTTCAATAAATAATAAAATTCTTCCGACCCAATAGATACAACTTCACGCTGCCCAGCAAAACAACCAATCTCATTGTCCGATGAAACAACCAGAAGTTCCTCTGCGTGGTGATCATCTATGTAGCTCATAATCACTGAATCGGCTGTTTCGCGTGATCCGGAATATATCACTACCACCCCTGCTACAACCTCGCGATAAGGCCAAGACGAATCTCCTCCGTCAAACACAACCACTAATTTGTGCTTTTTCTTTTTGCTATACCTACTAATCATCTTAAGAAAAGCCTTGCGATCGGCCTTCCCAATCATTTGAGTGGTATTAGCATGTTTAATAAGATTATAGCCATCGATTATTATTATCATATAACTGCTTTCTTACCTTTACCCACTTACTTTTAGAGTAATTGCAAAAGAGGGAAATACCAAGTACATTATGAATAATTATCCAGGGATTTTACTATGTCAAAGCTCATACAGTTACGTCAACGTATACATGCCATTGAGACTATAAAAAAAATCACTCATGCCATGCGCCTTATTGCTATGTCTTCTCATTCTCAGCTCAAACAATCTCAAAGTATCATTACCAGCTATACCCATGAGCTAAACACTATCTTTCTACAGCTCTTTTCCTATGCACCTACTTGGAGACATACCATACTGCACCCTAATGAAAAAAAATCGTTTAAAACGGCATTCATTATCATTGGATCACAAAAAGGACTCTGTGGAAGCTTTAACAACCATCTTTTTAAAATTGCGTCAAAAAAGCTACACGAACTTTCTGATCAAGAAATTGATATCATACCAGTAGGACAAAAAGCCGTAGAGTTTTGTTCTTCTTTTTCTATAGGAACCGTAAAACATGCTTATCCTAAATTTTCTATGCAGCATGCTCTGGGTATATCACATGAAATAGCTCATTCAATTTTACATATGAAAGAGCCCTATCGCACAGTATTGGTAGCGAATAATAGCTTTAAGAATTTTTTCGTGCAACAACCACGTATTCACCAAATTATTCCAATCCTACAAAACTCCGCTGAGCACCCAAGAGAAATGAGCGACTTGCTTTGGGAGCAAACGCCCGAAGAAATTCTTGATAGATTGGTAACTGGATACGTAACATCTCAGATACAGCTTTTGTTATACGAATCTCTTCTGTCCGAGCATGCCGCACGATTTGTTTCCATGGACAGTGCAACGCGAAACGCAAACGGACTATTAGAAGCAACCAATCTCGAATACAATAAACTACGTCAAGCTAAAATTACCAAAGAAATCACTGAACTATCTGGCAGCTTTAGCTAGCCTATCTACTCTTTGTTCTCATATTCAGAGGCGAATATTGCGCATCGGTACCGCCAAGCCCAGCAAGGCAATGACCTTGTTTCACATAATGCATAGATAATACACGCTGACAATCAGCAGATCGACTTCCATTTGGACCTACAACACGGCAATGGATTTTATAATGATCTTCCCCAAGTCCCGCTCGATCGTATTTCACTCGAAGACCACTTTGAGGAACTTCTACCCAGCCAGAAAGAGGATTAGCTGTCGGTATTGCTTCTTTACCAAACCATCCTTTACGATACCTTTGAGATCGGACTATCACGTCATAACCAGGATAAGGCACTAAAGTTACTCCGCCACATCTCCCTAGCCCACCAGACTTTAACTTAATTGCGCCAAATTCAAATTCCGGAAGCCCAAGAGGCGCCTCTCCATATTTAAATTTTGGAGCAAATTCACTTACGTTTTCCTGCACCAATATATCAGGAGTATTCATTTGTGAGCTATATTGAGCCCCTAACTCATATTGACCGCAAAGATACACATGTCCGAAGGCAAAAATTCCAAAAAACAAACGTGTAACCAATAACTTCTTCATACTCTCTCCCCAGTATAAAAATTTAACTTGTAGTTTAACTTTAGCATAGCAAAGCAATAAGAATCAATATTTCTGACTCTCTTTTTGAAGATCGATATTCAAAGAATGAGAAAGCTCATTTGATGAGTAAAAAAGCATAGAAGCCCCCAAAGAAACAAGCTTTTTATGCAAATTATCATACCCTCGTTGCCAATGAGAAAGACCTGTCATAATAGTGGTTCCTTTTGCCGCAAGCCCCGCTAAAGCTAATGCACAGGAAGCCCGAATATCCGAAGCGATTACTCGTGCCCCATACAACTCATCAACACCCGTAATAATAGCCTTGGAACCTTCTACTGAAATTTGAGCTCCCATTTTTTGAAGCTCACGAACATGCACAAGCCTATTTTCAAATACTGTTTCATCAATCACACTTCTCCCGCGAGCCAAACATTGCAATGCCATCATGGGTGCCTGCAAATCGGTGGGAAATCCTGGATAAGGAGAAGTCTTGAACGAAACTGCCTGAGGAGCTTTGGTGGCTTGTAGCGTGATGCCCTGCTTAGGTCCCTTTTTCACTAGATGCCCCATTTCTTCTAATTTTAATAAAAATACAGCCAAATGATCTGGTATAGCATTCGTAACACACACAGCTCCACCCGTGATGGCTGCTGCCAAAAGAAGTGCACCCGCCTCCAATCGATCCGCCACAAGCTCATGCTCAATTGGCTTTAGCTCAGTCCCACCCCGTACTTCAATCGTAGCAGGAGCATGAACTTCAATATGAGCCCCCATTTTTTGAAGCGTCGCTATCAAGTCCATCACCTCCGGCTCAAGAGCCGCATTTATTATTTTCGTAGATCCTGGGGCAGATACTGCCGCCATTAGAAGGTTCTCAGTCGCCCCAATACTTGGATACTCTAAAACAAGCTCTCCCGATGTAAAGCTTCGAACATGAGCCTTGAGGTAAGATCCTTTACCTTCAATCTCAACACCCATTTTTTGAAAATTTTTCACGTGAAAATCGATTGGCCTGCTACCAATAACACATCCTCCTGGCAAAGCTATATCAGCTCGAGAAAATCGTGCCAAAAGAGGGCCCATCACCAAAATAGAAGCCCGCATTTTATTCATAATTTCTGGCTTTACACACCACTTATTTACCCGCAGGGTATCAATAAAAAGCTCATGCTCCTCTCGATTAAAGTGAATCGATGCACCCAATGATTCAAGAAGCTTGATCATATGAAGCACATCACTTGAAGCAGGAACATTTTTCAATCGAGATTCACCACGTGTTAATAGTAAAGAGGCCATTATTACCAAAACAGCATTTTTAGCCCCAAATAAAGAAACGTCCCCAGAGAGTTCTGGGGATTGTTTAATTTCTAAATACATATCCTGCATATCATTCCAATCCAGCAACTTTCTTTAAACTATCTATCTCTTTTTTACTTAACTTTTTCCATACCCCCACCGGCAAACCTTTTTTTACAAAAGGACCGTATTGCACTCTATCAAGCCGCTTTACGTTATAACCAAGCGAATCAAACAAGCGACGAACAATGCGATTTCGTCCGCTGTGAATAGTCATGCGAAGCTGATTTTTTTTCGGACCAAGAGCATGAGAAATTCGATCAACTACCACTTTACCATCTCGTAAGCGCACCCCTTTAATTATCTGAGAACGCACTTTTTCCAAAAAAGGCTTATCCAAAGTCACATGATACACCTTCTTCATCTCATGCTTTGGATGCGTAAGACGTTGGGCAACTTCTCCATCATTGGTGAGCAATAAAAGCCCTGTTGTATTTCTATCTAATCTGCCAACCGGATATATGCGCTGTTTATGAGAAGAACCGATTAAGTCCAAAACAGTCTCTCGCCCTTTTTCATCAGACGTGGTCGTGATGTAGCCTTTAGGTTTATTGAGCAAAATATAGATCTTTTTCTCAGTTAGCACCTGCTTATCACGCACCAATATTTTATCTTCTTCGGACACTGAAAAAGCTGGATCGGTTATTATCTTATCATTAACTTTCACTAATCGCTCTTTAATAAGCTCAACCGCTTTACGGCGCGAGCACACGCCAGCGCGTGCCAAAAATTTATTTAATTGCATTATTCATTCTCAAAAAAGTTTATCCATTCGAGACCTCAATCATCACTTTCAGTCCTAAAATCTATATGTAGGTTCCTAAATTTATCTTCCGCCACATAGAGTAAGGGGCATTGAAAAAGCCAACCCAAAAACTCCCTTTAAAAAGATGAGCCTAATAACAACCCCATAAAAAAATGGGTTTTTTAATGCTATCTCTCTTATAGTAATGTTTTCAGCCTTCATTGCAAAGATTTGTTGCCTATTTCAATCGATCTATTAATCTAATCAAAACCGTAAACTCAACCTACACGGAGAAAATAGATGACAACAAATCATTCATTTCGCAAAGGATCATTAGAAGTAATTTGTGGACCAATGTTTTCAGGCAAATCAGAAGAACTCATTCGCCGATTACGCAGAGCAAAAATAGCAAAACAAAAAGTAGCCGTTTTTAAGCATGCAATCGATGATCGGTATGACACAGAGAATATCACCTCTCACAATGGCACCTCACTCCTTGCTCATGCCACAGATAATAGCATGCATCTTCTTGCAAAGGCAGAGCAGGAACATTATCAAGTTATCGGCATTGATGAGGTACAATGGTATACCGATGATATTGTAAATGCGATTTGTACACTTGTGGCTAAAGGAACAAGAGTTATCGTTTCTGGGCTTGATATGGATTACCGCGGCGTACCATTCGGTACGATTCCAGCACTTCTTGCAATTGCTGATTCTGTTACAAAGTTGAAAGCAATATGTACAAGCTGTGGAGCTGATGCTCATTTTTCACAACTTCTTGAGAATAATGAAGCAACTTCAAAAAACACCGGTCCTCTTGTAGTCGCTGCCGGAATGGAAAAATTTACTGCTCGTTGCCGTGCATGCTATAAAATAGACAAGCCATTTGATTATTATGAGTTTAAAGAAGCCCAAACTCAATGAGCAAAGCAAAGATACAATATACCTGCGAGTCATGCAGCTATATAAGCGTAAGATGGCTTGGATGCTGCCCAGAATGTAATGAATGGGATAGCTTTCTAGAATCTGTAGAAAAAACCTCTGCCTACAAACAAAAATCCGGTCCCCAGCAAGCCACTACTCTCACCTATCTTTCTTCCGTTTCACTCGAATCACAGCCCCGAATTGTAAGTGGTATTGCAGAATGGGATCGAGTACTTGGTGGAGGCATTATGCAGAATTCACTTCTTGTACTTACGGGAGACCCTGGTATTGGAAAATCTACATTGCTATTACAAGTTTGCAATGCTATTGCCCATAAACATTTGGTGAGTTATTTTTCCACGGAAGAATCACTTCAACAAGTGAAACAACGAGCAATGCGCCTTTCTTGCGATGCAGAGCATTTTACTTTCTCAGATAATCCCGATCTCGGTGTTATTCTTGCAACCGCAGAAGCAACTAAGCCGGCTGTTATAGTAATAGATTCCATCCAGAGCTGCTTTATACCAGGATCCAGCAGCTTGCCAGGAAGTGTAGGCCAGCTTCGTGAAGCAATTTTTCAGCTCATGCGGCTTGCAAAAGAAAAGGGTATCTGCGTGATTCTCACCGGGCACATAACCAAAGAAGGTATCATTGCCGGCCCAAAAACACTCGAACACATGGTGGATGGTGTCTTTTATCTACAAGGGGAAGATCAATGGCAAACCCGCATATTACGAGCAGTAAAAAATAGGTTTGGCACTATTAATGAAATAGGTTTTTTTGAAATGGGCGCGCAAGGCCTTGAAGAAATGGCCAATATCAATGCATACCTTCTAGATGATGTATCTCACGAATCAGGAGCTGCTCTCATTTCAATTATGGAAGGATCACGCCCATTACTCTTAGAAATACAGGCACTTACTATTCAATCAAAGCTTATGATGCCACAACGGGTTGTGTCCGGCATTGATCACAAACAAGTGGTTCTTATCGCTGCAATATTAGAAAAATATCTCCATATAAAACTCAGTACACATGACATATTTTGCAAAGTGAGCGGTGGATTTAAAATTAAAGGAAGCTCCTCAGATCTTGGTATCGCATTAGCTCTTCTTTCAAGCTACTTTCAACAACCACTACCAGAAAAAACAATTGCCCTTGGCGAAATCAGCCTAACAGGAAACATAAAGCCAATAAATCAGATCAATCTATTGATTAGAGAGGCAGAAAAATTTCAGATTAAGCAGCTTCTACTTTCAAAAAAGCAAAAAACTGAAAAAACGAAATGCTCTCTTAAAACATTTCATCATGTATACGAACTGCTTACTCTCTTTGATCTTCAATAAGAAAGGAACAGATGCGACTACTTATTTTTTTATTCTTAATCCATCCTAACTCACTATTCAGCGCATATTCATTGCTAGACTTAATAAAAAGATCTGAAAAAAAAGAAGCGACTCAGTTTCCTCATATAGAACATGCATGGCGAGGATCAGTTGAAAAATTACAAACCGTATACAAAGAGAGTGGAACTTCTCTCCCACAAGACCGCTATGGTAACAACACTATAATTGCCGCAACAAGCCACAAAGAAAACGCTATATTGCGTGTTGCTCTTAAACATGAAAAGCATGCCTTACACGAAAAAGATTGGATGGGATATACAGCTACTCATTGGGCATGCTCAAATGGTAATATAGAAGGGCTACGTATGCTCTTAGAAGAAAATGCTCCCATTGAAGAAAAAGAGTTTTTTGCAGAGCGAACACCTCTTCATCTTGCTTGCTCACAGGCAAGAGAAGAAGAAGTATATTTGCTGCTCAAATACAATGCCAATCGAAACACTCGCGGAAGACATGGTAGAACACCTCTCCAGGATGCCATAGGAAAAGAGCTTAATCTTGCTTTAATAGCTGAGTTAATGACCGAGGAGAATTGCACCTCTCAAGCACTCGAAGATGCCATAAAACAGAATAATCCTATCATAGTTTCCATGCTTATTAATCGCGGAGTCCGCCTTGAAAATGGAGTAGAATTAAGTCCTTCACCATTGTATCTATCCGAAAAAAATGGCTACGAAAAATGGCTTCAAATTAAACAAACTATTGAACTAGCAGATGAATTAGACGTATCTATGAAAGCCAGTTGTCCTTAAGCTAATCTTAATCGTTTCAGAATTTTATGTACGATAATAACAAGTGCACCATCTCCCATTACATTGGCGCCAGTGCCAAATGAATCAAGTAGAAAATAGATAGTCATAATCACACTCACCATTTCAGAAGTAAAACCAAGCTGTGATTTAAATATCGGTATCATGACCAAAAGTCCTCCGCCCGGAATTCCGGAAGCTGCGAACATAGTGACGCAAAAATAAAAAACAAAGCCTAAATACACAGAGAAAGTTGGCAAAGTCCCTTGAAATACCAACATCGTAACCATTGCCAAGATTGGTGTTACAATACTATCTCCCAATAAATGCACATTGGCCATGATTGGCATAGCCACGCCTGCAAGCTCGCTATTACCAGTATTTTTTTCTGCTGATTTAATCGAAATCGGAATAGCTGCGGTGCTGGACATCGTACTAAAAGCTGTAATATAGCTTGGAAAAGCGATTTTCATAGCGCTCCATGACTTTTTAAAAGAAAAACCACTAGCTAAAAAATAAAACCAAAAAAGATACGATATTTGCAAAACAACAATAACGATAAATGCGCTACCATATTGCTGTAACAGAGAAGCAAAAATACCTTCAGAACGAATCTTAAGCAAAAAGCCTAAAACATATAATGGAAGCAAAGGAATAAACATATACATAATGATCTTTTCAATCCCTCTTTTGCCAATGGCAATAACACTACCAACATATTGAATTCGCATAAATGAACTTACTAAACCCAAAGCTATCGCCGTTACTAATGCATGAATTGCGCTAAATGGAAGTGGAATCGAGAAACTAAAATACGGTTGTACCAATGCTGCTTGTGTTGTAAATGAGACAAGAGAAGTATCAGAAGAAAGCGCTCCTCCTACCGCCCACATTACTAGGTAACTTAATAAAGCTACTAAGCCATTGGATATAAATATACAACCCAACATCACCCCTAATATTAAAGGTGCATTTTTTTTAAAAGAAAGAATCCCTGCTGTAACAAAAAAGAACACCATAAAAGGAAGCACACTGCTTAACAGCTCCTTAAAAATGACACTAAAAGTGTAGCTCACACGAATTATTGAATCCGGAACCATACCACCGAACAAGAAAACGGCAACAATAATCGCACTCAGTTGAATTGGAATTGAAAGAAATTGTTTCATGCATTAACCTTGGATTTTAGCTCCCTCTATGGTACTAACTAATAGTAATACTATAGCGAAAAACAAGAAAATTAGTAAGGCCGATGCTACTGACTCACCAAAGGAAATTCTATATGAAACAATATGCATCAAAAATAATTACTTGGTTATTTTTTATTATGGGCTCAATCGCTTGTTCAATAGCATCGTATCACTATTTCCCCAAAGCATTTCCTATCATTCATCTTGATATAACAATGAATCGATCTAACGCTGTTAAAAAAGCCCTAAAAATTTCAAAACAATTTTTTCTTGGTCCTACAAATGCATACACAGCTACTTCATTTGCTACAGATGAAAAATTCAAAACGTTTGTTGAACTTGAAGCAGGAGGAAAGGATGCTTTAGTTACTGTAATGAATAAAAATTTATATCACCCCTATACGTGGCAAGTACGGCTATTTAAGCCCTTTGAGCAGCATGAAGCTACGATTGCCTTCACCCCAAGCGGCGCACCATATGAGTTTAAAGAAAAGCTTTCAGAAAATACTGTAGGCAATAATATCACAACTAATAGTGCACAAAAAATAGCTGAAACCTTTCTTCAGTCAGAACCATGGAATAATAAACTTACAGATTACAAGCTAGTAGAATCTTCTCAAGACACCGCCTTATCTGGCCGCATAGATCATACCTTTGTGTATGAACGAGTTAAAGAAAAGATTGGTGAAGGACTATATCGATTAAAAATTGAAGTGTGCGGTGATCATCCTTCGCAACTTAGCCATTACGTTAAAGAACCTGAAGGGTTTATCAATCGCTATCAAGAAATGCGATCAAGCAATGAAAACATAGCCTATCTCGGAACCCTTTTAATGCTTATTCTGTATGGCATAGGGTGCTCTTTTTTCGGCTTATTCTATCTTATAAAAAGTCGTCTTCTTATCTTGAAAGTTGGACTATATTGGGCTTTAGGCATTTCAGCGGCACTTTCTTTTACCATGATCAACAAGTTGCCTCTCTATTGGATGAAATACAATAGTTCTTTTTCGCCGACTAATTTTTTATTACAACTCGGCGTGGGAGTACTCTACAATTTAATCTTTTTAACCATCGTGCTTGGATTAGTATTTGTTACGGCTGAAGGACTTACACGAGCAGCCTTTAAAAATAAAATCCAGTTCTGGAAACTTTTTAATCCGCACGTAGCAAGCAGCTACGCCGTGCTCGGGTACACTGTTGGTGCTTATCTTTTGATACCTTACTTATTGATGTATGTTATCAGCTTCTATCTCTTTACCACAAAAAATTTTGGATGGTGGACCCCCTCCTCTGCACTATTTAATCCTGATGTCTTAGCAACCTATTTTCCCTGGTTTGAGTCTATCGCACTATCACTTCAAGCTGGCTTTCTAGAAGAATGCCTTTTCAGAGCAGTTCCTTTATCGTGCGCTGCACTAATTGGTAATCGCTATGGTAAAAGAAACTGGTGGATCGCTGGAGCATTTGTTTTACAAATATTTATTTTTGGAGCTGCTCACGCCAATTATCCTGCCCAACCAGCTTATGCGCGACTTGTAGAGTTGATATTTTTTTCAAGCGTATTCGGCGGTATTTATCTTCGATTTGGCTTATTACCGGCAATAATTTCACATTTTGGTTATGATGTTTTTCTCTTTGCACTACCATTACTTGTTTCAAGCGGCCCTGAAGCATTAATGAATAAAATAATGGTTGCAGCACTTGCCTTCACTCCATTATGGATTATCATTATTGCTCGAATTAGAAATGGATCTTGGCATCACATTACAGTAGATTATTTAAACGAAGCATGGCTTGCACCCAAAAAAGCGCCACAAAAACAAGAACAACTAATTAAACAAAAACATACAACGATTTCTCCAACCCTACAATACGGACTGATTGTTGTAGGCACTATGTGCCTCATCGGCTGGGGAATCACCACCCGTTTCTCTCCAGATAACCCTCGCGTATCACTCAGTAGGTCTGAAGCTTTTGCTAAAAGCCAAGCATTCGCCGAAAAACAAAACATTTCTTTTTCTGATTGGAAAGCTCTGACTAATCCTATAATCTCTTTTGAAGCAGCTTCAGAACTAAATAAGCAGCATCGTTTTGTGTGGCAACAAGAACAAGCACAATACTCCAAACTTATTGATAGCTATTTAGCAGCACCTCATTGGATAGTTAGATTGGCAAAGTTTACTGGTCCCCTCGAGTTGCGAGCAGAAGAACATCAACTATTCTATGGGCCGGATGGCTCATTAAGACGATATTTTCACAAACTTCCAGAATCTGCAAAGGGTGCTTCTCTGAGCAAGTCGGAAGCATTAAAAATCGCCTACGAGGCAACCAATAAGAAATATGGCATTCCAAAAAATCAGCTCACTGAGATAACCGCTCGCTCAGAAAAACAACCTAATCGTTTAAATTGGCATATAACATTCAAAGACAACGGCATAAACTTAAAAAAGGGTGAAGCTCGCATAACTCTGAGTATTGCTGGGGATAAAATAATTGACTCCTATCGCTCTGTTCATGTTCCGGAAGATTGGGCGAAAAAAGAGGAAAACAAGCTGCTTTTAGCAACGATCATAGCCAAGCTTAGCCAACTACTTATATATCTTCTTGCTGCCGCTGGAACTATATATGCATTCAGTAAATGGCGCTGGTTTCAATCAAATATATCTGTTCGATTTCTCTCTGTTCTCATTTTTATTTTTCTCTTTGAGCTGATTAATGCCTATCCAACTATAGTGTTTAATTTTCTTTCCAGCCAACCATTTACGGATCAACTTTTTCGCGCCTTTGGTATTTCTCTCATTATAGTTACCTTGCGCGCATTGGTGCTCTCTTTAATCGTGAACTTTGTAACAACAGTGCCACAGCCTTATATCATTAAAAAGACACCTCTTTTACCTCTTATTGGTATAAGCCTCGGTGCTCTTTTTGCTTGCTCTGATTCAGTAGCTACTTATCTTATCCCTCGAGCGAATCCTTTGTGGGCCAACTTAACAGCACTTCGCTTTTTATCTCCCATAAACGTTACAGTAAATAGCATATTTCTTAACTATCTAACAATCACCGCTGTTGCCCTCTTTGGCATTATTTCACTTAATAGCGTTTCTATCATCAAACGGAATAAAATTGCTGGAATATTTATATTTTTACTGCTTGGCTTTGTGAGTGGTGGCCTGATGTACGCTGATAATCTCACACTCTTTTGCATCACAAGTATCATTAATTTTGTATTTTTTTATCTCTCTTACTACTGGATTCTGCAATGGAACTATTCCATGGTTCCCATTGCAACAGCAACCTATCTATTACTTGGACAACTACAAGAAATAATTTTTAATAGCTTTACGCATGCTGCATTGTATCATCTCATTGCAAGTGCAATTATTGCTGCCACTGCTTTTGTTTGGTATAAAAAATTAGAAATCGATGCTTGATCAGGCAAAGTTAGTATGATTTAGCCTACGCAAAGTTTAATTATTTTTGAAATCTATAATTCGCCTTAGATGCTATCAGAAGTAAAAAATCCACTAGAAATCGCTAGCTGAGCTGCTGGTTCTATCTCCAAAGCAATATTATTTTCAGTATTTATACCATCTCCAAAAAACAGCCCCGCTGCTTGCACGGTACCATCATTGTTCAAAAATGATTTACCATCTACTTGCACAATTCCTTTAGTTAAAAGCAAACCTGCATTACTAGTAGCAAGTGTAGCACTCTGCAATTTCAAGATAGAACTTGCATGAGTCATTTCTAATAAAGCATTCGAGCTTATACTTGGATAATAACTAAAAGTAACATCAGTATCCACCACCAACTTACCTTGTTCTAAAATTCTACTTTTTTGATTTGAAGTATAGATAAATGAATGGGAAGCCCCTTCTAAATTAAATCCTTGCACAACGTCAAACTTCCCTTGATTGAAGGTGATATCTTCATCCATCACAAAAGTGCAGTTTCTGAATGACAAAGTACTTGTGGTATCAAGCAGCTGGATACTACTATTTTTAAGACCTTCTATGCGAATATTCTGTAACAAGATTCCCGAGTCTTGGGCTATCTTTAAAGTAACCGTAGGCAATAAAGTTAAGCAGTTATCTCTGCCATCAATAAGATTGCTTCCCGTAAAGGTAATACTGCCATCCTGCAAAGTAATATTATCACCTAAAAACCATCGTAAATTGCTAAAAATGAAATTACGTTGAAAATAGGAATCAAATCCATAGATAGAAAGCTCTGGACTGACCGATCCAGCACCATTATCTGCAGAAGCAAAATAACGACCATTAGGAGACCATCTACCTGCGAATACAGAGTCTCCTAATTCTTGATTAGTATCCTGAGTAAGAGTATCGCTCGCAAATCTATAAATACGAATTTCTCCGCCGGTACCTTCCGTATTCACGTTAAGACATGCCGCAAGACAACTTGCATAGGGATGCCAATCTACAAAATTAACAATAGTTACATTAATTGCCTGTGCACCCACCAAAAGAGTAAGTGTGCCCAATCCGCTATTATGCCGATATACACGAACTCTTCCTGTGCCGGCATTCACCCCAATTGCAATTAAATCGGTATTACCAGCAACTCTATTCCATGCCACCGAGTTCACTTGGTTGGCTACATCTACTCCCGCATTTAAGGTAAGCGTCAGCAAAGTACTATTAAATGCGTAGACAAGAAGATCATCTCCTGCAACAGTATCAATCCCTACCGCAAGAAACGTGCCCGCACTATTCCAATCTACCGCATTAGCATCCGCACCGGGATTTACCGTAACGCTTGCGCCCAATGCACCCGCACCACTCACCACATACACGCGAACTCGAATCGCATTATTATTACTGCCAAGCGCAAGATGCCCTCCCGCAGGATGCCATGCAACAGAATTAACGGTATTTGCTATATTAACCGAAGAAAGCAAAGCCAATGCGCCCGAGGTTCTATTAAAACTATAAATATACAGTTCAGAACCTGCTCCCGTAGTTCGTCCAAACGCAATCCAATCATTAGTAGGATGCCAACTGACCGTATTAACATTACCTCCCACATCCACCCCACCGCGAAAGGTCAAGGAAATGCCATCAAAGCTATATACCAATATTTGTTCTGCAGCGCCACCTGCATCATTAATAGCTACAGCAACATACTCAGAATCTGAACTCCATGACACTTCATTAGCAGCAGCAAGTTGCGTTACGCCCGTAAAAAAAGTAGTCGCACATTCGGGTACAGATGCTTGCTCAAGTCCATAGATAGAAAGCTCTGGGCCGCCCGGCCCTCCGCCATTATCGGCAGAAGCAAAATAGTTGCCATCAGGAGACCAGCGCCCGCCAAATACAGAATCTCCCAGCTCCTCGCTATCCTCTTCACTGAGTGCATCATTAGCAAATTGATAAATTCTAATCTCTCCGCCAGCACCTTCAGCATTGACATTCAAACAGGCGGCGAGACAATTAAATAATGGATGCCAATCTACAAAGTTCACAATAGTCGCATTAATTGCCTGCGCAGCGGTAAGAAGGGTAAGTGTTCCAAAGCTGCTATTATGCCGATATACTCGCACTCTTCCTGTGCCCGCATTCACCCCAATTGCAATTAAATCATTATTGCCAGCAATCTTATTCCATGCCACAGAATTTACTTGGTTACCTACATCTACTCCTGCATTCAAATTTAAAGCTAGTGGACTACTCGTAAAGGAATAGACAAGCAAATCGCTACCGCCACCGGAATCTCTTCCTACCGCAAGAAAGGTACCTTCACTATTCCAATCTACCGCATTAGCATCCGCGCCGGGATTCACTGTAACGTTGGCACCCAATGCGCCTGCACCACTCACCACATACACGCGAACGCGAATAGCATTATTATTACTGCCAAGCGCAAGATGTCCTCCTGAAGGATGCCATGCAACGGAGTTGACATCACCACCAATATTAGTGGATGAAAGCAAAGATAACGTACCTGTCGCTCTATCAAAATTATAAATATAAAGCTCTGATCCTCCCCCACTATTTCTTCCAAATGCAATCCAATCATTGGTAGGATGCCAACTAATACAGAATACATCGGTAGCCACATCCACTCCATCCTCAAAGGTCAACGTTGTTCCATCAAAGCTATATACAAGAACTTGATTTGATGCCCCGCCTGCATCATTAATAGCAACTGCCACATAGGCAGAATCGAAACTCCACGTAACTTCATTGGCAAGATCCAGCTGCGTTTCATCCGTGATAAAAGATATTGAGCACCCTGTTTGCACATTGCCAGAAGGGACTATTTGTGGCCCCGGCGCAAACTCTATTCGATGAAAGTTACCATTAATATTTCCCAAGGTAATAATTTCAGTAGCTGCCTGTAGTATTAAATCCTGATTCAAATTAAGAGTGCCCCCATTCAATTGAATAGTTCCTGACACAGGAAAAAACGAATCAAAGAGGGCACGAGTAGCGACATCTGTTAATAAAAAACCGTTATTTAACCCCGCAAAACCAGCGATTCTTGACTGTTCTGTGAGTGATACTTGATTATTAAATCGCGTTACGAATGTATCTGAACCTACATTCATTCCATAAGCTATGTGTGAAAAGAATAAAAGAACATAAAGCCAAAATGACTTAAACATTCCTGTCCCTTAAAAATCCTTCTTCTACTATCAACTGTGCAGCAGGCAACCATTCTACACGTAAATTATTAAGAACGTTATTACCATCACCAAAATCAATTGCTTCATTCAATAACATACCCGCACCATTCAAAAATGATTTCCCCTCAATAAAAAGTCTCCCTTTAGTCAATTGTATTCCTGCACTATTAGCGCTCAACCGTGCGCCATTTAAAACTAACGTTGAAGTTTCATCATATAACTGCAGTAATGTTTTTGATACAATCGATGGGTCATAATTAAAGGTAATGCCATCATTCAAAATAAGCTGAGAGTTTCTGGTAATAGTGCATACTAAATCCGTTTGAAAGTTAAAAGTATACCCATCACCTTCTATGCTTAATTGATTGTTAACGTCAAAGGAGCCAAGCGTAAAAGAGTATTCACCATCAAGAATAATACGTACATTATCAAATACAACTTTCGAGGTATCATCTACAAGCTTGAGACTGTTTGTGTTAATGCCACGCAACGTAACATCCTTTAATACAAGCCCTGAGTTGGCATCTACTATTAATTCACAGCTAGAATCAAGTGTAACTCGTCCCGACCGGCCGTTGATGACATTATTTCCATTCAATAACAAAGAGCAGTTTTGCAGCATAACATCATTTTCAAAAAGTAATTCCACATTTGCCAAAGTGCTCTGAGGCATTGCTACAGATGCTAAACGCTCAAATGCTGCAACGATTACAGTGCCACCTTCTTGCGAAGTTACTTGATACTGTCCACTCGGTGAATAACGAAAAGATGCAATAGCAGTAGCAGAATCAATCGAAAAGGTTTGATTAAATATAGGATTATCAAATGCATATGAGCGCACTACCCCCACTCCCCCAAAAATATCTCTTCCCAGTCCCAAGCAGTTACCATCCGGACTAAACTCAACAGTTTGCACTGCTGTAGAATCCAAATCACTTATACCATCACCCTGTTCAGTTAAAGTACCTGCATTAAAGTCATGCTCAAAAAGAAATACTGAATTGGTAAATCCACCCTCAATACCGATTGCTAAAAAATCTTTCTGTATCGGATTCCAGGAAACAGACAAGACATCCGCTCCCGTATCTACTACCGCACTTGCATTCAAACTCAATGTAACAAGCGACGCATCAAATTCATACACCAGCAGATCTGGATTTGCACCGGTATGATTTACTCCTACAGCAAGCAATGTACCATCTGCATTCCATGCCATTGATTCTCTTTGTACAGATCTACTTGGAGTAATAGCAAAAGTAGATGGAGCACCGAATAATCCTGTTCCTGTATCAAAGGGATACACTTTTAATTGGGCGCCAATTTCAGTTCCTCCTACCGCCAGATATTCCCCTGACGGGTGCCACGCACAGGCAACATAATCACCAGTAGCAATACCATCTGAATCTAATACAATAAGAGTGGGACCACCGGCTGCAAAAAAAACTGAAAAAAGCTCATCCCCCGTGCTTTGACTTCGTACTACTGCACAAAAGGGCAACGTAGGATGACAACGAACTGAATTGGTTTGCGAAGAAGAGCCACCGTCTAAATTAAGAATGAATGTTTCCAAAGTGAACGTAGCACCATCAAAGCTCAACACTGCTACTCCTGAAAATCCTCCTGAAAAAATAGCAAATGCTACATAGCCTCCATCAGAAAACCAGTCACTACTTATATTGCCAATTCCTCCAAAGCTAATAAATGTAACCTGCTCTATAGTGCAATTAGTTGCACGAGAAGGCAAAATTTCTCCCCCTCCTCTAAAATTAATTACATGATTATTGCCAATAATATTACCAAAGGTTTGAATATCGGCAACACTACTCACTACTAAATCTTTATTCAACACAAGGGTTCCTTCCCGCAAGCTAATTTGACCTGAAGCCGCGAAAAAAGAATCCCACGTTCCCGTAGTAGCCGAATTAAAAAGCTTAAAACCTCCGTCAATTGCTGCAAATCCTGCTATTCGATCTCCATCATTAAGCACTTGAATTGCATTAAATCTATTAGGTGCCGTATCAGAACCAATGTCTACACAGTAGGCAAACCTTGTAAATATACACATTAAAAAAATAATTTTTTTATACATTATCTACTATTACACGTTGTTTACTGTAAATTGACCTAGCATTAGTTCAACATTAGATGCCGGGAGCCATCTTACTGTAACATTATTTGCAGCAGTTAAACCATCGCCTAGCTCTAATGACGTTGCACTCGATGAACCCTCGTTAATAAGCGTACAGATTCCATCAAACATAATTTTTCCTTTTGTTAATTGTAATCCGGCTGAGGAAGTAGAAAAGCTAGCCGAATCAAAAACTAACTGCGCGCTGTCCTCATCAAGAACAAGCAAATCACGAGAACTTCCATCTAGTGGCGCATAGCGTAATGTAGTGCCCTTATCAAAAATAAATCGAGAGTCAGCATTAATATGCGTTGCAACCGTACTCGTTAGAATAAAACTGTTACCTTCTCCCATTACTCGCACATCATCGATAACATCTAATCTGCCCATATCAAACATATAATCACTATCAAGAACTATCTGCATATGATTGAATGACATGGTACTCGTGCTATCCAAAAGATTAATGCGATCTAATCCCAATCCTATTAATGTCATATCGCGAAACATGAGGCTTGAATTTTGAGCTATATCAATAGTGCATGTTGACTCAAATTCTATACAGGCACCATTTCCATTCCAAATATTATTTCCCGTAAAAGTTATACAAACATCATGATACGTAGTATTACTCACTTCATTTATAATCAAATCTGTCCAGGTATAGCAGCTACCAGCAGGCAATGCATAGAGCCGTATAATATCATCATCCCCAGAAACGGCTGCAAACCGTCCTGTTGGCCCCCACCGCGTTGCCTCAAGATCATCCCCTGGATTCAATCCTGTAAAAGTAACATTCTTAATAAGAGTAATAGTAGAATTGTCAAATGCGTACGTATTAAAAAATGCAGTTCCTGCAAGCTCATCTGTACTAGCAGAAAAACATTCTCCCACAGGCTCCCAACTCAATCCTTCTACCGTTCGACCCAAATCGTTCACATTATCAAGAAAAGTGAGTGAACCATTACCAACACCACCACCACCATCATCAAATGAGTATACGCGAATATTGTCTGTGGTCGCTCCTCCCGTTATCAAACCAAGCACTAAATAATTAGGCCCTTTACCCCAATCAAGACCTGCAATAGAGCTTCCAATACTAAGTGAAGCATTAATACCTACAATTGTTAGCGGAGAAAATGACAATTCATACACAAGCAATTCTGGATTAACGCTATTCGTTAAAAGACCTACCACAAAATAATTACCCGTAGTATCAAACTGCACTGATTCATATTGTGCTGTACGAGCTGGCGAAAGAGCGGTAGTTACAACAGTTCCCAAATTACCACTACTGTCCACCGGATATACTCTAATCTGTGCACCAGTAACCAATGTACTTACTGCTAAGTAATCGCCCGATGGATGCCATGAACATGCACGCCCATCACCCACAAAAAAAACATTGTCCACGAGCGTAAGCGTTGCTCCATCAAAGGAGAAAATCCATACCGATCCATTACCAGCGCCATTTGCCTGGCGAGTAAATGCAAGTATATTTTCTCCTGGGCGCCAACGCACATCACCTGTTCCATCAAAAGCAGGTATCGGACCGGTATCAAATGAATCAATCGGTGTCAGTACATTATTAGCAGTGCTATACACCAGAACAATGCCATCATCACCCGCAGTTGCTAAATACTCTTCCGTGTAATTAAATGATAATGTTTCCGCATCTTCACCCGCTACAGCTTGTGAAAGAAAAATGGGAGCACATCTAAAATTAGCTCCTCCCTCACTAGGAATACGTTCAATAGTAGGAACTTCCATTATATGACGATTACCAATGATATTTCCCAAAAAGCCTATACCTATAACATCATGTATTATAAGATCTCGATTTAAAATTAATGTTCCCCCCGTCAAGGAGATAGAACCCGAGACAGGAAAAAATGAATCAAATGTGCCCCTAGTATCTGCATCAGATAGTGCAAACCCTCCAAATAAAGCTGCAAATCCGGCTACGCGGTCACCGTCATTAACAATCACTTGACTATCAAATCGAGCAACAGCAGTATCTGAACCAATATCAACGCAGTTAGTTACCATGTTTACTAAAAGAAGAGAGGAAACTATAATCGCTCTCATCATATACACCCCTAATAATTTTAAGGATGATGCAAGAGCTATCCCGAGATTCATAAATACCTCAAAAAATCGCACTGTAGGTGCATACGGATTGCCACATATAGTTTTCTGCATCGTACAATTACTACATTATTTATTCAAGTGATCATAAGCTGTGAGCATATTATTGAATTAAACATAATATAGTCCCTTCAGTTCGCTCAAAGAGACAACTTACAACTCTAAATACTTTCGAAACGGCAAAGGCATTTCTCGGCTTTTTATTATTGGTACCTTTACATCAGAACAAAAAGTATTCCAAAATAGCACCACTCCGTTATCATTCCCACGTTTCAATTCTTTAAGCATTCCTGCCGCAGCTTTACCGGTATACGTGGTATCTAGCTGAACATTATCAGTTAATTTAAAAAGAGTAATTGCATGCAAGGCTTCATCGGTTACAATTCCATAATCTGGCCCTGCTGAGTCAAGATGTACCGTAACAGCGCTTTTATTCCATATATAGCATGGAAAGTTTGGGTCTTTATCATGCAAATACAGATTTGTTTTATCCGCCAAAGTGCAAACCTTATCCACACAGTCATGTAGTTTTTCTTCGGGCTCAACAGCAATACCAACTACATGAGATGTTAGGCCAGCAGCCTTAACCCCTAATACTAAACCAGCAAGCGTCCCCCCGGTTCCCGCTGCCACATAAATCGTTGAAGGCTCTGGCAGTATGCCAGCTTCTATTTGCTGTTTTAGTTCAAAGACTGCATTAACGTAACCGATTATACCAATAGGGCAAGATCCTCCTGTAGGCACAAAATAAGGAATTTTGCCATACTCATGCTCATGCTGCATACATAAACAAATCGTTTGCATTGTACGAACTTTTTTATCGGAATTAAAAATCATGCTACATTTATTTTCATGCATTAAAAGTAGGTTACGTTTTACCACATCAGTTACTGGTTGTGGCATTAACATAGCAATGCAACTCAAACCTAGCATATTGGACAGCGATGCAGTGGCTACCACATGATTAGATCCAATGCACCCATACGTCATTATTGATTTGGCATCATGTACAAGAGCATCAGCAAGCAAAAATTCCAGTTTGCGTACTTTATTACCCCCAAAAGAGCGCCTACCATCCCTCACTTTTCCCGTGACACCATCGTCTTTCATATATATTTGTACATTGCACGATAATTGCTTTTCTAATCCTTTTAATCTAACAATGGGAGTAGGTAAACTGCCAAGATCAAGACATAATACTTTCTCTTTCAAAGCTGGAAAAGTATTAAATAAAGGACGGTTATAGCACCAATCGCGATCCACTATTGTACTCCCTTTTCTTGCATCATCACTATTGAGCGCTAAAATACTCTCTTAATTTTGATTACTTCCCTATATCAAAATTACAAGTTGCAAGCTTTGCAAGATAATAATATCATGAAAAAAAGTTAAAAAGGAGATACCAATGAGCGAACATATTCAAAAAAAAGAGTTGGTGCTGGATTTCAAGCAGTAATTTTTTTAGTAACATTTACTCTTCTTACCATTTTTTTTACCTTGCGTTATAACACGTTTATAACTCATGATCCTTATCCACAACTATTACCTAATAACCCAACAAACAAAACCGTTGCAATCGGCATTAATATTGCTCATTTTAGCACTTTTAATATAGAAAAGAATACGTTTATTATGGATGGAACGCTTTGGTTTGGCTACAATCCAAAAGAAGTCTCTCTCGATAAAATTAAAAAATTTTCTATTTTTAACGGTGAGTTAAATCACGTTTCAGAACCAGTAATCATTGATCATAATGGCATAAGTATCGCACAATTTCTCATTCGTACAACCTTTCATACTCCTCTCAACTATCGAATGTTTCCCTTAGATGATCATCGCATAAACCTGATGATTATAAATAATTTTTTACCTAAAGATGTGATGTTTGTATCAGAGCAAAAAGATATAGTCTTTTCTGAATCATTATATGTTCCAGGGTGGCATATTTTAGGACGAGACGTACGTACCGGTATTCGTCAAGTAGTTTTAGAGAAAGATAAAAAACAGTATTCAGATATCCATCAGGAAGCAATTATTACTCTGGAATGTGAACGAACAGATCCGAGCCTTATCATCAATATATTGCTCACGTTATTACTTATGCTTTTCATTTCAGTGCTCACTTTTTCATCGGATGAAGACAGCGTCCTGATTGTAACGGTAGGAATTGTAGCCCTTATAAGCTATCGCAGCGTAATGCAGACAATCGCTCCCCCCCAAGTAAGCTATTTTATGTTTTCCGATTATATGTATTTGTTAACTCTTTCAAGCGTAATCATCACTTTATTTTGTGGTATCATGACGCGTGAGAGAAATAGCAGTATTCATACCAAAAAGCTCGCTATTCTATTTGTTTATGCTCTGTTTTCAATCTCATGTGTTG
>CAYGJB010000018.1:0-22122 GCA_964350195.1 uncultured Pseudomonadota bacterium
TGAATAGTGATAATTTAGGATATCAAAATGTTGCACTTATTATTTGAATCTACGTGTCAATATCAGACCTCAAATACAAGAACTAATTGATTATCTTAACGTCACACAGCAAAATGCCCTTGTTCTTCAGAAAGCTGGCATTCTAAAATTATCTTCCAAGCTTTCATCTGCTGCAATGTTTGGCAAAGAACATAAGCTCGTTAATACATTTAAGCAACTATATAACGTCTATCCAACCGTAATAGATAAAATAGGCAGATTACCGATTAATGATATCGGAAAGATTGCGCATAGCGTATTTAACAATTCCTCTGAGCTCATTGAGCAGATACTATTACTTCACAACTCCACAGGAAAAATTGGGCACATCCTCCTTAATGATGCATTAGCTCGACCACTTGATCACTTAAAAAATCAAGTTCGTAAATTAGGGAATGCAATGGAATTTGTTACCTCAACAGAGCCGGTAATTGTACTCGCCCCACCAACCACCACGGAAGCTCTTCTTGAGATATTGAAAACATTTATCTGGCGCGGTGGCTTTTCATTAAAAGATATTGCACTTGAAAAAGTAGAAAAGTTGGTAGCTCTTATCAATCCACTTGAAAACCAGATTCAATCAATTATTGAAAATGTTAAAAATTTCCAGGTGGTACTCAAAAAGTTTCAGCCCCGTCTACATAAGCTATTTGTAACTAAGCTAAAAGAATCACCTCTTACCACTATTCCTCTTGCACCAAAAGTACTTCTCGATCTTTTAGAGCAAGAGATTGAAATAGTGAAGAATAAGCTCGTGGTGATGCTTCATAAATCTATGGTATTGATTCACCAAATATCTGATGGAGTTTCGATTAGTGCATCATTACTTGATTGCATCGATAAGTTTATGGGTGCTACAAGAGAGAAGCAGTTCATTCATGAGGATATCATTCGCGGTATTGGGTTTATTGCAGAAGATACGGTTGGATTCACCACTATCATCATTAATATAACGGAAGCGCTCAAGGAATATAATCCTATTCCATTGAAAGACGAAGAGATCGAATAATCTCAGCGAGCGTTTGATCGCTAGATAAGCTACTATTATCAATAATATGTGCCCCTTTCGGTATCGTGAGGGGCGCATTTTTTCTGCTAGAATCTCGCTCATCACGCATTTGCACTTGTTCAACTGCTTGCTCAACTGTAATCATAACCCCACGCTTACGCTGCAGCTCTTGCCAACGAGAAGCTCGTTCAATCTCCGATGCAGTTAAAAAAAATTTTTTATCTGCATGGGGAAATACTATGGCCCCAGAATCTCTGCCATCAATCACCACATCATGATCGTTAGCAATTGTTCGTTGTAGTAGGTTCAAACGATTACGTACGTGGATGTTAGTGCTCACAATCGATGCAGCTTGGCCAATCACATCACCTTTTAGATGAAGAGTAATATTAGTCCCATGAAAAAAAAGTCTTTCATAATTTTTAGCGTCATACCTATACACAAACTTCTTTGGACTAAGTATCTCGTCAACAATTTTTATATCAGGATATGCGATAGTATCAAGCGCATAGCTATGATCTCTCATAAGAATAAATGCAAGACCACGATATAAAAGACCTGTATACAGATAGTAATACCCAAGCTGTTTTGCAAGCTTACGCCCTGCTGTTGACTTACCACTTGCTGTGGGGCCATCAATCGTAATAATCATGCTACATCTTTCATTGAAATATCAATCCCCGTGAGCTCGATATTCACCCTGCCGTTCCAATGATTTTCTTGAACATGAGCCACAATTGAAAATGATTCCTGTTCGTTAGCAAGAAGTTTTTCATACAAATCCGGACGATTGAAAAAAATGACCGGCTTAATCACGCCATCTGCAAAAACAGAGCATTTCACATGAACATCTTTAAGAAGCTTTGGCTTTTGCACTTGCATCACTTCTTTAATAAGAAATAATGGCTGCCTGTTTTCACATCCAAATGGTTCTAGGTGGCGCATATCTTGCATAAATTTTTGATTAAAATCATTAAGTTGCGCAGTTGCATCAATAGCCAACTTTTGTTGTAAATCTTCCGGTGTTAACTTTTCTGCTACAAGTTTTTCTAAACGCTCTTTTAGATAAGGGAGGTTTTCTTTTCTAAGTGATAAACCAGCAGCTTGAGAATGGCCGCCAAACTGTTCAATAAACTCTGCACTCTCTTGTAATGCATCAAACATATTAAATTCTGCAATTGATCGGCACGATCCTTTTAATTGGCCATCTTTTGTTTCATGAAATAGAAGCGTTGGTTTGCCATACGCACCAACCATACGAGATGCTACCAAGCCAATCACCCCGGGAGGCCAATTTTTGCTGGTTGCTATTATCACGTTTTCTTCTTTAATATTAATCACACCAAGCTCAACGAGCTCTTTAATCTCATTCACAATGGAGCGTTCAATTCCTTTACGAGTCTCGTTTAGCTCAAAAAGTATCTTCCCTACTTCATCAATTGCAGCTTGATCACTGCCGATTAAAAATTTAACTCCCTGGCGAGGATCTTCTAATCGACCTAGTGCATTTATCTGCGGAGCTATTGAAAAACCGATATCAAGAGAAGAAATCACTGGTCGCACCAGTTTACCATTCTGCTTTAGCTTTTTAAACGCAAGGCTTTCTACTGAGTTGATGTAGCTCAAGCCATGACGTACCCAAAATCTATTCTCATTAAGTAAGGGAACAACGTCCGCAATCGTGCCAAGCAAAAGAAGCTCATACGCTTTTGCAGGAAGCGGTATTCCCTTTTGCTCATATAAAAGGGTAAGCAACTTGAAGCTTACTCCTACACCAGCAAGCCCTTTAAAAGGATAGTTGCACTCTGGCTGATTGGGATTCACAATCGCAAACGCATCAGGCACCTCTGCGTGAGGCCTATGATGATCAGTGATAATAAGATCAATACCTAGTTCTTTTGCTTTAAGGGCTGGATCAAATGCAGTAATACCGTTATCAACGGTGATAATTATTTTATAGCCATTAGCTGCAGCACGTTCTACCACCTTAGTTGATAGCCCATACCCATCTTTCACTCTATGTGGCAAGTAAAAATTAACGTTCGCACCAAGTGGCAGCAAGCTAATCATCATTAAAGCTGATGAAGTAATTCCATCAACATCATAATCGCCAAACACTAAAATCGGCTCTTTATTGACGATTGCATACAAAATGCGATCAACAGCTTTTTGCGCATCTTTCATCAAAGAAGGATGAGCCACATCTTTTTCAAGTGAGCTAAAAAGAAAAGATCTTATCGCATCATGATCGATAAAACCGCGCGATAAGAGTGTATGCGCAATTGGCATTGAAATATTATAAGTAGATGCAATGTTAGCAACTCGCTTATCTTCAACGACTGAAAGCTTCCAGAGATATTTTGCACCTGATATTGTATTCATAAAAGCCCTTGTAAGTAATGATACAAGGTACCTTTTTATATAAAAACAGTCTAGGTAACTATTATGAAAAAACAACTACATCAGCGACTTACCACCCTTCTCTCTAATCACATCCCAAATAATTTCCTGACTTACAAGCACATTAAATTTCATTAACTTCTCTGTTTCTGTCGCTCTATCCGCATCATAAGTTTCATTCACCATTCCTCTTAATGTGCCGCAGCAAGTCACAGGACTAAAATTAGCGAGCGATTTAAATGATGCAAATGCTGGATCTTGAAACTTTGCAATGAGCGAATTATCTTTTACAAAAGGCATATAAATCACTATAGGAACCA
The DNA here is from genome assembly GCA_964350195.1 of uncultured Pseudomonadota bacterium. Taxonomy (GTDB): domain Bacteria; phylum Babelota; class Babeliae; order Babelales; family Vermiphilaceae; genus JAJCZB01. The sequence goes on from CAYGJB010000018.1 coordinate 3,769, forward strand.
ATGAATCTTTCTCATCGCGGAATACCGAGATCACTTTTTTAGCCACCATACTGTAATCAATTACCGGAAACTTTAACCCTTTTGCACGTGCGTATTGTTCAACCTTTTTAAGTTCTGTCGCTCCCTGAGCGGAAATACTTCCGCTTGCATCAACAAAAATTAAAATGTCTGGTGATCGATCTTTACGCAAACCACTCACAGGAGGATAGGGCAAATTAAATGCCAAGCCGCCATCCACTAGCTTAAGAGTTATTTCATTTTTTAATGGAGATCCATCAACACCTTTCATAAAGTTAACTACTCTTGCAGAAGAAGCACGCACCGAACCGTATCGTTCTCTGATAGAATTAATCATTGAGCGTACAAATTTATTATCAATATCTTGTAAAAAAGTATTTTCTATAATAGTCGCTATATCAGCAGCAAATGCGGAACCAAATGTACCAAAATGAAATCCTAAAGTCTTTTCCGGCTTATAGTCTATTGATACCCCTCTTTCAAATACTCTGCCAATGCTCCATGAAGGAATAGAAAATCCTAATCCTTCTATTGTAGTAGGCTCAAAGCTTATTTCCCAAGGAGTATAGGCATACCAATAATTATGACTATTACCCTCACCGTTTACAGCAGTATAAATTGGTATGGGACTGCTTTTTGTCATCGCTTTCATTTGAGAGGAAAGACTCTGAACTTGTTTTTTCTGGCCAAAGTTTCCCAATACGACATTGGCCACAAAACCTCCATAGAGATCGATCAAACTCATGGGCATATCAAAAGCAACATTAATCATTAAAATCGGAAGAAGAATATTGGCTTCAGCCTTATTCATTGAAGCTATACTTTTATTCTTTATGAGTTGAACAAAGTTTTCACTATGTTGACGAACCGAAAGAGAACTATTTAAAATTCTGTTTTGTATCCAGGTCCCTAAGCCCCATGTTGATCCTGAAAGAGTGGATACCCATAAAACTGTGTCCAAAAGCCCTGCTTCCTCCAACCCTGAAAGAGCTCCCAACGTGGCTAAAGATGCTCGAACTCCCCCACCACTGGCAATTACTGCAATTTTTGGAACCGAAGCAACTTTGCCCACTTTTATTTCTATAGCATCTTTCACCAAAGTAAATCTTTTTTTAATTGCTTCCTGCTCTTGCTTAGAAACAGTATTACCAACTCTTACTTGTGCCGTCTCGGAAGCAAAAGGAGACTGGGCGATAACAGCAAATCGTTTTTTTATTTGATCAGACCATTCTTTCTTCTTATCGGATGCTGCTTTTTGCCACTTCTTATAAGAAAAAACAGATGAAAGGCCAGACAGCTTTTTCTCCTCTATAGAAGCCTGAGCGTGTAGAGCTCTAAAATACAAAATGAATAAATAAAAAAAAATACGTAAATTCATTACCAACTCCTTTAAAATTATTCAAATAACCTAGAAAAAACTGGAACCAAAAATCAATAAACTATTATTTGAATCTACGTTTCAATGTAGGAAAAAGAATCACATCTTTGATTGATAATGTATTAGTAAAAAGCATCGTTAACCGATCAATGCCCAAGCCATAACCTGTAGTTGGCGGCATAGCATACTCAAGTGCGGTGACATAATCGGCATCATAATGATGCGCTTCATCATCTCTTGCTTCTTTCGCTACCGCTTGCTGCTTAAAGCGTTCAGCCTGATCAAACGGATCATTGAGCTCGCTAAATGCATTCGCAAGCTCCATGCCAGCAATAAACATCTCAAATCGATTAACGATATCTTAATTCTCTGAATCCCGTTTTGCAAGAGGAGAGACTTCCACAGGAAAGTGTGTAATAAACGTTGGTTGAATAAACTTAGATTCAACCAAATCACCAAACAACGCATACAGCTTTTCTTCCCATGTACCAGCTTCTTGCCAAAAGAAACATTGTGCTTTCTCATAGTTGCATCGATATTTTCCTTGAAAAGACTTTTTTCAGAGATGCCGGCATATTTCACTACCGCATCGTGCATTGAAATGCGTTCAAAAGGATTTTTTCTTTTTTTAACTGCGTTAAAAAGAAAATTGAGTAACGGTGATTTTTCCGTTGTTTACCAAGTTAGCAATTTTAAAGCATCTTCTCGTCAGCACGTTGAATATTATGGTTATCGTTGGAATATCAAAAAATTTTTCAGAACTGCCAAACAAAAATTGGGACTTAATGATTGCCAATCTCGTAAATTTGAAAGGCAAAAGGGCCATATTTTAAAAGTCTTTATTGCCTATATCGTTGCTTAGTATGAACGCAAAAAATTCAAGCTTAAAAATGTAGAAATGGCTATAAAATCAATAAAATTGCGTAATTTGAAAAAATAAAATTACGCAATCAATAGATTCAGAGAAATCTTTCGAGGTGTTTAGCAGAGGTCCTGTTAAATATTAAAATAACCTCTCAATTTAGAGATCACTCTTGAGAAAAACGTTTTAGCCGCTTTTTCATGAATCACCTCCCAAATGCGTGATTTGTTTACCAGCACATTAAACTTCATGAGTTTGATTAGTTGATCTGCATCTATCTCATTATAGGTACCAGCTGGATATACCACCCCTTTTGTAGTATCACAACAAGTATTTATATTTAACGCTTCAATAGATTTAAATTCGATATATTCTGGATCATTAAGTTTCTTTAGAGCATCAACATCTTTCACAAGCGGCATATATATTACTGTAGGTACAGACGCATCTTTTTCATCAAAGAATATACTCATTGCTTTTTCTGTAATTCCTTCATGATTTATTTTAGGAAATTTTAATCCTTTTGCACGTGCATATTGCTCAACCCTTTTAAAATCAATGTCACCATAAATAGGCATTCCACCACTCGCGTCAATAAATATAAGAACGTCAGCAGCTCTTTCTTTTCGCAAACCACTTACTGGCGGATAGGGCAAATTAAATGCCAAGCCAGCATCCACCATTCTAAGGTATTGTTCATTCTTGAATGGCGCTTGCTCTATATTTCTCATGAAATTAAATAGCCTTGCGGATGTTGACCGCGCGGAACCATGCTGCTTTTTAATATAGGTGATTATAGAACTAATAAATGGATTTTTAATATGCGTAAGAAATGAATTCTCGACAATAGTCTCTACATCAGCACTAAAGGCTGACCCAAATGTACCAAAATCAAATCCAAGAGTTTTTTCTGGTTTATAATCTATTGACAACCCTTTATCATACTCTCTTCCCAATCCCCAAGATGGAATAGAAAAACCATCTCCTTCTACTTCTTCTGGCTCTAAGCTCACTTCCCATGGAGTGAAGGCATACCAATGCTTATAATGGTTTCCAATACCACTTACCGATGTATAAATAGGAATAGGATAACGACCACTTCTCATAACTTTCATCTGCTCTGAAAGTCTTTGTACCTGCCTCCTTCTTCCAAAGTCACTCAATAAACGATTTGCAAGAAAACCACCATATAGATCTATTAAGCTAATCGGCATATTAAATACCACATTCACCAAAAGAAGCTGTACAATAAGATCAAGCTCCTGTCGAGTAATAGTGGTTATATAACTATTTTGAATAAGTTTAATAAAATTATTACTATATGCCTCTACAGTAACCGATTCCTTAATCAACATCTGCATCCAAGCTCCCAAACTCCACGTTGAGCCAGAGAGAGAAGAAACCCAAAGAACCATATCCAATAGGCCTGCCTTTTCCATGCCAGATAGTGCACCCAGCATTGCCAGCGAAGCTCGCAACCCCCCGCCACTTGCAATAATTGCAACTTTAGGCGCAGAGGAAATAGACCCAAAAAGATTATTTAATTTATTCTTTGCTAACGATAATCTTCTTTTTATAGCAACTTTTTCCTCAGATAATAAGGCATTATCAATCCTTACTTTTGCTACTTCTGATGCAAATGGAGAAGGGGCAAAAAGATTAAAACGTTTTCCTATTCTTTTTAACCATTGAGTCTTCATATCACTCATCAATTGCAGTGGACTTGGCAATGCCCATGTACTTTGCTGTTGAGATTCTGCATTTTGTGCTTGTAAAGCACAGATACATAAAACTATTATAGAGAAAAAAACTTTATTATTCATAAAAGTCTCCGATTATAGATTGCTCAGAAACCCTAAAAGGAGTTATGACAAAAAGTCAATAAACTATTATTTTTTTTTCAATGTAGGAAAAAGAATCACATCTTTGATTGATGCGGTATTAGTAAGAAGCATCGTTAACCGATCAATGCCCAGGCCATAACCTGTAGTTGGCGGCATAGCATGCTCAAGTGCGGTGACATAATCGGCATCATAATGATGCGCTTCATCGTCTCCTGCCTCTTTCGCTACCGCTTGCTGCTTAAAGCGTTCAGCCTGATCAAACGGATCATTGAGCTCGTTAAATGCATTCGCAAGCTCCATACCAGCAATAAACATCTCAAATCGATTTACGATATCTGGATTTTCTGAATCCCGTTTTGCAAGAGGAGAAACTTCCACGGGAAAATGTGTAATAAACGTTGGTTGAATAAGCTGTGACTCTACCAAATTGTCAAACAATGCATACAGCTTTTCGCCCCATGTACCATCTTTCTTGCCAAGAGAAACAGTATGCTTTCTCATTGTTGTATCAATATTTTCCTTGGAAAGACCTTTTTCAGAAATGCCGGCGTATTTCACTACCGCATCGTGCATTGAGATGCGTTCAAACGGTTTGCCAAAATCAAGCCTATTTTCACCAAATGGTATGCTCGTACTGCCAACCACCTTTTCAATAATCTCGCGAATCATCTGCTCAGTGAAATCCATCATCCAGCGATAATCTTTGTAAGCAATATACAGCTCAACAGTGGTAAATTCAGGATTATGCTTGGTGGAAATACCCTCATTGCGAAAGCATCTATTAATTTCATAGACGCGATCTAAGCCTCCTACAATTAAGCGTTTCAGATAAAGCTCTGGCGCAATACGCAAATAGAGTTCCATATCAAGAGTATTATGATGAGTCACAAACGGCTTTGCTACCGCCCCACCAGGAATAGGATGAAGCATTGGAGTTTCAACTTCAATAAATGCATGCTGATCAAGATAATTGCGCATTGCTTTAATAATCGCAGAACGTTTATAAAAACGCTCTCTGCTTTCTTCATTACTGATCAAATCAAGGTAACGTTGGCGATACTTTGTCTCTACGTCTGCAAGACCATGAAATTTATCCGGCAATGGATGCAAGCATTTTGAAATAATCGCAAATTCAATAACTTTGACCGTAATTTCACCCATCTTCGTTTTAAAAGATGACCCTTTTACCCAAAGAATGTCCCCCACATCCACAAACCGTTCAAATTGATTAAACAGCTCATCACCAAGCTCATCTTTACGAACATAAATTTGAATTTTTCCTGATCTATCTTGAATATGGCCAAACATTGTTTTGCCATGACCACGTAAAGAAACCACTCTTCCCGCAAGCTCATGATTTAAAGATTCTTGCTCTGGTTGAAATGCATCCAACAGTTCTTTAGCTGTTGTATTCACTGGCCGATTTTCGGGCCATGCTTGCAAGCCGGCCTCTTTCATAGCGGCTACTTTTTCAACACGAATTTGATGTTCTTCAGATGGACTGCGTTCTGGTTGATTGGAGTGAGCTTCTTTTTTCTTCATCATTCTTTCACATTTGACATAAATAATTACTCAATTACACATCTTGAGTATAGCCTACCAGCTCTAAATTGTCATGAACAGAAGGCTATTTTCCGATCACGCCGCGATAATTCTCTTCTACTTTATTCCAATCCACCACATGCCACCATGCTTGAATATAATCCGGACGACGATTTTCATACTGCAGATAATAAGCATGCTCCCACACATCTAGACCAAGAATAGGCTGAAGTCCTTCCATCACCGGAGAGTCTTGATTAGGGGTAGTCATAATAGCTATCTCACCATTCTTGCTCACCACAAGCCAAGCCCATCCACTACCAAAAACAGTTTTTGCCGCAGTTGAAAATTGATCTTTGAAAGCTTCAAATGAGCCGAAACTCTTTCTTATCAAGCTCCCTACATCTCCTCGAGCATCGCCGCCACCATTTTTTTTCATTATTTCCCAAAAAAAGGTATGATTTAAGTCCCCTCCTGCATTATTGCGTACGGCAGTTCGTACCGCCTCTGGCACTTGATCAAGAGAACTAATCAAAGATTCAAGCGATTCTTTATAAAGGCCAGGAAAGCTTTCAAGCGCTTTATTGAGATTACTCACATAGGCTGCCTGATGCTTATCATGATGAATTTCCATAATACGAGCATCAATATACGGCTCTAAAGCACCAAAATCATAGGGAAGAGAACGAAGTTTAAACATATATATACCTTAAAAAATCTAGTTTTTAGATCATTAAAAAAAGAAATAGTAACAAAAATATGCTATAATTACAGTGGTTATATCATAATTCAAGAAATTGAGATCACTATGTCCATTATAATGCTTAAAAATATCTCTCTCCATTACGGCGAACGGGCTCTTTTTAATAATATTTCAGCCGATTTCCAGGAAGATCAAAAAATTGGTATCGTGGGCCGAAATGGCGCCGGTAAATCAACCCTCCTTAAAGTGATCGCTGGGCTTGAACGTCTTGACGACGGCACTTTATCAAAAGATGGCAAAAAAAAGATTGCTTACATGGCCCAAGATATGGTTCTTGCCTCGGAAAAAGGTATTTACGATGAGGCATATACCGTATTCGACACGTTCACCAATCTAGAAAAAGAGCAAGCTGAAATCGAAGCTGAGTTAGAAACGGAGCCAGATAACGTCGAGCAGATTTTAGATCGCTATATGACAATCCAAGACAAGCTTGCAACCTTTGATCGAATCGATGCAGAGAAAAAAACCTCTGATATATTAATCGGACTAGGGTTTAAAAAAGAACAATTTTCAGAGCCAGTAAGTCAACTCAGTGTTGGCTGGAAGATGAGACTCGTACTTACTAAGCTTCTCCTTCAAAACGCCGATTTTTATCTTTTTGATGAGCCTACCAACCACTTAGATATGACCGCTAAAGAATGGTTTTATGAATTTTTACGTAATGCTCAATTTGGCTACTTGCTTGTAACCCATGATCGTTACTTCTTAGAAAAAGCCTGCGATATAATTTTTGAACTTTCCCATAGCAATGGTAACATGTACTATGGAAATTATAGCTTCTATATACAACAGAAAGAAGAACGTAATCGCGTACAGCAATCCGCATATGAACGTCAGCAACGAGAAATCTCCAAAAAAGAAGCCACTATAAACCGCTTCCGTGCAAGTGCAAGTAAAGCAAAAATGGCACAAAGCATGATGAAGCAACTTGATAAAATGGAACGCGTAGAAATCGAACCAACAGAACCTACGATTTCACTTTCTTTCCCCGATCTCAAAAGGCCGGGTAAAGTTATACTCACGGTTCAAAATGTTTCTCATGCATTTGATAAAGGACCTCTTTTTCAAAATAGTTCATGTGAAATTAATCGTGGCGCGAAAGTGGCACTTGTAGCACCTAATGGTACAGGTAAAACAACTCTCTTTAATTTAATTGCCGGCAAGCTACCTCTACAAAATGGATCAATAGAATTTGGCCATAATGTGGAAAGTGCCTTGTTTGAGCAGGATCAAACTATCGCGCTTGATCAAGAAAGCACGATATTTGATGAAATACAACATCACACTAAAAATATTCCCGATGGCGTGATACGCTCCTTTCTGGGAAACTTTTTATTCTCCGGCAATGACGTTGATAAAAAAATAAAAGTGCTCAGTGGTGGAGAAAAAAATCGCGTTGCGATGGTGAAGGTTCTTCTGCAGAAAGGAAACTTTTTGCTTCTTGATGAACCAACCAACCATTTAGATTTATTTGCTAAATCAGTCTTACTACAAGCACTTAAAAAATATCCTGGCACTATCTTATTTGTGTCTCATGATCATACCTTCATCCAAGAACTTGCCACCGATATTCTGGAACTTTCCACCAATGGCCTTTATCACTATCCCGGAACATATGAAGAGTTTCTCGATGATAGAAAAAAAGAAATAACTACATCAGAATCTCAATCCGCCCCTAAAAAGGAAGCAATAGTAACTGATAACAAAGAAGCTTCAGGCCAACTTTATAAACAAATAAAAAAGCTTGAAAATCGTATTGAACATATAGAAAAAGATCTTGAAAAGCAGATGCTAAAACTTGCAACGCTACAATATGGCACTTCTGAATACCAAGCAATCACAGAAAAAATTTCAGTGTTAGATAAAAAAAAATATTCTGCTATGAAAGAATGGGAACAACTTCAAGCAGACATGAGCTAGACTATTCAGTAAAATAAATAATCTCATCTGCTCGGGCCATTTGCAACTGCTCTCGTGCAATTTTCTCTTTAAAGAAGGGATCGGTTTGCCACGCCACTATTTTCCTATCAACATCTTCTATCTCTTCTTGTAGTTCAAAGATGCGGGCTGCAATCTCTTGATTCTCAAGCTTTAATTCTCGCACAGAAGTAACCCCTCTGGCGCCATAATAATAAAGCCATCCAAATACCATCACTTCAACAAAAAGAAAAAGTCGTAACGCCAATCTTTTTTGCATACTTTCTCCTATTATTAATTTTGATACGTTTCTTTCTCCATATCTCTAAATCTCGTAATAAAAGAAACCTCTTTTATTTTTTGTTGAGAAAGGCGCTCTGCAAATGCCACAGATCTATGCCTGCCACCAGTACAACCTATCGAAATGTTCATTGAGAAACGACCCTCTTTTCGAGACTGTACCATTACATATGAAGAAAAGGACAGTAATCTTTCCCAATAATCATTAGCAATAGGACAACCGAAAATAAAATCCTGCACAGATTTATCTAGACCACAAAGCGACTTAAGAGAGGGCTCAAAATAAGGGTTAGAAATGAAACGTACATCAAACACTAAATTACTTTCGGGAGGAACCCCATATTTAAACCCAAAAGCTGTTACCGTTACCACAAGCTGCTGTTCACCATCAAACGTGAAAGCCTGTATTACAAACTGCCGTAATTGATGGATAGTAAATTGATCAGTATCAAGTACTATATCAGCCATATCACAGAGCGGCTGCAATATTTCTTGCTCTTGTTTAATTGCATCTGATATATCTTTTTGCGTGCTGGACAATGGATGACGACGACGTGTTTCTTGAAACCGTTTTAAAAGTACATTATGACTAGAGGTAACAAAAACAATTTTTAGAGCAAAAGGCCACACCGTTTTAAGCCGATAAAGCCGATGAATAATAGTCATAATATCACCACGAACATCTAAACCCAAAGCAATCCGGTTGGAAGGCATTTTTTCTTCGGATAATACTTCAAAGAAAGGGGAGAGTAGTGCTGCAGGCAAATTATTAACACAAAAAAATCCAATATCCTCAAGAGAATACAGAACCGTATTTTTTCCTGCTCCTGAGTGCCCTGTTACAATAACTATTTGTGGTAATTTTTCTTTTTTTAATATATTCAGCGAGCTAAGATCGGTCTCAGTTTGACTTTGCATACCTTTGTTCCTCTTTTTCAAAATACTAGCAATGCTCTTTCTGTTTTGAGTAAGGTTTCTGTGTGCATTGCATCACTATACCGTAAGAAATTTCTGACTGACAGTAATAAAGGAGAGAATAATGAGAAAGACATTATTTATCGGGTTATTTTCGCTCTCGCTTATGGCCCAGCAGCAACAATCTGATTTTGATAATATCGCTTTCAATTGGTCCCGCACTCTAGCAGAAGTTATGCAGCTCGCAAACAAAAAGCATTATATGATAAGTAAGGATATTCTCGAGCAATCAATGATTAGAGCAATTGATGCTTTTTTAAGCAACCTCGATCCTCACTCAAGCTTTTTAGATCCCAAAACGTACAAATCCATGCTTGATTCCACAAGCGGCCAATTCTATGGCATTGGAATTGTGATCGATAATACAAGAAAATCAAAAGATAAGTTTCTCACCATCGTGGACACTATTCCGGACGGTCCCAGCGATAAAAGCGGCATAAAACCTATGGATAAAATAATTGAAGTTGATGGCACCCCTCTTGAAGGGATCTCCACAGAAGAAGCAACTACCAAAATTAAAGGGCCAAGAAATAGTGTCGTACAAATAAAAGTATTGAGAGAAAATCACCCCGATTTAATAACATTTGATATCACTCGTGATGTAATCAAAGAACAGAACTCAATGAGCTTTCATATAAAAGATCAAAACATTTATTATATCTCACTTAACATGTTTACCGATAACGCAGTAAAGCAAATAGAGGGCTTACTTAAAAAATCTGCTGAGCACCCATACCAAGGGCTCATTCTTGATCTTCGTAATAATTCAGGAGGATTGCTCACCGCTGCTATTAATATTGCCAGCCTGTTTTTAAACAAGGGAAGCTTGGTTGTAATCACTAAAGACAAAAACAATAAGATAACTGAAAGATATGTAACCAAACGTGATCCTGTAGCGAGCAATAAAATACCAATCTTTATTTTGATAAATAACTATACCGCTTCCGCTGCAGAAATTTTGGCCAGCACGCTCAAATCTCATGCAGATGAACATGCAGAGAAGTACCCTGATCAACCAGAGTCGATGGTCTTTTTGGTTGGATCTCCATCATTTGGCAAGGGATCAGTACAAGAAGTAATCCCTGTAAGCAATAACTGCGCCGCTAAAATAACAACATCTCTTTACTTCCCAAATAATCGTAATATTCAAGGAGAAGGAATCATTCCTGATTTTATAGTTGATAGAACGTTCCCTCCAACCGAACAGCTACAATGGTTCACTAAGTATTATGGCAGAGAACAAGCGTTGAAAAACTCTATCAAAACGGACGGCAAAAAAGAGGAAGAAAAAAAAGAAGCTCCTAAAAAGAAACAGGTAGCTCGATGGAGCGAACGAGCTAAAGAAATGCTCCAAACAGACAATCAACTACGTGAAGCGATTAGTCTTATTAATCTTCTTCATAGCTTTCTTGAGATGTGCCCCGACAAGGTCTGTAACCGCAAAAAGGCCATAGAACAGCTCAGAAAAAGCCATATTGGCAACGACAAGCTTGATATTGAAGAAATCAAGCTCTAAGACATTATGGCATAAACAGCCGCTAAAAAAGCCCCTGTATTCCAGGGGCTTTTTGCCTGTATATTTGACAAATGGTAAGGCCTTAGTATGATAAAAGTGAAGTAGATAAATAATTCGATATGGGAATGGGAATTATGTGTCGTAAAAATCGCTACCGCTTGATAGTTTCAATCTATTCGAGCTTTTTTTTTCTCTTCATTTTCGCCCTTGCTCACAATCATCCGCCACACAAAAGCACCCTTTATCACCACTCTTTTCTAGCTGATAAAAATTAGACAATCTTCGTTCAAATCTTTACCATAGCTAACTATAAACTACAATTTTGAAGGAATTCAAATGAAAAAGCACTGGCTATGCATCCTTTCACTATTCGCATTTTCTTCAGTTCTTAGCATGGAAGATGAGCAAGACCTTCAGTACCAACAACTCAAAAAAAGTATGCAATCTTGTGATATCAATGCTTTTCGAAAACATTTAACGTATGATTTTCTGCGCGCCTACCCCAATAAAATAATTGACTACGCATTAGAACAACCATGTAATGTTAAGCTTATAATAGCAACACACAAAAAATGGAATAAACATCATTCCTGCAAACATACCACCGTTGCTCATGCTTATAATAAAAAAAGCACTGTTATTACTAAACCACTCACTCCTTATTTAGCAGCTATATCAAAACATTCCAACGTACTTGCAGCGCATCTTCCTAAAGAAAAAAAATAAGTCTTACCGCACAGGATCAAATTCAAACGGAAGCAGCACCTTACAGTCATCATATTTTTCTTGCAGCTCTTGCCTATCTTGCGCTGCCAAATGCAATATGCAATACACATAGCTCACGCCATCTTGTAATACATCAGATAGCTGCGCACCAGCATGCACCCACGGATAATACTGAAGCTCTGGATATTTTTTCTTGGCTTTTTTTACCTGCTGTTGCGTAGGAACCGATTTTACTTTCATGTTTTGAAGCTGCCGTTGTACCAAGCTCGCGGCAACCTTAAATTTTCCCTCTTTTTTAGGAATAGGATGTATGCCACGTACAATGTTATATAAAATTTCATAGCTGCTCACACCGTTCACCGATTTAAACAAGTCTGAAAATTGCCCGCTCATGCGGGGATTGATCTCTATTATTTTTATATCACCACTCTGACGATTATACATAAATTCAATATTAAATAGGCTATTATCAAGCCCTATTCCTGAAACAAATTTTTTCGAAAATTCAAACATTTTTTCTTGTACCAATGCAGGAAAAAAAGATGGATACACAAATCGTTCAAATGAAATAGTATCAGGAATCATAATCGAATCGACTATTCCAATAAGGCCAATTTTGGCATTAAATACATACCCCTCTAAAGTTACTTGCTCCCCTTTTAAAAGCTCTTCTGCGATGAAATAGCTTCCATCAAATTCATAATCGGTATAACGAGATAATGCCCAATTGAAAGGCAATAAAAATTGCTCTGAAATCATCACTCGATTTAAATAATTTTTTAGTTCTTCAAGTGAATCAATTCGTTTTGCAAATACAGAAAGATATGACTTCACCGGCTTTATAAAGATAGGAAACGAAAGATGTTGTACCTCATTGAGATGATCATGACGTACAATTGCAAAGTTAGGCGTAGCTTCAGGCACATATTTTTTTTGAGCACATCGCGCATAATATTTATGCTGGCACAATAAAATCGTTTCTAGATTTGGCACAGGTATATTTCGCTCTTTTCCGAGCGCGCCCGCATATATGCACCCCGGATAATCACAGGTATTTAATAGTTTTGTTATATTATGCCTATCGGCAACCTCATGCAAAAATGGCAAATAATTTTCTGGCTGATATTCTTGCGGAAAGGTATCTTCCAAACCCGCAAGTATACGTTCTAAAACAAGGCCATCAAAATCCGTAAAATAAATATTTTCTAACTTCTTTAATTCATCTCTATCTTTTTGCTGCGCGCACGGAACCAGTATAGACATGCCCTTCTCCTTTTAAAGCTTATGCTTAAAGCATAAAAAAACGGCTCTCATAATGAGAACCGTTTAAAAGTATCTACTTGCTCTTTAATCCCTACCTATGTTCTCTAGATACTTTTTTTAATTTGATCAGTTGTTGACGTAGATAACCTAACTGTTCAAGAATAGCCGTGATACTATTAGTTTGCCTTTCCTGTATATCAGGATCAACCTTAATTTCAAGTTTTTTAACAGCTTCGGGACCTTGCATAAAAGCATCATACTGTTTTTTTTGATCCGCGGTATTGAAAACATATTCAAGTTGTCGCCCTAAAAAAGCAAGATCATTTTTTGAATATTTTCCAGATTCACTCAATTGCTTTACTTTTTCTTTAATATTCTCTTTTACTTGAGCAAAACTCATTTCCTTTCCTTTTACCGGAGTTAAACCCAAATAGGTATAGATACCATCTGGTCTTATATTAAACATTGAAATAGGGTTCAGATTACTTTGATAAATACTTTGAAGGCTCTCATAAGTAATCGCAGTGCCTGCCGCCAAAACAAATGAAAAAAGATGCTGCATGGTACCTTGCTTTACATCGCCCCCTATTAGGGTATCTAGACCTTTTTCAATTGCATCTATCTCATTAGTAGAAAGCCCCTTTTGAGCGATAATACTTTTGAATTTTTTTAACAAATCTATATTAAAGCCGGTAAACTTGTTCATAGGAAGATTTGTGCGAACATCAACTTCATATTGTTCAAGCAATCTCTGCATACCATCCCAACTAAGGGCTATATTATTTTTATACCACTTATAGCCAAATATAGCTCCACTAGTAACAATAAGAGTAAGTAATGTCGCAATCATGGTGCCAAGGGTAGCCTTCTGCTCAATGGTACATGGACGTCTTTTTAAGATGCAATCACGATACCCTGCAAGCTTATTTTTAAAGGATAAAAAATCTATACCCTGAATAGGCATAGTCACAATAGAACAGGCTAAAACAAGTAAACGTAAACAACTGGATTTTTTCTTCATTTTCACCCCCCTATACATGACCATCCTATTTTCTTCAGAATAGCTAATATTAAAGATAAAAATCAATACTTTATAGGCTTTTTTACTTTATCATTACTGAATTGGCCAAATTAGGCTTCATGCATAAAAAACGGCTCTCATAATGAGAACCGTTTAAGAATATCTATAATATATAAGTGCTAGTTTTTTGAATCTTGCTTTAACTTTTCTTGAATCAAGGTCAGGCCAGTAATCATGTATTGTATATTTAGATCAAACGAGAGTCCCCGATCCCCTTTTAATCGAGATGAATAAAGCCTTCTAATAAATTTTATCTTTTCTTCTAAAATTCCTGATTCACCTAGATATGGCTCTATAGATTCTAAAAGAAGCATTTTATTATCTTGCGTTACTGAAGGCATCGAAAGTTTTAACTGGATGTTATGCACCAAATTAAGAAAGTGAGTTCTATCAAATTGAATACCGATCTCACCTGAATTATCTTCTAGAGCTCTTTGTACTGAAAATATATATTTTTGAATATAGTCTTGAACAGCATTCCAATGAGTCTCCAAAGAATATTTACCCACAAAAAGCATCTGATTCTTATAAAGACCTTCCACGCTACTTCTACTCTCTTTTGCATTAAGTGTAGAAACTAATCCTGTAAATAAAAAAAATAATAAAACTCTCTTCATTATAACCTCAAAATATGTATCATACTCGCTACTGATTTTCATCATTATAGACAGAATGATTGTAGCATAAAAATATTTTTTACTCCACAGTCACCGATTTGGCCAGATTTCGTGGCTTATCGATAGGACAATCAAGCTCTTTGGCAATCGCATAAAAGAAAAATTGCATCAACCCGGTCATAGCAAGCGGGCCCAGCAATGGTTTCACGCGTGGAATCATAAAAGTAAAATCGGCTAAGCTTTCAAGCTCTTTCTGGCCATCAAACGCAAAGGCTATTACATGACCTCCTCGAGCTTTCACTTCTTGTACATTTGAAACCAGCTTTTGATAAATAATCGGATCTTGGTGAGAAAATACCATCGTAGGAATCTCTTCATCGATCAAAGCAAGAGGCCCATGCTTTAATTCTCCTGCGGGATATGCATTAGAAAAAATATAAGCAATCTCTTTAAGCTTAAGGGCTGCTTCCATTGCAAAAGGATAACTATTGTTGCGTCCTAAAAATATCATTCGATTATAGCGAGCATATTTAGAAGCAAGCGTTTTTATAATTTCTATTTTATAATTTTCAATACAGTTCTCGAGCACCTCTGCAGTTACGAGTAAATGCTCTTCAGCTGCATTAAGTTCAGATGCTGTAATAAGCCTCTTTTCAAGAGCAATACGATGTGCTAGCCAATAGAGTGCAGTAATTTGTGTTGAGAATGCTTTGGTAGAAGCTACGGCAATTTCTCTGCCAGCTTGTGTTAGAATAAACCCATCCGACTCACGTACCATAGTGCTTGAAGATACATTGGTAAGCACCACCGTAGGAACGTCTACTTCTTTTATAAGACGTATTCCTTCGAGCGTATCAGCCGTTTCTCCTGATTGAGATATTGCCAAAAACATACTGTTTGGTTGAGAAAAAAATGGTAGATACCGAAATTCAGAAGCTAAATGAAGCTTGGTAGGAATCATGCAAATTTTTTCAAAAAAAAATTGGGCTATATAACCAGCATGCCATGAGGTGCCACACCCAAGCAACTGAATCGATGAAAGATTTTTTATAACCTCGGCAGAGACTCCCATATCTTCCCAAACACGATCTTGCACTGTATGCAAAAAATCTACGGTATCATGAATAGCA
Organism: uncultured Pseudomonadota bacterium; assembly: GCA_964350195.1. Taxonomy (GTDB): domain Bacteria; phylum Babelota; class Babeliae; order Babelales; family Vermiphilaceae; genus JAJCZB01. The sequence continues at coordinate 19,701 of CAYGJB010000018.1, forward strand.
CTTTTTTGTTCATAGATTTCTTTGAGCATAAAGTGGTCATGCCCCTGCTTTTCATACATGTCCCATGAGATATCTATTTCCTGAATCGTATAGGCAAGCGATGTTCCATCAAATGAATACAACTCCACCTGATCTTTAGTAACCAGCGCAAAACTTTCATCTGGTAGAAAGATAATTTTTCGTGAACGGCCTGCAAATGCAAGCATATCCGATGCTGCAAACGTTTCCCCGTCCCCGATACCGATACACAAAGGAGATCGCTTTCGCACCAACACCATCGTATCTGGTTTATTTTGCAATAACGCTATGAAGGCATAAGCCCCTTGTAACTTTGCAACTAGATCAACAAGAGCAGATTTAAAATCGGTACTAGTCGCAAGATAGGATTCAAGCAGATGGGCAATGATTTCGGTATCAGTTTCTGAGTGAAAATAGTGAGCAGCTCCCTCTAATTGCCTTCGTAACTCATGATGATTTTCAATAATACCATTATGAACAATGGAAAGAGACCTCTCACAATCAAAGTGAGGATGTGCATTATTCGCAGTAGATTTGCCATGAGTGGACCATCTTGTATGTCCAATACCCGCAAAGCCATCAATAGGGTCCTTTTTCAAAAGGGAAACCAAATTACTCAGCTTCCCTTCCGATTTTTCATATAAAAGTCTACCATCTTCAGGATTCACACATGCATACCCAGCAGAATCATAGCCACGATACTCAAGACGCGAAAGCCCATCAAGAATAAATTCTCTACTTAATGCCTTACCTACATAGCCTACTACACTACACACGCTATCCCTTTTTTTATTTATGAGACTAATTGGCTTAGATAGTGCTAAGAGAAAACGAAGAGTATAACTTAACGTTTTACAAATTGGAATTTACGACGAGCAGCTTTTTGACCCGGCTTTTTACGCTCTTTGTTGCGAGCATCTACAGTAAGAAGCTTTTGATCACGAAGAGCTGGCTTAAATGCCTCGTCTATTTGTAAGAATGCACGGGCAATAGCAAGTTTAACCGCATCAGATTGAGCCGTTTTACCGCCTCCAGCTACGTTTACCTTGATATTGTAATTAGTGCTTACTTGAGTTGGAATAACTCGGAATGGCGATTCAGCATTCTTTACGTCAACCGGTGTATCGAAATAGTTCGCAATGTCTTTTCCATTAACACGTATAGCACCTTTTCCTCGGCTAAACCATACTCGTGCAACAGATCTTTTACGACGACCAACACCATGAGCTAAAGACGTATTCTTAATAGGTTTGGACGTAGTGTCCTTCGCTTGTGCCATACCGTTTTAAACCTTTCTAAAACTGTGATTTGCTTAATTATATGGATAAACCATATGTCTATCGTATGTAATATAGGGGAAAATGTCAAAAATATACTCTATTTCACCCTCAGATTGATCTATCTTACCTTTTGACGCCTAAAAGCCCCTCTGGAGTAACCCGTATTGATTAACCAGACAACCAAAGCCTAGGCATGAATTGGAGCCGATGATCGGAGTTGAACCGACGACCTACTGATTACGAATCAGTTGCTCTACCAACTGAGCTACATCGGCCTATGTCACCTCAATTATAGCCCAATATCAATAATATCAAAAGTCTTTATAGCTCAAAAATATAGTTCTTTTCATTCCCTAGAGGCTATTTTATATTACAGAGCAATCCAAGTTCTTTTTACCTTCTGCTTTTACCCGAATTTTTTTCTCTATCGTCCCCATAAACTCTTCCTTATCAAGAAGCCGATAGTAAGCATAGCGTTCTGGACCAAGCTTTATTTGTCTTTTTTTTGCTTTTATCGCCTGCGCGATCTCTTGCATCACCAGATACAATTTTAATTGACCCACTCTTTTTTCTAAAACATCTTCCTTATTATTCTTGATTTTTATTTGATGCGGCCTGAATGAAATAACCGGCTTGCTTATTTTGACTTTAGAACTTTGTCCCGCTGAAGCGAGCAAACTCCCTTCAGGGCTCCATGCTATCGAATTCAGCCTTTCCCCATAATCATACTTAGCTACAATCTTTCCATCCCTATCCCACGCATTCACTATTCCACCCTCACTCCCCACAGCAAGCAACTTTCTATCAGGACTCCAAACCACCAACTTCACCCAGTCGCTACCATTATCATGCTCGGCTATCTCTTTCAGTTGAGCTGAAACAGCATCCAAATATCTAAAAATTTCATTCTGTATATCATTCGGCAGCCCACTCCAATTAAACTTCTCTTGAAAGCTATCATCAACTTCCATCGCTTTTACAGCCGACGATACAATTAAAAGAAACAGCAGTATGAACTTCTTTTCCTTCACAAAACTCCTAACTAAGTTGAGAATACTTGAATGTATATTTTAGAACCTATCCCAAAATTCATAAGTACCTCAAAGTGTAGAATGTAGCGGCAA
>CAYGJB010000019.1:0-20561 GCA_964350195.1 uncultured Pseudomonadota bacterium
CTTTTTTCTAGAGGCTTTTCAAATTATTCGAATTTTGGGATAGGTTCTAACTATATAATTTAAAAAAAGACTATTCTTATGAAAAAATTAACTTTAGCTTTAGCTGTTTTATTTATTCCTACAGCTCGTGGCATCAATGGCTATCAAATACTCGATAAGTTCGGCTCTTGCATGGATCTTATACTTTCTAAAGGCCACTTGAGTGAAAAAGATGAGAAATTGTTCAAAGAAGTTGCGTCATCTCTTGGTATTGAAAATCGGAATATAAAACCTAAAAATTCGGGATTATTGTTACGTTTAATCGGAGGTTACAATAATGCATTGGCAATGCAGCAATTAAACCGAGTATATTTTAATGCATCATGTTTAAAGAGAATGAGCGATGGGCAAAAAAAATTCTTAATGGGACATGAGTTAGTTCACCACCAAAAAAATCATACATGGAAGAGACTAGTTTTTTCCTATTTGATGAATTTTACACAGCATAAAGTTGAAAAATTAACTCGACCGCAAAAAGTAGTAAAGCGATCAAGGGAAAATGAAATAGTAGAACTGGGTCATACGCCCTTATATTATAGATACTTTTCTGAAGGTTTTAAACCTAAGTTTTTATTAGAGTTTAGTTTAAAATCACTTATTATCGCACAATTTGTTCAGAGACAGGAAACTGAAGCGGATGAGCTAGCAATACAAAATACTGGTGCAACTACAGAAGATGCCGTAGCCTTCTTACAGCATCTTTATTATCCTGATACCGAAAATTGGCCATTGTATGCAAAAATAATGCACAGAATTAATAGTCTCTTTATGCCTATACTGTCTCTACCTATTATTAAGCAACACATGAATCATCTTACTTCTTTTAAAGAAAGAGCTGAACATTTAAAAGGCTTAAATAAGCAGGTTATCGAAAATATTTAAAGCATTATTTCTATATACATTTTGTACATAGGAAAGCCTACCACATAAAAAATTTGTGGTAGGCTTCTAGTTTATCCATAAGAATGATGTTTTCTGTATACTTGTTAGCCTAAAATTTCGAAACGTATCATACACCTGCCTACTCTTTCTAGCATTCTGCAGGCACAAAAATCTCTTACTCCTGTCTTTTTAGCTTTAAACGTATAAAAATTAAGTAAATAGAGCTCAGAAGATAAAAATCAATTTGATCTACACAAGCCTTCTAAAATTAAATAATGTGCCGCACCATACAAGCTCACGTTATAGTCGGTAACCACATAAATTGGCACCTCTTTTAAATAATGCCCCATCTTGCCGCAATTAATAAATTCCTGCATAAACTCAGGCAGCTGAAACAATGGCAAATTATTAGCCGCAATGCCGCCCGCGATAAAAACGCCACCAAGCGCTAATGCATCAAGCACAAAATTTTTAGCACAACGAGCATAAAATCTTGTATACAGCTCAAATGTATGCTTACTGTGCTCATCATGATTGCGGCTTTTAAAAATTTCATCTGGATGAGGGGCTTCTTCCTTCTCGCGATGCGCCGCATCACCAGTGGCATAAAAAAATCTATAAATACGTTTAATCCCCTCTCCGGAAAGCAGATCTTCCCAAGAAATATTACAGTCAAAACCCTCAGTTTTTTGTATAAACTCAATAAGCTTCATTTCATCTGAATGTTGCGCAGAAAAATCTGCATGCCCTCCTTCAGAAGCTACAGGAATATATCGGTGAGCTCGATGGCTCCAAAACATAATACATTTGCCAAGCCCGGTACCTGATCCCACAATCGCTTTATTGGAGAACATTCGCTCTGTACCCTTATGCACCTTCACTAAATTTTTAGGATCAATTAAATCCAAACCATATCCTATCACTTCAAAGTCATTCACAATATACAGGCATTCAAGCCCAGTAGCATGCTTAATTGCATGAGCATCAACTCCCCAAGGAAGATTTGTTGGCGCACTGCGATCACGCTCTGGAGAAACCACTCCTGCGCATGCAAACAATGCATTATAAATCGTAATCTCGTAACGTGATTTTACAAACTCTAATACTTCTTTTACCAATTGGGGAAAATCGTCGACCTCCTGGCTCTTTGCATGCACGGAAATAAGCAATATAAGCTTATCGCTTTTGAATTGAAAGATACCAAAGTTACTGTTGGTGCCACCAATATCCACCGCAAGAATTCCTTCAATATCGCGAGGCACAGAATCAACGTACACATTCTCTTTTAAATTCATGCCTAGCCCTCTCTTTAATAATTGCGCCATGGTATGATGATCAAACTATGAGTACACTATACAAAATAGTTATGCACAGATGAAAGGATAATTAATGCGTTATACTATAAAAGATTTTATGCCGCTCATCGCGATTTTTTCACTTATCGTCCTTTTTACTCTCATACGCCAATATTTGCACGGTGGCTGGGATATGATGTATGCCATGAATGATATTATGGCCGGATTCTTTCTTATCTTTGGTGCTTTTAAAATAATTAATTTACGTAATTTCGTTACCGCATATAAAAAGTATGATCTTATTGCAATGCAAAATACGCCGTATGCATATGCATATCCTTTCATTGAAGTTATCCTTGGCATTGCTTATCTTTTTCGGTTCATGCCAGTACTTACCAATATCATCACATACGCACTTATGCTTATAAGCACTATCGGCGTGGCTATTGCTTTGGCAACAGGAAAAGAGCTTATGTGTGCCTGCTTGGGCACCGTATTTAAGCTTCCAATGACATACGTTACACTGCTTGAAGACGTTCTCATGGCCGGCATGGCACTTGGCATGCTTCTGCATTTCTGGTTTTAGTTTTTGACAAAATCTGCAAACTGGTTCATTTTGAAAACTTAATTCATTACAAAGGGTTTAATATGAAAAAGTTGTATTCAGTTGCATGGTGCATGTTTAGCTGCTTATCTTTTATGTCTTGCCAATCAGAAACTCCTCCAATGGAAGAGATCTCACAAGGAGAAAACCCGGTCATCCATTTTGAAAGCTTGACTACTAAAGGCACTGATTCAGTGACACAGTTTAGAAATATAACAAGCAAGGGGAATGTGTTAGTGGATTTTTTTGCAAACTGGTGCGGCCCCTGCAAAAACATGGCTCCTATTCTAGATAAACTTTCTAGAAAGTATCCAAACGTAAAAATAGTTAAAATCGATGTTGATAAATTTCCTGAGCTTGCTTCTGGCGTAAAGAATATTCCCGTTTTGCGACTCTATAAAGATGGACGCCAAGTTTATTCAAAACCCGGCGCCCTTTCTCTTTCACAGCTTACGGCGTTAATGAATGAATACTTTTAGACAATCGTACTATTGCAAAATGAACCGACTGCAGCTTTTGAATCATCGCTTCCAAGATATATATTCAGAGCTACTTGGCCTAATGCAAAAACCCAACCAACGCCACCAGCTATAGTCCCTAGAAGGTATCTTTTTCTGCTTGTTTTTACTCTTTGTACTTCAAGCTCATACGCTCTATCTACTTGCGCACCACCTTCTTCTAGCTGCCGATTTTGTTCTTTAAGTTGCGCAACAATTTCAAAAAGGACTTTCACTAACGGGTCTCTGCTTTTGCTCTTCTTTCCTTTAGTTATTCCTAACTTTTTAAATGCTTCATTATATTGCTCAACAGAAAGAAGATCGAGATAACTCCTTAGTTCTTTTTCTTGATTCGTATCAAGCCACTCCTCTTTTGCAATAAGATGATCCTGAAAAAGTTGATCAATCGAAATAATACGATCACCTGTGCCACCAAATGCCAAAACTTGTTGATCGGTACGATTATCAATGGCTATATCAGTCGCCTCTTGTTGTTCTTTTTCCATAGCATCCATAGACATAACAAAAATATGTATTATCAAAAAGAACAGCGTCGTTCCCTTCATTGCTTTCCTAGCTATTTAAAATTAACTGAGTTCTTTATTTTTCTTATTTTTATACGAATCAATTGGCTGGCTTTCAGGCGAAAATGTAATATTCGATAATGCTATCTTAGCCTCTAGTTCTTTTATTTTTTGATCTTTTTTTTCTAAGCGCTCTTTTCTTTTTTGAGCTGTGCTCTGTATTTTTCTCTCAAGTTCAAAAATGTATGATTTTTTTTCTTGTATTGTTGCAAGGCGCTCTCTAGATTTCTTTTTATGTCTTGCTGCTTTACCTGCAAGCCTCTTGTTGTCTTCGCACAACATTTTCGTAGACAACTCAATCAATCGGACATTTAGATGCAGCATCTCTACAAGAAGATCCTGATTATCAAGCCTATGAGATCCATCTTTTGTATTTACTTCTTTACTACTCTTTAGAATTCTATTAAGCGTAAACAGTTCAAGTATTTCAGAGCAAACTTCTTCATCTTCACTTTCCAACGCTGCTTCTTTTTCCTGTAATGCTATTAAATCGCTCTCCTCATCAGCTTCATTAATAAAAACACGCATAGAATTTTTCAATTTGAGAAAGGATCGGTCATATCTCTGTAATGCTATCAAATCATCTTCCTCCTCTATCCCATCCATAGCATAAAAGCTCATATAGGGTATAAAGATTAAAAAAACTATAGGATAAATATTTCTCTTCACCTTCGTCTCCTTATAGACTAAAAATACATATACAGAGTGACTGAGATTAAAAAACTCAAGAATGATCCTAAAGATCCTTAAAGATAGCGTAATAGCTTGATATTGCTATCTCATTAGTATCACTTCTTATTGGTAGGGATATTTTTAAACCAAGGCTGCTTCTTGTTTTGCATAGCTACTTTTTCTTTTCCCATATTAGTATTCTTTTCATTCAGTCCTTTCGCTGGTTTCTCTTCTGATCGATCTATCTCATCCTCCAGATCTTTTATCCGTTTAAGAAGACCCTGAATAGTTACTCTATAGTTCGCTATCTGTAATGTATATTCATTCAAAGCTTGCTTACCGTTCTTATCCCTTTTTTTAAATTTAATAACTTCTGATTTAAGTTTTTTGTTCACCCCTTTTGTTAATTCAAGAATATACGCATTCAGCTTTGCCACTTCTGCACTTTGTTGTTTTATGCCTTTATCATCGGATGATTCTTGAGCTCTTAATACCTGTTTAGAAGCTAAAGCAAAAAAAACCTCATACGTAGAACACATCTCTTTCTTAAGCATCTTTTCTCTCTCTTGAAGCTCTCTAGCTTCTATTGATTCAGGCTCTATAAGACCATACATTTCTGCATAGCTATACAAAACTCCATCTTCAAACATTTTCTGTTGTAATAAATAGTCATTCTCCATTGTTTTTGTAGATACTATTGAGACAAGTCCAAAAAACAAAAAAAAAACGTCTTCATTCCGCTATCCTTTGCTTTTTTCAGGCAAACATTTCAAATGACTTAAGATTAAAGAATAGTCCATTAATAAATCAACATCTATCTTCCATTTAAAAGCTTTTTTTTCTTAAAAGCTTTTCCATATAAATAAACAAAATTTCCTTTGGCATAGCTTTATATATATCCGCAATGAACTCCAACCCATTATATATCTGTTTTGTTTGCCAACAAATCACTGTTTCTTTTTCATCCATTACTTCATTAAGCACCTTCTGCATATACATAAAACGATCATCTTCATCGATTTCATAGGCTTTAATAAGATCTTCTTTCCATCCAGGATGCTCTTCTATTGCTTCTTCCAAGCGTGCAATTATGCGCTGTTTATCAGAAATAGCACGCACTTTTTTTTGCAAAATATAGTTTGCTATATCATTAAGCATACTGTCTTCATCTAGTTGCGTCTCCATTGCCTGCATCGAAACAAAAGAAAAAAATAATATTAAAAACATACTCTTTTTCATACTCATTCTCCTATATTAAAAAAGGCACCCGAAGGTGCCTTTTTATCTATTTGATTATTCCCAATCAAGCGAGCCTGCTGTTTGATACTCAGTAACCCGAGATTCAAAAAAGTTCTTTTCTTTAGCAAGGTCTGTAGCCTGAGACATCCATGCAAATGGATTTTCTCTGCCAAACTGTTTTGGTAAATCAATGCGTTCGAGCCTACGGTCAGTGATATATTCCACATAATCAGAAAATTGCTGCGCATTAATACCTAGCACCCCTTCAGGACAGGCATCAAATGCATATGCTTTTTCCAAAACAACCGCTTTTGAAATGAGATCCGAAATCTCTTGTTGAAACTTCGGTGTCCAAGCTTCTGGATTTTCTGCTTTGATAGTGTTGATAAGATCACAACCAAATGCTAAGTGCAAACTTTCATCTCGCATGATGTATTCAAATTGCTCGCCAATCCCTACCATTTTATTGCGTCGCTTTAAAGCAAGCATCATAGCAAAGCCAGCGTAAAAGAAAATACCTTCCATAATTACATAAAAGCCAATCAGATCATGAAGAAAGCGTTGGATATCATCAACTGTTTCAGTTTTAAAATTAGGATCCATAATTGATTTGGTGAGATTCACCACAAAATCATCTTTTTCTTTAATGGTCGGGATCTTTTCATACATACCATAGATTTCATCTGGGTCTAGGCCAAGCGAATCGCAGCAATAAATAAAAGTATCTGTGTGTACCGCTTCTTCATATGCTTGACGCAAAAGATACTGACGGCATTCTGGATTGGTAACGTGTTTATATACCGTTAATACCAAATTATTGGCAGTCAGTGATTCTGCTGTGGAAAAAAAGCCAAGATTCCACAGAATAAGGCGGCGCTCTGTCTCTGAAAGCGCAGATGCTGATTTCCATTGCTCAACGTCTTTTTGCATAGAGACTTCTTCCGGTGTCCAATTATTCGCTACGCCATCTTTGTAATGATGTCGCGCCCACATATATCGCATAGGAAGAATTTTATTTGGGTCTACTGTGGAGTTATTTATGATACCGTCTTTTTTCATTAAAGTTCCTTGAGTTATTGGCAGGATTCGCAATCTTCATTTTCTATTGAACATGATGCCGGTGCTACTTGCCGGCCATTTCCATTAGCATTCATTACTGATCGTTTCTGAGTAAACCCAAATTTCTTTGCATCCAAAGTGGATTTTTCAATTTGGCTGGCACCCAGTGTACGCAAGTAATACATAGTTTTTAACCCTGCTCGCCATGCAGTGAGATAAATTTCATTGAGCAGCTTCCCGGATGCTCCTTGAACAAATACATTGTGAGATTGACTCTGATCAATCCATTTACCTCGTGCTGCCGTAATGTTCACCAAATGCTTTGGATCTATGGCAAACACCTCTTTATATTTCTCACGTAACGCCACTGGGATTCGAGAAATATCGCTTACATTGCCATCAAAATATTTAAGTTGATCAAGCATATCCTGGTCCCAAAGACCACATTGTTTTAAATCCTCAACTAAAAACTTATTTACAACGGTAAATTCGCCCGTCATATTCGATTTTACGTAAATGTTTTTGTATATCGGTTCAATACAAGGAACGCATCCTGCAATCGTTGAAATAGTTGCCGTTGGCGCAATCGCCATTGTATTTGAGTTACGCATACCATGCGCTTTAACATGCTCACGAACAGGCGCCCAATCCATTTTGCCTTCACGACGATTAATAGTAATCGGCACACCACGCTCTTTCTCATAGAGATCAATTGTATCCGCAGGAAAGATATTACGATCCCATTTTGATCCTTTATAAGAAGAGTAGGCACCACGCTCTTTTGCAAGCTCAGAAGAAGTTAGAATTGCTTGATAAGAAATACGCTCCATTACATCATCTGCAAACTCGATAACCTCTTCTTGATCAAATGCCAGATTCAATTTATACAACGCATCCTGAAAGCCCATAAGCCCAAGACCAATAGGACGATGGCGTAAATTGGAGGTCTTACCTTCTTCAGTAGGATAAAAATTGATGTTAATCACGTTATCAAGCATGCGAACAGCAGTACGCACTGTTTTAGAAAGAAGTTCGTTATCAAGCCTTCCATCTACCACATGGCGAGATAGGTTTACCGAACCTAGATTACAAACCGCTGTCTCATCTTTAGATGTATTAAGCGTAATTTCTGTGCACAAGTTAGAGCTGTGAATTACGCCTGCATGATCCTGCGGCGAGCGAACATTGCACGCATCTTTAAAGGTAATCCATGGATGGCCCGTTTCAAAAAGACGTGTGAGCATTTTTCGCCAAAGATCTTTTGCCTTAAGAATTTTAAATAGTTTAATAACACCATTTTTCGCCAACAATTCGTATTCTTCGTACCGCTTTTCAAACGCCATACCATAGAGACTATGCAAGTCTGGCGTTTCGTCAGGAGAGAAAAGCGTCCATGACTCATCTGCCAAAAGCCGTTTCATGAAAAGATCAGGAACCCAATTTGCTGTGTTCATATCATGAGTACGGCGTCGCTCATCCCCTGTATTTCTACGTAGATCAAGAAAATCTTCTATTTCCATATGCCATGTTTCTAGATACACCACGCCAGCACCCCGACGTCTTCCACTACGGTTAATAGAAGCGATTGTATCATTGGCTACTTTAAGATACGGAATAACACCCTGGCTTTCTGTACGAATACTTTTAATCCATGAGCCACATGCTCGAATATTAGTCCAATCATATGCTACGCCACCAGACCATTTCGCCATCTGTGCACAATCACCGATACATTTAAAAATATGATGAAGATCATCTGTCACAGTCGCTAAAAAACAAGAACTTAGCTGTGCTCGAGTAAGACCACTATGCAAAAGAGTAGGCGTACTTGGAAGGTACTGCATTTGAGAAATGAGATCATAAAACTCAATAGCTTTTTCATTCTTATTAGGCTCTTCAATAGCAAGCCCCATAGCAACACGCATCCAAAATGTTTGAGGTAGCTCGAGATACAAGCCATCTTCCGTTTTCATAAAATAGCGCTCATACAAAGTGCGCAAGCCCATATAATCAAAAAGATCATCTCGTTCTGGCACTAAGCTTGCAGCAAGCTTATCAAGATCAAACTCAAGAAGACGCTTATCAAAACTTTCTTGACTCACCCCTAAACTAATCCCCTTCTTGAGCTGCGCTCGGTACTCTTTATTAATGGCACTAAACAAAACTGATTTACCTACCACTATACGAAAGAGCTTTTTAAAAAGCATACGAGCAGCAACATACCCATATGCTGGATCTCGTTCAATAAATGTTGCAGCTGCCATAATCTGTGCATCGGCAAGCTCTTTAAGCGTTATTTTATCAAAACAGTTTTTTACTGTTTCTTCGTATAATAGCAAGCTATCTGTTTCTTCTTCATACCCTTTCTGCGCCCAAGCAATAGTACGCAAAATCAATTCTGAATTAAATATTTCCGGCGTTCCATCTTCTTTGGTTACTTTCCAATTAGCCGCTACATCTTTCTCACGGGGGGAAACATATGGTTGCTCTGAAAGCAACGTTTTATCTTGATCCATGGAGTCCTTTCGTTCGTTTTGGCGATTATTCATGGCTTCATCCTTTTAATTTAAGGGTGCATTATCCCATCCGAGTTTTTTCAACGGCTCTCATCTTTTTAGTTGCACTATGCAACTCAACATACTTGTGTGGATTTTTAGAAACGTGACAATGAGTAAATTGCTCTGCGCATGTATGTACAATAATGTACTGCCTAAAAAAAGCTAAATCAAACAGTTTTTCATAATTTTTTCATAAAAATTTATTCTTCATTTTTTTAACAAAACAAACAGCAGATTAATTCATTCTGTATTAATTTAAAAGGGCATATAAAATTGTTTCAAATGATCGCCTGAAACAGCTAATAGGAATGTTTGAAAGAGATTTGAAAGACCAAATAAATATTTATGAGTCAATCAAAAAAGATAAGAACCGAATTTAACCACTATCAGAAAATTTGTTGAATTGTGAAAGAGCATTATGCTAGAATCATGGCACATTTAAACCAATGATTAAAGGAGACCGTAATGAACCGTAGTTTCCGATTTATATTTTTAACAGTAGCCTTCTCTTCTGGCTCATTTCAAGCACAAGTAGTTCATATTGGCGATGAAGATCAATATAAACAGGCTCTAAATAATAACCAGAATATGCTCGTTGAATTTTCTGCCGACTGGTGCAGCGTATGCAATGGAATAAAAAAACCATTCGAGGAAATTGCTAACGAAGGCGAATTTAATAAAGTAGCATTCGTTCAGGTGGATGTAGATAAACTCGATTCAGTCAGCAAGCAAAACGGCATTGTAGGAGTTCCCACATTTGTATACATGGAAAATGGCAACAAAAAGGTAGAAGAAATTGGTGTCCAAAATATGCCGGCATTCAAAGATCACCTGAGAGAGAATATTCGTAAAACTTTCTCTCTTGCCCAAAATGAGCCTATTGATGGCCAAATAGCACCAATAATGGAAGAAGAAGTTATACTTGATGTACAGCCTGCTGCCCCAAATCAAATCGTTGAACCCAATATTTTCATGCGCATATTTAATATGATTAAAAATTTCATTATAATGATTTTATCGAAGATTCAAGGCTTCTTTACCACTATTATTGATGCAATAAAAGGATTCTTTGGTGGCTGATTAAGTCTTCAGGGAAATGGATGAGGGAGCCTTTTCGGCTCCCTTTTTTTTTAAAAAAATAATTTGGGGATTGGGCTCATATAATAGTATCGGTTTTGCTTTAGCATAAAACTGTTCTAATCCCATTTTCGTAAGATCTGCCAATTGAGAATAATCAGATACATTGCCACACCATTCTCTCAATTTGGTTGTTCCTGCTGCCTTATCAAAAATACGAGAGAAAGAAAATGAAACCCCGCGCTGTTTAAAAAAATCCAGTACATCAACTAAAAGCTCAAACGAAGCAAACTGTGCATTGTCAGGAAACTGCAACCGTAATCCTGATGCAGTATGCGCTTTACGAGAGAGCATGTCTGGATGAGATTGAATATTATATTTTTTCAAAAGCGCTGCAAGCTTGTGCCATTCAAATGGGGGAATTCGTAAAGAATCAGGAAGAAGAATCATTTGAAATGCCCACTGCGTACCAATGCCCACATCAAAGGGAGCTACCTCACCAAGCATTCCCAAAAAACTGTAGCCATAAGAAGCTTGCTGAGAGGGAATATTAGGAGAAAGCTTAGCAAGAAACGGCGAAACATTCGTACGAGTATATTCTTTCATGGGCACAATATGAATTGGCGCCGGCTTTTGTAAAATATACTTATTAAAGTAGAGAGCAAGCTCCCCCGCTGTCATACCATGTCGAAGGGGAATTGAGACCATAGAGATAAAAGAATTTAATCCTGGATCAACAAGAGGCCCTTCCATATGAGCACCCAGCAAATTTGGGCGATCAAGAATAATAAGCGGCTTATTAAATTCCGCAGAAGCTTCCAATGCACAAAGCATAGTGGATATATAAGTATAGTGACGCATCCCTGCGTCCTGAATATCGTACACCAAAGCATCTAGTTGCTTCACTATGGCAGGATCTAATCTTTTTCCAACGATTGAGTAGTCCCCCCCGCGCCCATAGACACTCACAATAGGTATGCCCGTTTTTCTGTCAACTCCATTTGCCACCGGCTTACCTGCAGGAACTTTACCATCAAATCCATGCTCTGGAGCTAAGATATAAAGGATGCGCAAACCGTGATCTCGAAGAATATCAACGGTACGGCGCCCTGATTGGTCGCATCCGGTTTGATTGGTAATCAAACCAATTCGAGGCAAAATTGTTTTATTTAATTTAATGATATTAAAAGATGGATCAGATAAGTTTTCAATTCCCAGCCTGAACGGCCACGCTGATGAAAAATTAAAAAGAAGAATCAGAATTGCAACCTTTGATAGTCGCCTATTCTCGTGACCATTCATGATTCCCCCTAACCCTAACTAACTTAAGAATCATACAGCTACGGTACCAGAATAGAATGTGTTGATGCAAGAAGTTACAAAAAAGGGCCCTTTCGGGCCCTCAATAGGCTTTTTCAGTGTTGCTTACTAACCAATTAATACAAGAAGAAGTGAAACTACAGCCATAAGCTTAATAAGAATATTAAGTGCTGGACCAGATGTATCTTTAAAAGGATCCCCCACTGTGTCGCCAATTACAGCAGCTTTATGTGCTTCTGATCCTTTACCACCAAGATGCCCTGCCTCAATATATTTTTTTGCATTGTCCCATGTGCCGCCAGCGTTTGCCATCATAAGAGCAAGTAATACACCCACCACTGTAGAACCAACCAATAAGCCACCAAGCGCTGTAACACCCAATGAATATTTCACAATAATTGGCAGAAGAACGGTAATAATTCCAGGTAATATCATTTCATGAAGAGCTGCTTTAGTACTGATCATTATGCATCTCTTATAATCAGGCTCTGCTTTACCTTCCATGAGACCAGCAATCTCTTTAAATTGTCGGCGTACTTCGAGCACCATCTGCAATGCTGCATGCCCTACTGAACGCATCGTAAGAGCAGAAATTAAAAATGGCACAGTAGCACCGATAAATATACCAGTCATTACCAGCGGATCCAATACATTGAGTCCAGCGATTCCTGCTTCTTGTGCATAGGCTGAAAAAAGAGCTAATGCAGTTAAAAGTGCTGAACCAATTGCAAACCCTTTGCCCATTGCTGCAGTAGTATTACCAAGTGCATCAAGCTTATCAGTAATTTTTCTTACATCGGGATCAAAACCAGCCATTTGTGCAATACCCCCCGCATTATCTGCAATTGGGCCATATGCATCCACGGTCATCGTGATACCAACAGTCGCAAGCATCGAAACAGCCGCAAGAGATACACCAAACAAGCCACCACCATACATATGAGCAATGAGTACAATCCCAGACAAAATAATCACTGGCGCTACCGTAGACTCCATGCCCACCGCTAAGCCTTCGATTAAATTAGTTGCTGCTCCAGATTCAGAGCTTTTAGCAACACCAACCACCGGTTCTCCACCGGTATAATGTTCAGTGATAAGACCAATAACAACACCACCAATACAACCTAAAAAGATTGAATAATAAAGGTTTGCTTGAAGATCGAAATAACCGAGATAAAAGTATGAAGCTACAAGAAGAAAAGCTATTGCAAAGTAAGTTGCATTACGTAGCATTGCTGCTGGATTTGAACGAAAAACAAAATTAGATAGAAGGCCAAGTACAGAACCTCCCAAACCAAACACCGCAAGCATTAAAGGTAAGGTTACATATGATGCCAATGATCCATAATGAGCGATTGCAAGTATCATTGAAGAATAGAGAGCGCCCACATACGATTCATAAATATCAGCACCCATACCAGCCGTATCACCAACGCAGTCGCCTACATTATCAGCGATCACTGCAGGGTTTCTCGGATCATCTTCCGGAATACCTGCTTCTACCTTGCCTACAAGATCCGCACCAACATCTGCTGATTTAGTATAGATACCACCACCAATACGAGCAAAAAAGGCTACTAAACTTGCGCCAAGCCCAAATGAAGTAAGAAGCATCACAAAGTCAAATCGATCTGAAAAAAGATAATACAATGAACCAAGACCAAGCAACCCAAAGCTTGCTACCGCAAATCCCATCACGCCACCACCAAAAAGAGCAACGAGAAATGCCGCATGTTCGCCGCTTTCTTTTGCTGCCATCGTGGTTCGCACGTTAGCAAGGGTGGCTGCCTTCATGCCAAGATAACCGGTAATGAGAGAAAGCAATGAACCAGCAATAAAAACCGCTGCTGATAGAGGAGAAAACAAATAACCCAAAACACCCGAAATAAGCGCTACCGCAACAGCAATCAAACGATACTCTTCTTTGAGAAACGTCATAGCCCCTTCTTTGATTGCTTCTGCTATACGTCGTGCCTTTTCATTGTCTACTCGTATGGCATTGATACGACTCAATAACCCAATTACCACCATAAGACCACAAAATGCCGTACCAGCAAAGATCAAAAAATAGTGCTGCAGTAACATAAAAGCTCCCGTAAGAATTTGAGGATTTACCGATAGGAATATTTTAGTAGACTATCAGAATACCCTTATTTTTCAAGCCTAGAGAGGCTTTTAAATGCTTAAACTTGTGTATGTATTAATCAGAATATACCCCATCACATTATCGATAATACAGAGCTATTGAAACACCTCATATAAATCTCTTCTTTCTTGTAACGATATTAGGAATTACTCCAAAATTAACTGAAAAAATTGGTTAAAAACATGTGATTCTGTGAATACTTTTTTCATAGGCTTTTCAAGATTTTTCGCTCAGAAAAACGTATTTTTTTCTCTCCAACAAGCTGATACTCGTCTGGCCCTTTACCAAGAAGCGCAAGAATCGAACCTTTCTTTGATAACTCATACGCTTTTTTAATTGCTTTCTTTCTGTTCGGCTCAATTATTATAGTTGAACGTATTTCCTCAGGAATACCAGAAAGTATCCCTTCAACTATGTCCTCAGGATTTTCTGTACGTGGGTTATCAGTAGTGATAATAATCTGATCGCCGTAAAAAGCTGCCAGTTCACCCATTTCTGGACGACGACCAGAGTCTCGATCACCGCCAGCACCAAAAACTAGAACTAAATGATTCGTTAGAGGGCGAATTGTGCTAAATAGCGCCTTATAAGAAAGAGGGTTATGTGCGTAATCAATAATCGCCAATGCACCATTTGAAAGCACATACTGCTCCTGCCTGCCCGGTATGCCGGGAAAGGAAACAAGGCCTGTTGCTATTTTTTTAGATGAAAGACCTACTTCCATCGCACCCGCTATAGCAGCTAAAATGTTTGAAAGATTATAACTTCCCAAAAGCGTAGGGCATGCAATTGTATACTTTTTTTTTGATACGAATATCTCTGCAGAAAGCGAGAAATTCTTTGTAGCAAGTAAGTTCCCTGCTAACTCCGCTTCAACACCCATACCAAACCAATGAACACTTTTAGCTTCAATCCATTTAAGCCACGTATCATCTTTATTAATCCAAGCAGAAGCGTTAAGTTTTCTAAACTTCAAAAGCTTTAATTTATCAGCTACGTACGCATCCATAGATCCATAGAACTCTAGATGCTCTCGGCCGATATTGGTCATCAAAAGAGCACTAAATCTAAGTCCCTCAATACGATGCAGCGAAACGGCTTGGGCTGCCACTTCCATCACCACCCACTGCATACCGCTCTGAAACGCCTCTTTAAAAAAATTATGCAAATAGTCTGGCTGAGGAGTGGTTAAATGTGCAGGAAATCGCCGCGAACCAATAGCATTACCTGTAGTGGAAATAAGCGCCACTTTTATGCCAGCATTTTGCAAAATATGAAAAAGAATATTTGCAGTGGTCGTTTTACCCTTGGTACCAGTAATAGCGATTATTTTTAATTTCCGATGTGCATAATCGGAGGCCTGAGCACTCAGCAAAGCGAGTGCTCTACGAGCATTAGCAACTCTTTTAAATTGAGCGCCATATAATGTAATAAGATCTTGTAGACCAAAAGGAAGTGATTGATCTGCAACAATTAATTGTGCCCCTTTTTCAAGAGCACATTTAATATACTCAGTACCATTATGCGTATAACCTTGGATAACTACAAAGGTAGTTCCCCGTCCTACATGATCAGTATGACAGGTTACTGGATATATCTTATGACGAGGCACATTTATGTCCTTTTATTGCCAGACTTGAAAATATAGCCTGCAATACGTGGCGTAAGCAGCAAAAGACCCCATAAGTTAATTGATAACAAGATACCATTAATTAATGCGACAGCGCCCCATACAAGCTTAACATTCACTACTGCACCAAGAAATGCTGCAATACAATACATTACTACAAAAATCTCTTTCAGCTTGCCACCAGTCACGCTTAACCAAGCAGCTTGCGTAATGTAAGCGTACGAAACTAAAACACCAGCACCAAAACTTACTGAAAGAAAGCTCACAATCCAGCCACCCCAGACACCAAACACTGTATTAAAAGCAGAGATAGTAAGCGCAGAGCTTTGAAGCCCTGAATCCCATACGCCGCTAATAACTATGCACAGAGACACCAGAAAGCACACAAGGCTACTTACAAAGGTGCTTATCATTCCCATAAGACCATTTCGCATGGCATCTTTGCTGCCAGTATACCCAAAAAGTATCGCTGCTGTGCCAAGACCAGATTCAGTTGCTGTTACTGATAAGTTCATTCCTGATTGAATAGCCTGCATAATCGTAAAACCAAAAATTCCTCCTGCTACTGCAGAAGGCGTAAAAGCACTCATGCACATTAGCTTAAGAGCAGGAATCAAAGCAGCAGAGTGAAATACAATTAAAATGATAGAAGCACCGAAAAAAACAATAACCTTCACCGGCACAATGCGATCCGAAACAGCAATAATCCTTTTTGCACCCCCAAATACTACGTAGCAAATAAATAAAGTAATAACGATAGCAGAGATATAGGCATTTATTCCCCATGTGGTTTCAATACTGAGGCTAATTGCATGGGTCTGCATAGCATTGCCTACCACAAGGCCAAAAATAAAACAGCAAACCGCATATAAAAATGAGAGAATTTGCCCACCAGCTACTTCTTTGAGATACAGCATAGGGCCACCGAGAGCAGAATTTTTTGGCGCACGGGCGCCATAATAAGTACTTGCATAAACTTCAGCAAAGCGAATCGCCATCATCAGCATCCCTACAATCAACACCCAGATCCCTGCACCAGGCCCCCCAGAAACCACGGCAGTAGCTGCTCCAACGACACTGCCATTGCCTAAATTGGTACTCAGCGTATTCATGAACGCCTGAAATGGGGACATTTCTCCTAAAGCAACAGTCTTTTTATCCGGAAAGATGATTGTTCGCCAGGCTGCAAAAAATGTGCGAAACTGAATGAAGCGAAAAGCAATAGTGCAAATGATTCCAACCCCTACAGCATATATGATGAGCGGAGCACCGAGTAACCAGTTCATCCAAGACCATACTGATGTGTGCCAAAGAGAAACATCCATATCTATTCCTTATGCGCGACTTAGGTACATTTAATATTACGTGATATCCAGAAAAAATAAGTATACCGGAACTAAAAAAGAATTTATACTACACACCTGAAGGACTATATGAAGATACTAGCTCTTGATATTGGAGACGTTTGGACCGGTATTGCCATCTCTGATGCCCTTGGCATCACCTCGCGCCCATACCAAACAGTACATACACCAGATCTTAAAAAAGATCTTCGAAATATTTTTGCAGAAGAACCAATCAAAACTGTCGTTGTTGGACACCCCACAACGCTCAAAGGAACCAAAAGCGCACAAACCATTAAAACCGAACAAGTTGCAGAGGAATTAAAAGAAACGTTTCCTGAAAAAGAATGGGTATTGTGGGATGAACGATACTCTAGTCAACAAGCGGCTGAAATCGTACGCCCTAAAAATAAACAAAAAAAACTGGAAACTCACGCTGTCGCAGCAGCCCTTTTTTTGATGAGTTACTTGGATTCTTTGAGATTTAACTCATCAAGCTAACTCACTTCAAGTTCTCCGTTGACAACTGTCTCAATCCTTGATTATGTTGAGGCCGTAGGGGAAAAGGGAAAATAAGTAATCACAAAACTGTATCTGCACCATAGAGAGCCAGAATGTTTTGCGGTTACGTGCTTATTTAAAAAGGGAGCACGTAGTATGAACTGTAAAAAATGTAACGGCTTAATGGTTCTTCAGTCGTTCTTCGATCATTTTCTGAATTTTGAAGGGTGGAAATGCCTCAACTGCGGAAAAGTGATCGTTAAGAAAGAGAAAACGATTGAATACGACTCATTTAGCATATTTTATCAACAACAAAAATGCAGAAACCGCAACTAGATACCATCATGATTTACTATCTCGCTATTCAAAGCACCTATGACGATGTCCAAATTGCCCTCATGAAAGGGCATTCATCTATTACAACGAAAGCTATTTCAAAGATGGAGGCAAGCGAAAAGCTAATGCCCACCATTCTAGATATCCTCAAACAATCTAAAATCGCACTCGATAAGCTTTCTTTTATTGCAGCCAATCAAGGACCAGGCCCCTTTACAACATTACGGGTGGTAATCACCACCATTAATGGCCTCGCCTACGCAAAGCTCATCCCGCTCATCGGCATTGATGGATTACGCGCAACACTCGCAGAGTGGTCTGATCCTACGTATCCTGCAACGGCAATACTGCTTAATGCGTTTGGTAATGATGTTTATACGCTCATACAATCCGATAACAAAGAACCGCTCTATGGAGTGTATGCCATTGATACACTTCTTGAAAAGCTCAAAGGGCATTCTGGCACTATCCGATTCATAGGCAATGGCGCAATCTTACACAAGTTAAAAATTGAGGGTGTACTGGGTAAAAAAGCTTTTATTCCAGATACTAATCCTAACTATTGTTCACTCGATCAAATTGCCAAAATGGGATATGAAAGCTGGAGTAGCGATAAAAAGGGATTGCAGCAGCTTGAGCCTTTGTATCTGAAAAAGCACCCTATGCAACAGCAAGCTCAATAGTCCATTAATATGTTTATTATATCGCTTAGATTTTTTTCTTGAGCAATTTGATTTGCAGACCCAACCTCACTATCAAGCATTTTACGTGGATCAGCTCCTCTATCCGCAAGTGCACGAACTAAATCAGGGGCATTTGCAAGCACCGCTTTCATCAGAACAGTATGCTTATCATCACTGCTAAAGTTTGGATCAGCATGAAATGTTTCAATCAATAAAGGAACAAATGCCGGATCTTTTTTCAAGCTCGCTACAGAATCCAAAAGAAGCGAGGCTTCTTTTTTGGTAAAACGAATACCGTGTATATAAAGCTGCTCTAAAAGAGAAGGATCATTTTGTTCAATAATATATGCGAGCGATTTGCGTTGCCACCGAACAAACAGCTCCTTCTTTCTCTTTTGCTTTATCCATCTCTTTAAAAGCGGAAGGGTTTTGAGATATTCATCTATGAAATAAACAAGTACTGGTTTATCTAGAAAATGTTTCTCTAATAGCTCAAAACAATGATCTCGATCTTGATCATCTTGAGAATATCTCGCACAGCCAACGAGAAGCTTAATCTTTTGAGCTTCCGTTAAAAGTTCTTTTCTGCCAATTAATAGATCATCCAATGCTCTTTGTCTTGTATTGAGGTCATATTGCTGAAGAGTCTGGGCAACCTTATCTATATTTCCCGATTGTAAAAGAAGAGCGATTTCGTCAAAAACATCTTGCGAGCCAAGCTCAATACGAACTGCCGGCATCGTTTCAGCCACCGCAAGCGAAAATTTAAAACCATGAAGCAACCCAATACTTGCACTAAACAAAACTAAAATTGTTAAAAGAAGTGAAATATCAGACTCTTTCCGATTCATGAACTCTCCCTTTTAAAATAAATATGTAATGTCTTCACCATTCTAACGATGTGCATAAAAGAAATGCAATAAAATTATGTACTATTTGTACCGTTATTTTTTTGAATTTGATTATTAATAGACTGATCGTAATATGGAAGATAGACAAAATGCGGCAGTTTCAGCTCGCAAAATAGTGGGAGTAAGTGAAATTGGTTGAAAAGAATGCTGAGCAAGAATTAATTTTTCTTGAGAACTAAAATCTCCCTCTGGCCCAGTGGTTAAAGTCACATGATCTGGCGCTTTTTGGCTTATAATTGAAAAAACCGGTTTACCGGTGGGATCTCCATAATATCGTTGTGATCTTAAAAGATTTTCAAGTTGATCCGCTAGTAACATCGGAGCTTTTAAAACAGGAAACGCAAAGTTTTTCGATTGTTCTGCAGCAGCTATCACAATCCGCTGCAAGCGATCTAGCTCTTTCTGACCACCCCATTTTCGTTGCATCTTTTCAGCAAATATAAGTCGAATATCCTGAACCCCTGCTTCTACTAAAAAATAAACCGCTTGCTCAAATGCATCTCGCTTGAGCACCGGCAATAAATAGGTAATCATGGGCTTAAATATACGATTTCTTTGAATGCTTTCTATCTCTACACGCAAAGCCCTTTTTTCAAAGCTCATAAGCCGCACTAATGCATGCTGCTCTCGGTCAAAAAAAATACAGGTATCTCCTACCGAAAGCCTGAGAATAGACAGCATCCGCTGAACAAAAGCCTTTTCCTCAATATCGTAGATTTTCGATTCTGCGCCCATAGCATCAAAAATAGCTTCATAATAGAGCGCAAACAAATGCTTTCTTTGCTGCTTCAAAAAAACTTCCTATCTTGTTTTTATTTTTTAATTTTTTCTGCTTCTGTCTTATACTTCTTGCTTACTGTCCATTTGGTTAAGCACCATTTTGCATATAACGAAACAGCCCATTCTACAATTTGATTCATTCCTTTTTGAATTACTGATTGCTTTTTAGGCTTTATTAAGGTCTCCATTTCCATCATTTCTAAATCCATATCATCCTCATCCTCAAGGATAGGGCTATGAACTGCTTGTTTTGCTTTTGGCGCTGCCTGTAGCTCGATCATGTTGCTAGCAAAACCCGTTATAAGAATCATCATTAATATTTTATTTTTCATATTTTACATTCCAAATAACTATGAACCTATCCCAAAATTCGAATAATTTGAAAAGCCTCTAGAAAAAAGGAGA
>CAYGJB010000020.1:0-16586 GCA_964350195.1 uncultured Pseudomonadota bacterium
CAGTTAACCCCTTTTTATGTTCCTAAAAGTTGCACTTATTACTTTAATTCACGAT
The DNA here is from genome assembly GCA_964350195.1 of uncultured Pseudomonadota bacterium. GTDB lineage: Bacteria > Babelota > Babeliae > Babelales > Vermiphilaceae > JAJCZB01. The sequence goes on from CAYGJB010000020.1 coordinate 56, forward strand.
GCTTATTTCAACAAGTATAATGGCACTATTTATATTTTATGTAACTAAATGGAGGTTCTTATGAATAGATATTTATTAGCTTTGCTTATTCCTTTTTCTCTGAGCTGTTTTGGGTCTGACTCTGATTCTGATCAGGAGCAACCAACTTTTATGTTTGCGTCTGAAGATGAACTTCATCAAACTAAAGAAGAGTTGAAGGCGACATATTTTCAGAATCAACTAGCATTGAAAAAAGCAAAAGAGAATCAACTAGCATTGAAAAGAATAAAAGAAAAAAAGGAAAAATTGCTTAAAACAAAGACGAAAATGCGTTTGCGCCCTAATGTATCTAAGAGGTTGTTTTAAGCTGCTGAGATTAATTTCTCTCGAAAAAGCCTTAAAAAGCGCTTGCTAAGTTAGTTGGAGGTTTTTATGTATAAGTATTTTTTAATGTTTTTGTTGTTGATTGGAACCGGTGCTCATGCTATGGAATCAAATAGCGATCAAGCGGTGCATCCATTAACACAGGAAGATGATACGGTAACATTAAGTGGTTTGTTATTGGAGCATTTGCGGCAAGAAAGCGGACTTACTACAACGCTTCATCAAATGAGAGCCTGTAGGTCTCTTTTTTCAGATGAGAATCGTCCTCCTATTGTGCATTTTAGTGATAGTGATAGTGATAGTGATAATGCTTAGAATGACAACTAAACGTATATTTTTATATCACTAAATGGAGTCTCTTATGAATAAATATTTATTATTTTTGCTTATTCCTTTTTCTATGAGCTGTTTTGGGTTTGACTCTGATTCTGAGTCGGAAGAGCTAGTTATAGCTGAAAAGTATTTTTCTGAACACAAAGAACAGCTTCAGCAAGAATATGAAAACAAGAAAGCAGCATTGGAAAAAGAAAAAAAAGATAAGCGGATAAACGAAATTATAGAGCAACGTCGCAAGTATCCACTTAGCCTTCTTAGAAGAAATCTGGCATCGGAGTTTTTGCCGAGAACCAGGGAGCTTCCTGAAGAAATAATTGAGGATCTATTTCCTGTTCTCTCCGAAAAAGAATTAAACGACTCTTCTTTTTCTTATGACACGGAGACTGTGAGCTCTCATTTTTCTTCTGGAGATATTCCCGTTTCTCCTATAGGTGAATTGGAAGATTTTTCAGACCTTTTTTGATTTTCAGAAAAGTGGCTATTAAGTTATCTATGGCTAGAGAGATTTTTTGAATAGTAATGGTATCTCAAAAAGCATAATGCTTATATGGGATACCATTACTATTTTTTAGAAATACCGTATAATAATAGTGATATATAAGGACTTTTTATCGTATTAAGTCAGTTGCTGACTAAGGACGATTTGAGTGAAGCCATTTTCATAAATAGTCTTTCTGTATCTGGTATCGGTAATGAACACTTATGAAACAAACAATTTGAGATACATTGCTTAATTATATAATGGAGAAGACAGTGAAAAAATATTTTTTATGTACTTTGTTATTAACGGCATTATCTTCTTATGCTATGGAGAGTGATACTGATACTGAAGAGCTAGGCGGTATCAATCCTGATAATAATAATGTAAATTCATAAGCGTATATTGATAATTTTAGAAGAATCTGCTCTTTTTAGAAAAGTAAGAAAGTTGTGACAACATTTACTGTAGGTATACCATGAATAAAAAAATGAGTGATCGCATAGTAATAATTCAAGAACTCAAAGATACAATAAAACAGTTTGTGGCTGAGCGCGATTGGATGCAATATCATAATCCCAAAAGTTTGAGTATGAGTATTGCCATTGAAGCGGGGGAGCTTATGGAAAAGTTTCAATTTCTTACGAATGAAGAATCGTTTGAAATAGCTAAAAGTCACAAGGATGAAGTTGCTCATGAGCTATGCGATGTACTGAGCTATGTGCTTAATTTTGCCAATATAGCTGACATAGATCTAAGCGCTTATTTTGAAGAAAAAATGAAAATGAATCGCAACAAGTATTCTATAGAGGAAGCTAAGGGTGCTTATGGCAAATATACAAAACTATTAACTAAAAAAAAGTAAAGTTTAGCTGAGGTGAATATGTATAATTTTTTTAAAATCACGCTACTTGCAGTAACTGTTTTTTCTCTTAAGGGGATGGAAATACCTACTGATAAATATGAATCTACAGCGCAAGAGAGTAAACTACTGGCATATGCACAAAAAATGGAATTAATAATGAAAAAAATAGAAGAATGCAAAGCAATTGATGCTGATCTGAAAGCAAAAATCAACGAACAAAAAAGCTTGGATCCTGATTACAAACCTTCGCAAGAAGCAACCTCTCTTCTCATAGGTAACATTATTCGTCTTATGGAGTATGAAAAAGCGGCCAAAAAGCTTAAGCCTTATTCTCTTACCTAGCAGCTTTGTAGATTACAATTAGAGTTGAAAGTAGGATATGAATCAATCGGCAAAAACACCTTTGATGCAGCAATATTTCGATATTAAGAAAGAGCACCCAGATACTCTCATTTTTTTCCAGGTGGGAGACTTTTACGAGTTGTTTTTTGATGATGCAAAAGCGGCTGCTTCTTACTTGGGTATTGCACTCACCTCTCGAGGTAAAAATAACGGTGAGCCGATACCTTTGTGCGGGGTCCCTATTCATGCGAAAGATCATTACTTGCATAAGTTGATAAAAGGGGGTTTTAAGGTAGCTATTTGTGATCAGCAAGAGGAAGCAACACCAGGAAAATTGGTACGAAGAGAAGTCACTCAAGTGCTTACGCCGGGAACACTCACTGATAGCGAGCTTCTTGATGAAAAATCGGCATCATATTTATTTTCATTTTATCCAGGTGAAAATGAGTGGGCATTGGTTTTTGCAGAGCTTTTAACGGCACAGCTTTGGGCTACAGTAATACCGGCCGGATCGGATCGTACTTTAGAAGCAGAACTTTCCCGTTTTTTTCCTGATGAGCTTTTGGTACCGAATACTAAAGCTGCAAAACTACTTATTCCGTCGTTTAAAAAACAAGGCTATTTTACAACAATTGTTGATGGAAAAATAGATAACGAAAAATCGATAGATAGCTGGATTGAAGGTTTCTCTGATGGCAATCAAAAGCAGATTGCTGATCATGATTCATTGCGTTTGGCCCTTTTTTATTTTTATGCCTATCTTTCTAAAACACACCTGCAAAGCATTGATCAGTTTAATAATCTTTTTTTATATAAGCCGGATGATTTTTTAATTTTGGATGCGGCAACACAACGCAATCTTGAGCTTACGCGTAACGTGCATGATGGAGGGCGATCTTCGACATTGCTTTCTGTATTGGATGGAGCAGCAACGCCGATGGGCTCTCGCATGATCAAAAAGTGGATTCAGCGACCACTTATTAAAAGAGAAGCGATTGAGCAACGACAGGAAGTGGTATCGCTTTTTTCTGCAGATGTTATGCGCTTGCAAATGATGCAGCAGCTTCTTTCTCCTATTGGAGACATTGAACGCGTAATTGGCCGCATAGTATTATCTCGCGGGCAGGCGCACGATTACTTTACGCTGCGATCTTGCTTACAGGCTGTTCCTGAGCTTCAAGAGCAGCTTCTGCAAAAGCCAACAGTGTTGCTTAAAGTTATTTTAAAGCATATAGGCTCTTTTGAGGAGCTGTGTGATTTTTTACAGCGATCCTTGGGAGATGAAGTTTCTACGCACAGGCTTATTCGGGCGGGTTATGATAAAGAGCTTGATTATATGCGAGAGCTGGTAAACTCGAGTAACGCAAAGATGCTTGCACTTGAGCAAGAAGAGCAAGAAAAAACCGGTATTAGCTCATTAAAAATTCGATATAATAATGTACATGGCTATTATCTTGAGGTAACTAATTCCAATAAGCATTTAGTTCCTGATCGATATAAGCGAAGGCAGACGTTAGTGGGAAAAGAACGCTATACTACGCCAGAGCTTTCTCAGCTTGCATATGAAATTGAACGAGCTCATGCGCAAATAGAGGAGCGCGAAAAGGAGCTGTTTGCCTTTGTTAAGCACACAGTATCTCAGTACAATGCAAGCTTACGCAAGCTAGCGCATGCGCTAGCGCATTTGGATTCGCTTCATGGCATTGCAAAGATTGCGTACAATAATGGCTATACCAAGCCGCTTTTTACTCAATCAAGAGATATTGAGATACAAGATGGACGGCATCCTATGGTGGAAACTTCAAATGAAACGGGATTCATTCCCAATGATACGGAGCTTACTGACCAGCAATCTCTTTGGATTATTACCGGGCCCAATATGGGCGGTAAATCTACGTACCTTAGGCAAACAGCGTTGATATCGATTATGGCGCAATGTGGAAGCTTTGTACCCGCAAAAGAGGCTCGCTTGCCAATCCTTGATCGCATTTTTACTCGTATTGGTGCAGGAGATAATTTAGCAGCAGGCAAAAGTACCTTTTTAGTTGAGATGGAGGAGACCGCTTCGATTTGCTCACAGGCAACAGAAAAAAGTTTAGTTATTTTAGATGAGGTTGGCCGAGGTACAAGCACGTTTGATGGGCTTGCAATTGCGCAGGCGGTCATTGAATATCTCTATGAAAAGGTGAAGGCTCGTTGCTTATTTGCTACGCATTATCATGAACTTACGCAGCTGAGTTCCGTATATCCGGGCATTGCCCCATTCTATGCATCGAGCAAAAAAACTACGGGCGGTATTGTGTTTTTATATAAAATGATACAAGGCGTAGCCGATGGCAGCTTTGGTGTTGAGGTAGCCAAGCTTGCTCATTTGCCTCAACAGGTTATTACTCGATCTCAGGAGCTTTTAGGGCAATTTACTATTAAAGAGAAGTTACAGGGGTCGCCAGATAATCAGGACCTTATGAATGCCTACGAGATGCTTTTACAGGAGAATAAGGCTATAAAAGAAAGCCTAGCCAAGCAGGGGCAGAAAAAGCAGTTTGAAGAGGAATTAAGGGGCCTTTCTTTTGATGAGCTTTCTCCACGTCAGGCGCTTGAAACCTTGTGGAAATGGAAAGAAATAGGCTTCTAGGGCCACAATTCAAATCTTTAGAGGGGGGTAAAGAGCATTTTGACGCTCTAAGCAGTTTTTGCTATACTTAAAACAATAAGATAATCAAATCTTAAAGAATTCATTCTATATTTATGAGTAGGATTTACCGTGAGCAAGACTCTAGAACTAGCTACTTTTGATCGATATGCCATTTTCCAAACTGGCGGCAAGCAGTATCAAGCAATCGAAGGCAAAACCATTTCAATCGAAAAACTTGAAGGTGAAGCCGGGGACGAAGTTATTTTTGATAAAGTTCTTTTCCGTAAAGAAAGTGAAGGCAAATTTGAAATTGGTCAGCCTTTTCTAAAAGAGACTATTAAGGCAACGATCGTTAAGCATGATAAAGATGCTAAAATTATCGCATTTCGTTTTAAGCGCCGTAAAAAAGTGCGTGTGAAGAAAGGGCATCGTCAGCCAAAAACGATTGTTCGTATTCAATCTATTTAAGTGCAATGACAAATTAAAAAAGAGCATTTCTACAACAGAAATGCTCTTTTTTTTTGATAACTAGAGCTTAGTTACTATTTCAAGATCTTCATTATAGCCAGCTACAATTAAACGATCGCTTTCTTTTATCGCACGATCAGGTGCAAGTGGGATAATTTTTTCATTTCCTTCGCTAATACCGATACAATAAACTTTATATTTTCTGTATAGATTAAGTGACTGCATAGTTTTTCCCACAAATGCTTTTGGGGCGACTATCTGGCTTACTGAAAATTCTTTGGTAAGACGGGTGAGATCGGTGAATGGAGAGCTGAGCTGATCAGCAAGACGAATGCCGATTTCTTTTTCTGGCAACACAACGCGATCAGCTCCTACCAGCTTTAAAATATCTTTGTGAATATCATTAGTGGCACGTGCAATAACCTTAGGAACATTGAGGCGTTTTTTTAAAAGAGCGGTAATGAGAATTGACTGTGAAAAATTTTCTCCCATGGCAACTACCACGGTGTCCATTTCATCAATGCCAATACTTCGAAGCGAGATTTCATCGGTAACCCGCATACAAATTGCTTGAGTTACTTGGTCGCGAATAGATGCAACAATTGATTCATTGCTATCAACCGCGATAACATCCATGCCGTTTTCTGCGAGTACTATAGCTAACTGATAGCCAAATCGTCCTAGTCCAATTACGCAAAATTTCATTTTGTTCCCATTCCGATCTTTAATTAACCTAACATGACCCGTTCTTCTGGATAGGTGTACTCAACCTCTGCTTTATTTTTCAATTTTAGCGCTAAAATAAGGGTATAGGAACCAATCCGTCCAATAATCATACTAGTCATTATAAGAAGCTTTCCTGCAGTTGAAAGAGAGGCAGTAATGCCGGTACTCATACCAAGCGAACTAAAGGCACTTACAGATTCAAATAAAATCTGTATAAAGGTGAATCCTTGATCGGTAATCAGTAAGCAAAATGTTGAAAAAATAACCCATCCCAATCCAATGCTCACAATCGCTATTGATCGAAAAACCTGTGAAAGAGCAATACTGCGCCCCTTGAGGGTCACTATTTTATTGTCTGATATGGCAGCTCGAATACTTGCAAGAAAAATAGCGAAGGCGGTGATTTTTATACCACTGCCGGTGGACCCAGGTGCTGTGCCAATAAAGCTGATAAACATAATAAGCATGATGGTAGCAAGGTGAAAGCTGCCAAGGCTAGTAAGAAGAAATCCGGTGCTTCGAAATGAAATAGCATAAAAGATGGTGCTAAGGATTGAGTCTCCAATATTTTCATTGGCCAAAATGTTTTTGTGTTCTAGGATCCAAAAAATAATGCCACTACATACGAGCATTGTTGTGGAGCCATATAAGACTATTTTGCTATGAAGAGAAAAGCGATAAGGGCGATGCTCATATTTAGCTTGGGACCACTTTGCAATTTCTTGCCACGTAATAAAGCCAAGCTCACCAATAAACATTAATAGCATCGTTATAATAACGATAAGGTAACTATGGCTATAGTTGCTCATGCCACCATCAAGTAGTGTTACACCAGCGCTACAAAAAGAAGATATTGAATGAAACAGAGAGACAAACCACCCCATGCCTACACTGTATTTTGGGCTTATAACGCCAAATATACAAAGTGTGCCTACAAATTCACAGCTTACAGTTACGAGAATAATATTTAAAAGAAGGTTTCTCACTTGCTTCCAGGAATCGATTTCCAGAATGCTGCCGGCAAGAATTTGTGTTTTAAGTCCGAGGTCGGTAAGCATGCTCAAGAAGAAAAGGGTCATGGTAATTAGGCCAAGGCCACCTATTTGAATGAGTATCAGAATAATTGCCTTACCAAATGTGGTAAAATGATCGATTGGAATAGTGAACATACCATTTACTGTAGTTGCTGATGTGGCAGTAAAAAAAACATCCATAAGGCCAATTGGTTTTAGTTGGGCCACAGGAAGCGAGAGAAGTGCTGCGCCAATGAAAATCGCAATTATCACAGACCATAAAAGTATTTGTTCCGGGGGGATAAGAGACGAGATACGTTTAATACCCATGTATCATTCCTACAATAATCAGCTTAATAATGATGATATCACTCTTGATTTAGCATGTATGGTGTTCTATGTAAATAACCAGAAGGTAAAAATAACTAGAACTACTGCTAAAAGGAGAATAAGGTTGAAATACTTTTGCACTGAATCTTTGATTTGCTCACCATAGATTTTGCATATCATTGCGAGTAGATAAAACCGTGCACCGCGAGCTATTATCGAGCATGCTACGAAAGGACCAAATGAGAGCCTACAAAAGCCAGCTGCAAGCGTGGCCGCTTTATAAGGGACAGGGGTAAACCCGGCGACAAGAATAGCCCACCATTCATATTTTTGATATTGGCCGGAAAGGTAGTAAAATGTTTTAGCATTCATGACGTAATTTACAAAATGGTTATGAACTATCGATTCACCGCATGCATTCCATAAAAGCATACCCAAGGCATAACTGGTGATGCCTCCTAGCACTGAACCAACCAAGGCGATCGTGGCATAGGTTAGCGCGCGATCCCTTCGCTCCAAACAAAAGACGATCAGTATGGGATCTGTAGGTAAAAAGAAAATGGCTTCCAAGTAAAACAGGAAGCCAAGAATATAATCTGCATAGGGAGACTGGATTGTTGATCCCATCCATTCATAAGATCGTTTTAGCCATGCTACCACTTTAATTCCCCTTTTTACGCTGTGAGCAGGTTTTTTATGTACTCTTCGATTCTATTAATGGATATACGTTCTTGTTTTGTTGTGTCTCGATGACGAACGGTAACAGCGCTATCTGTTTCTGAATCAAAATCATACGTGATGCATAGCGGTGTACCGATTTCATCTTGGCGACGATAACGTTTGCCGATAGAGCCTGATTCATCAAATTCCACCATGTATCCTTTTGAAGCAATTTCATGATAAATCTTACGCGCAGGATCAGAAATTTTTTTAGTAAGTGGTAAGATGGCAGCTTTAATCGGAGCAATTTTTGGCGATAGCTTAAGCACGGTACGCTCTTCTCCCCCTACCACATCCTCTGTGAAGGCATCACAGAGCAATGCGAGAAATAATCGGTCAACCCCCACAGAACATTCCACCACATGTGGCATATACGATTGCTTGGTTGCGTCGTCATATACTGTTAAATCTTTTCCTGAATGTGTGCTGTGTTGTTTTAAATCAAAATCGCCACGATCAGCAATCCCTTCAAGTTCTTTTATGCCAAAGGGAAATGCATATTCAATATCAGTGGTACGAGAAGAGTAGTGAGAGAGCTCGTTTTTATCATGTTCTCTTAAAGAAATTTTATTCTTATCAATGCCAATGTGATTGTAAAATTGTTTTCGAGCTTTCACCCAAAGTGGAAAAAACTTATCTACTTGGTCCGGTTTGCAAAACCATTCTATTTCCATTTGTTCGAATTCTCTCATGCGAAAAAGAAACTGTTTTGGAGTGATTTCGTTGCGAAATGCTTTGCCTATTTGCGCGATGCCAAATGGAATTTTAATGCGGTTAGTGGACATGATGTTTTTGAATTGTACAAAGATTGTTTGTGCAGTTTCTGGCCGTAAATAAGCGATAGAAGAGGTGTCTGTAGCCGCACCAAGATTTGTTTGAAACATGAGTTGAAACTGGCGTACATCGGTCCATGCTTTTTTGCCACACGATTGGCATACCTTTTCTAAATCGATATCATCAGCACGGAATCGCTTTTTGCAGTTAGTACAATCAACTAACGGGTCGCTGAAATTTTTGGTATGGCCCGATGCTTCCCACATGCTATGAGCCCCTAAAAGGGCCCCTTCAAGAAATAGAATATTATTTTGCGTGGTAAAAATTGACTGCGTCCACGCATCACGAATATTTTTTTTGAGGAGTGTTCCCATAGGCCCGAAATCATAGACACCGTTGAGGCCACCATAAATTTCAGCCGATTGATATACAAAGCCACGGCGTTTGCAGAGAGCTACAATTTTATCGAGCACATTCATTAGATTCCTTCACTGATCATTAACAAATATTACTCAATCGTAGCCATTATTCACGCTTTTTTCAAATTAAGCGTGAGCTTTTGCTCGAGAATGTGCTATTCGTGTTTTACTCATAAGGTGATATACTCTGTGCTAAATACCTCATGAGCAGCGTAATAAAAGGAATGTATATGGAAAATAAATCAGTAGTCGTCTCAAGTGTTGTATTCTTTGCGTCTCTTCTTCTTGGCACGGGATTTTATCGAATGCTTGCGCACAAAGAGCACGCTCCGATGGTTGAAGATGTGGGTATGTTAGAACCGGACGAAGTGGTATCGCTTGATGCGGGCATGCAACCTAATATTGTGGAGCGAGTTATTTCCTCTTCCCAGCTTTGGCGTCCAGTTCAAGACAAGGTGCTTGATACTACAGTTCAACTTTTTGTGCACGTTGTTCAGACGGATCTTTTACGTCCTTATGCACCTCCCCATCAAGGAGCCGCTACGGGAAGCGCCTTTTTTATTAATGACGAGGGCTATTTAGTTACGAATGCTCATGTGATAAGCGAAGCAGTTGGCATATGGGGACAGATTCCTTCTCTGGGTAAACGTATTATTGATATTCATGTGGTTGGTATGAGTCCGGATCGTGACTTGGCTTTATTGAAAGTATCTGATGAAGGGCTTGCGATCATTAAAAAAGAGATTGGCTATGTGCCTTATCTTCCTCTTGGTAATTCAGATTTAGTGCGTCGCTCAGATGATATTTTAGCGCTTGGCTATCCACTTGGGCAGCAATCATTAAAGAGCACTACTGGCGTTGTAAGTGGTCGTGAAGAAGGATTAATTCAAATCAGCGCGCCGATTAACCCGGGAAGTTCTGGCGGGCCAGCAGTGAATACTCGTGGCGAAGTGATTGGGATCACAAGTTCTGGCGTTGTAGAAGCGCAGAATGTTGGTTATGCGATTCCGGTGAATGATTTGAAAATCATTCTCAATGATCTTAAGAAAGTTAAACTACTACGTCGTCCATTTTTAGGGGTGCTTTTTAACAATGCAAACGAAGCTTTAACGCAGTATCTTGGCAATCCTGCGCCGGGTGGCTGTTATGTAGTTGAGGTGATACCCGATAGCCCTCTCGCTAAAGTTGGTGTTGAAAGAGGGGATATGATTTATAGCATCAATGGGCATAAGGTAGATCTGTATGGAGAGATGAAATTGCCATTCTGTGAAGATAAAATCTCGATCATTAATTATGTGTCTCGCTTGAAGCTTGGTGAAAAGCTTAAGATTGCAATCTATAGAAAGGGTGCTCCGAAAGAGTTTGAGCTTACCTTTGATCTTTCTGAAAAGCCGCCAATTCACGAAATATATCCTGGGTTTGAACAGTTAGATTGGGAAGTGTTTGCTGGCATGGTAGTGCAACCGCTTATGCTTAATCATCTACCGCTACTTGCAAAGCAAGCGCCAGGGCTTACAAAATATGTTGAAACGCGGTATCAAGCAGAATCTGCGATAGTGATTACTCATATTTTTCCAAATTCACAACTATATCGGTCTCGTAGTTTGCCGGTTGGCGCCACGATAAACGAAGTGAATGGTATAAAAGTGCAAACGCTTGATGAATTTCGTGATGCGGTGAGAAAAAGTTTTCAAAGTGATTTCCTAACTATTAAAGCTGCGGATAATGTGACGAGAAAATCGGAGAATCTTTTAGTGGTATTGCCATGGAAAGAGGTTCTTAAAGAAGAGCCAAGACTTGCGAAGGATTTTAAGTACCCGCTTACTAGAATGGCACAATCTTTACTACAAAATAGTATGATGAGCGACACACTACAGGGGCCGCAGTTAGACCCTGCGCCAATGGTGAAGCTAGCTTCAGCACATTAAAAAAGCATTATGAAAATTAAAAAGCGATTAGATCAATTGGTTCACGAAAGAGCGCCGGCATATAGCCGGCGCCATATTCAAAGCTTTATTATGCAAGGCTACGTGAAAGTTGATGGCAAAGTAATCACCAAGCCTGGTATGCAATTTACAAAAGAGACAAAGATCGATCTTGATATCAAAGATCCAAAATTTGTTAGCCGTGCTGGCTTTAAATTAGAAAAAGCGCTGGATCATTTTAAAGTTGATGTGAACGGTTTGGTGGTGCTTGATGCAGGGCTTTCAACCGGTGGTTTTACTGATTGTTTGTTGCAGCGTGGTGCCGCAAAAGTGTATGGCGTAGATGTTGGGCATAGCCAGGTGCATGAAAAAATAAAAAATGATGATCGCGTAGTGGTGATGGAGCGTACTAATCTTCGTGAATTGCATAATGTAGGGGAGAAGGTTGATCTAGTAACGCTTGATTTGTCTTTTATTTCTGTGTTGAAGGTGATGAATGCTGTTACGAATATGCTTAAGTCGCATGGAAAGCTTATCGTTCTCATTAAGCCCCAATTTGAAGCGGAACGACACGAAGTGGCAAGAGGGGGAATTATCAAAGATCCAACTGTGCACTATAAAGTAATAGAGAAGATAACGAAGGGTATTGAAGAATGTGGTTATGCTCTTCAGGACACAACAGAATCTCCTATTTTTGGCGCAGATGGAAACAAAGAATTTTTAGCATACTTTGTGAAAAGTTCTTAAGCTTCTTGTTTTGCTTCGTCTCGCTTTGCAAGCTTAGCAAATAAATTTTTATTGTATTCGATTGCTTGCAGAACAGTAGCGGGTTTTTCTTGATTGTTATCAGTTTTAGTTATTTTTTCAAGAATAGATACAAGCCGTTGTGCGACTTTAAATAGCTCTTTTTCAAGTTCCAACTCTTTCGCCACAATGCCTATGGTTCCAATTGGACCAAGCAATGCAATTGCTGGGCTTGTGTGCTGATATTTACGTTTGAGCTTTGAAAGATAAAGGCGGATGCTTTTTAATTGTGCGGCTTCTTGAGCCACGGGATTAATGAAAGCGAGCATTGTGCTCAGCTGATCGGAAAGGGCGTTGAGCTGATACATGAGATGCTCATCTGGCTGGTGAACAACCTCCTCTGACTCTTGATCTAGAGCTATTGCGGGAGAAAGTTCTTCTGAGATGTCATCTTCAGTATTTTGTTTTTCTGCGTGCTTGCGAACATTGGTGTTAAAGCTTTGTAGGTCGTTAGGGGTATCATAGGCAGTTTCTATCATCGACGCTACCAGTTGTTCTGCCGGAGCATAAAGAGTCATATTTTTTTCAGGAGTTGTTTTACGATTAACTGCTATTTTAATCATGATTACCAAAAGAGCGAAAAAGATAAGATCGCGCCTCGTAGACGAAAATTTAACCATACTATTTATAGGCTTTTAGAGGTTTTTTGATACCATACTGCTTACAAACCTCATCATACATGCCTGGAATCTGAGAGTCAATTCAAAGCAATATTGTGTAATAAATAAAGCGTAAAGCGTACGACAAATTATCGACGAAGCAAAGTAACTAAACTATTTGTGCCTGAGATAGGTATCTTTATGGACAATTTTTGCTATTGGGCAAGTCGATTTAAAGCTTTTGCAGGTAATCTATAAGATCCTTTTGGTTGAGGTCTTCTTTTTCTTTTGCTTCTTTCCGCTGATGTGGGGACATTTCTCCATACATAGGAATGTCACGATTTTCTACTGGTGGCATTTTTTTTAGCCATTCCAGAGCGGTCTTTTCCTTATCATCATGGATAGAGACATCAAGCGTTTTTTTATTATTTAGAGCTTGCACCACTTTAAAGGCTGTAGTATACAGTAACCTATTAAAACGTTTATTATTTGTTAAAAAACTAGATCTACTTGCATGTTCATGTATGGGTGCTGTTTTTAAATTGCGTATAACGTTGTGAAGAATGCTCCGTCCTTTAAAATCAATGCTATTGGGATTGCAGCCGGCATCTATGAGTAACTGCACAGATTCTAATTTCCCTCTCCATGCTGCAATACAAGTAGGTGTTTGCCCATTAAAATCTTTGCGATCAAGTTCATCTAGAGAAAGATCCTGTATTAAGTTTTTAGTTTCGTCTGTAAAATAGTCAAGATCGATTGTTTCTATACCTTGATAAAGGTAGAGTAAATGAGCGTAAGTTCTTCCATCCTCATTTTTCCCCTTATAGCTTTTTTTAAGTTCTTGTAGTTCAGCCTCTTTTCCTGATGAGCAACCATCATGATAGCCGATTTTGTAAAATGTTTTTTGGTGCTTTACAGGGTTATATCTGCCCGGTATAACACCGGTTTTTTTTCTGTTGATTGCTGCAATTTTGTTTTTTTTACCCTGCTGTATCGTCTTCCATTCTTCTCCGCTATGGGCAAACAATGTAATCAAAAGGAGCGAAAATGCGCTCGATATTCTTATAGGCGTAATCATAGAGACCTCCATTAAAAGCCAATAATTACAAATAGTTGATATGTATATCTGTTTTTTACTGTAATATAGTACTAAGTGTAACTATTTTTACGTTTATTGTAAAGCCTCTTTAGCTTGGCTTTTAGAAGGTTCTTTGATACTATACTGCTTACAAGCCTCATAATACGTGCCACCCTTTTGAGTGATGCTGTAAGGGCGTATAAAAGAATCAACAAAAGTCCATGGTGAATCATTGAAATAAAAATAATGCGCCTGTAGCTCAACTGGATAGAGTAGCGGTCTTCGAAACCGTTGGTTGCAGGTTCGAGTCCTGCCAGGCGCACCATACTTTGTTACTCTGTAGCCTTGTATGGCAGGTCATTTTAAATGCCTCAAGGAGTATCTATGAACTTCCTATCGCTTTCAGCACTGATTGTTTTAGGCTTTATTGTTGTTATCGCGCTATGGGCTATTACAAGCTATAATCGCCTTGTACAGCTTAAGTCTCTTACGGATGAGGGATGGAGTGGCATTGATGTGCAGCTTAAACGACGTTATGACTTGATACCCAACTTAGTTGCTGTTGTGAAACAATATAGTTTTCACGAAAAAGATGTGCTTGAAAATGTAACCAAGATGCGTGCTGCATCAATGGCTGCAACATCTATTGATGGCAAAGTAGAGGCTGAAAAAGGCTTAACGGGTGCATTGAAAACGCTTTTTGCAGTGGCTGAAAACTATCCTGATCTAAAAGCAAACGAAAATTTTCTAGGTTTACAGCAAGAGCTTTCTGCTCTAGAAAATGAAATCCAACTCTCTCGCCGTTACTATAATGGCGCAGCTCGGAATTATAATATTTCTGTTCGCAGTTTTCCCTCAAATCTTGTTGCAGGTATGTTTGGTTTTGTATTAGTGCCTTATTTTGAGCTTAATCGCGTTGAAGAGCGTGAAGCGCCAAAGGTTAAATTTTAAACCAACATCTTTTTTTAGAGGGCCCCATGATTTACGTGTTGCTTGGGTTACTTTTTTCGCTCTCTCTCTCTGGCGTTGAGAGTATTACCAATTTTCATAGTGATATTACGATACACGTAGACGGTTCTATGACGGTTCATGAGGCAATAACCGTGAATGCTGAAGGGGATCAAATCAGACGCGGTATTGTGCGTGAGTTTCCGACAACGTATAAAGATCGTAATGGCAATAGGTATACCGTTCGTTTTGATATAATTGATGTGCGTATGAATGGTAAGCCAGTTAATTTTTTTGTAGAAGTTGCTTCTAATGGCAAAAAACTTAATTTTGGAGATGATAGTTTTATTCGGCGTGGAGTTCATACCTATGAAGCTGAGTATGCAACAAATCGTCAGCTAGGCTTCTTTAAAGATCATGATGAGTTGTATTGGAATGTAACTGGCAATGGGTGGCGATTGCCTATTGATCGAGCTTCTGCAACTGTTCATCTACCTAAAGGGATACCTGCTAATAAAATCAGTGTCGAAGGGTATACTGGCTATCAAGGTACGCAAGCGCAGCATTATACCGCTCGCGTATTGGCTGATGGCACAGCCTTTTTTGAGACAACGAATCCGCTTAAGGTAAACCAGGGTTTTACTATAGTTGTCGCTTTTCCTAAGGGGTATGTTCAAGAGCCAACAGCTCTGCAATCATGGCGATGGTTCTTTACTGATAACCTTCACCTTCTTATTGCTGCATTAGGTTTACTTTTTCTTATAGCCTTTTATTGGTGGGCATCGATTACGGTGTCTTCTACCCAGGGTATGGGAGCTATTATTCCACTTTTTTATCCGCCAAAAAACATGACGCCAGGATTAGTGCGTTATATAGCAAATATGAAGTATGACGCTAAAGTGCTTGCTGCAGATATTGTTGATATGGCAGTTAAGGGCTATTTAAGCATTGAGCACAAGCCGGCAATGGTGTGGGGAGGGAGCTATACTCTTCATAAAAAAAGACAGCCAGAGGTTTCAAATAGTTTGTACTTATCACTCTATAAAGAGCTTTTTTCCAATAAAGATACAATTGTCTTAAGTTCTAATAATAGATTGATTTTGCAAAGTATTGTTAAAGATGTTGAAAATAACTGTTCAGAAATGTCTAAAGGTCTTTTTGATTTTAATGGATTTTATACAATGGGTGGTGTTGGCATTGCCATAGCTTCACTTCTTGCAATGCTTAGCTTTATACATTCTGATACGCTTTTTTGGTTGTACATTGCGGGTATTGTGTATGCTTTTATTATTTTTAATATGGCATCATGGCTTCGTGGCTACACTAAAAAAGGGCTTTTAGCAAAGAAAGAAATTGTTGGCTTTGAAATGTTTTTAAAAACCACAGAAGAAGAACGTCTTAAAATTGTTGGGAGTCCGCCCACTAAATCGCCAGAATTATACGAAACCTATTTGCCGTACGCTATTGCTTTAGGCGTAGAAAAGCAATGGTCTCGCCAGTTTGCGCCTATGTTCGAAAAAATGGCAGCTGCGGGTGAGGCCTATTCATTTATTTGGATTTCGGGTGGTCGCTATAATCGTTTTGGCTCATCTGACTTTGCTTCCAATATAAGCAATTCTATTAGTTCATCGGTATCCTCTGCGATTTCATCTTCTTCGTCTACACCTGGAAGCTCATCTGGATTTGGCGGAGGGGGTTCATCTGGTGG
>CAYGJB010000021.1:0-16040 GCA_964350195.1 uncultured Pseudomonadota bacterium
TTGCCGCTACATTCTACACTTTGAGGTACTTATGAATTTTGGGATAGGTTCAAAGGAAGATGTAAATCTGAGGTTTAAGATTGTACGCTATTATGTGGGTAAAGTTTGTATTTACAATTTTTTTTACAAATGATCAGTTGTTTGTTAATATGAAAGACATTATTGGGCTATTTAATCAAAATAAAAATTTCCTTAAGGAGTTTTATGCTGCAAAAGTTGGTAGGTTTTCTGAAATCTTGGTTTGGAGATTTTAGTAAAGAAGAGCTAAAAAAATATCTTTTTCTTGGAGTGATATTTTCTTTTCTAATTGGTATCTATTGGACGCTTCGCCCGATGAAAGATTCATTTTTTGGGAGTCTCGTTGTTGGATTAGGAAAAGGGGATGAGGGTCGTGAAGGCTTTTTGGCATTAGCTAAGGTTATTTCATTGTTCTTTTTGGTGCCAATTGTAACTCTTTATGGAAGTTTGGTTGAGCGGTTTCAAAAAGATAAATTTTTTTATATGCTTACTGGTTTTTATGCAGCTTGCATGATTGCTTGGACGTTTGTATTTTTACATCCAACACTGGGTCTTGCTAATACAGTGGCAAGTACTTGGCGCGTATCAGGTTGGTTGTGGTATGTATTTGTAGAAAGTTTTGGATCGCTCGTGATTGCTCTTTTTTGGGCAATTGTTGTTGATACCACAGACTCAAAATCTGCAAAACGTGGCTTTGCTCTTATTGTTATGATCGGTCAATTGGGTGGCATCATTATGCCTAAATATTTATCTAAGTTGCCTCGTCTTTATGATGTATCCCCTGCTATGGTTGTCGGCATTTGTGGTGCGTTAGTGTTTTTTGCCACAATTTTATTTTGGTTTTATATTCGATCAATGCCAAAGCAGCTTCGTGAGTCGAAATCAAAAGCAACTAAGAAGGATGAAGTTGAGCCAGGTCTTATGGAGGGACTTCGTTTAGTAGTGAGTCATAAGTACCTTCTTGGCATTTTTGGTGTTCTCTTTTTCTTTGAGTTTATTGTCACGATAATAGATTTTAATTTTAAAGCACTGGTGATTTCAGAGTTTAGCAATGTAGCTGCGGCAACTGAATATTTGGGGAGCTATGGCTCTTATGTTAATCTTGTTGCGTTTTTCTGCTTATTGTTTGGTATCAACAATATTCCTCGCCGACTTGGTTTAACTGCAGGGCTTGGATTAGTGCCAATAATTATGGGTGCAGCTGTAGTGGCGTTTTATTTATCACCAAGCTTGGATGTTCTTTTCTATCTGATTGTTGGTGCAAAAGCGATTAACTATGCCCTTAATGGTCCTTCATTAAAGCAGCTTTATATTCCAACTTCAGAGGATGTGAAGTATAAATCGCAAGCTTGGATTGAAACCTTTGGTTCTCGCGCTTCTAAGGCTACGGCTTCTGCGGGTAATTTAACTAAGGGTATGTTGGGGTCTTCGCTATATTTTTCACTAACGGTGGCCATTGCTCTTGGTATGAGCGGCATTTGGTTCTTTGTGGCGCTATTTTTAGCGCGTCGCTATAACAAAGCCGTTGAGCGTGAAGAATTGATTTGTTAAGTATGATAGCTATACGTATTTTGTAATTTTGAAATAAAAGGCCTTCTTTTCATTGAAAGAGGGCCTTTCTTTGGGTTTATTTCCTTATCGCATTGTAAGAGGTATTTTATGGGGCTTGAGACTGGGGACTGTGGGAATACTATGACTGAGCGTGGACAAGAGCGTTTAAAATTCTTCTTTTTAAGTTTAGCATTTTGCTTTGTAGTTGGTGGATATACAATTGCTAAAGAACTGAAAGATTCTATTTTTGTAAGCATCATAGGTAAGGAATATATTCCTTGGGCAAAAATGATAGCGATGATTGTTCTTGTGCCTGCCATTTTTATTTATTCGCTATTGGTAGATCGTGTGCGTAGGTATCAATTACTTATGATCTATTCTGCGTTGTTTGGTATAACAGGTCTTTTCTTCTCTTATTGTATTGGTCATCCAGGAATTGGACTTTCAAATACAGACTCAACGCCATACCGTTTATTCGGTTGGCTTTTCTATTTTTTTGTTGAGGGCTATTCGCCGTTTGTAGTAAGTGTATTTTGGGCATTTGCCAACTCGATTACCAGTCCTGCGGGAGCGAAAAGGAACTATCCCTATATGGTCGCCGCTTCTAAGGTAGGTGGTATGATAAGTTCTGGTTTGGGATGGTATTTACTTTCTGGTATAGCAAAAGAAACCTGCTGTACGCTTGGCTCTTCATCTGATGTATGGGGGCATCAGGTAGTGCTTGCTATTTCATCCGTGATGCTGATGTTTGTTCCGCTTATTATATTTCTTCTTATGAAAAATGTAGAAGGGCGGTATTTGCACGGTTATGAAGCGGTATATCAAGTTGAAAAAGTTAAGCAAAAAGAGGGCGAAGAAAGAACAGGTATGTTTGAAGGGTTAATACTACTATTTAAGAATCCCTATGTTCTGGGTATTTTTGGTATGGTATATTTTTATGAAGTTGTTGCTACTGTTTTGAGCTATTTACGCATTGGTGTTGCGCAAGCAGATTCACATAATATTTCTGCGGTAAGCGCATCTCTTTTAGAAATGGTTTTTTATGTTCATCTTACCGGTTTTTTTCTCTCATTATTTGGTACAAGCACTATGATGAAGAGGCTTGGTGAGCGTACTTGCTTGATGTTAGTTCCTTTATTGAGCGGTGTTCTTTTATTGTATTTAATGATTGAGACTACTCCTTTGGCATTAAAATTGGCTTTCATAGCGCTCAAAGCGGTGAACTATGCCTTTGCGTGGCCAGTGCGAGAAAGCCTCTATATACCGACAGTTAAGGACATTAAATTTAAATCGAAATCGTGGATTGATGCCTTTGGGAGCAAGTTTGCCAAAGCCGGGGGGTCAACCTTTAATATTTTCACCTCACACCTTGGGGCAGCGCTTACCTTGCCAGCGCATTCATTTTTCTTTGCTGGTACGACGGCGTTGTGGTTTTTAGTCGCCCTTTTTCTGGGCATCCGATTTGATCGAGCTATAGCTCGAAATGAGGTTATTGGGCTGGAAAAGCCTGAGCCTGGCATATAATAATAACCCTATATGCCAACACTGTTTACATTGAGTTTTTGCCGTGTTCTGTTACACTTTTTAGGTGTAGATACAGAATATGGCGTATTGAAAGGATATCATGATTGATTTCAAAAAGCTGGTTAAGGCTGGCGTCCATTTTGGCCATCAGGCGTCACGATGGGTACCGAAAATGGATCCCTATATTTGGGGTGTTAAAAATAAAATTCATTTAATTGATGTTTCAAAAACAGCACATCAACTAGAGAAAGCTTCTCAGTTCCTACAAGAGGTTGCTGCAGAAGGAAAGCAAATTTTGTGGGTGGGCACTAAAAAGCCTGCGCGTGAAATTGTAAAAACAGTTGCAATGAAGCTTGATATGCCATACGTCAATTATCGATGGGTTGGCGGAACATTAAGTAACTATGCACAAGTAAAAAAATCAGTAACAGGTCTTTTGCATTTTGAAGATGTTTTGGAAAAATCTGAAAAGTATCCTCATTATACAAAAAAAGAACTGAACAGCATTAAAAAGAAAGTTGATCGCTTACAAGCTATTGTAGGCGGTATTAAAAAACTAGCATGGCCTCTTGGTGCAATTGTTTTAGTTGATGTTAACAAAGAACAGTCTGCATTAAAAGAAGCGGTAAAAGTAGGCGTGCCTGTTGTTGCATTGGTTGATACAAACGCGGATCCTTCACTTGTGAATTACGTAATTCCAGCTAATGATGACGCACCTCGTTCAATTAACGTTATTTTTGAATACCTTCAAGAGGCGGTTGAAAAAGGGATCAAGAAAAAGGGTGTTGTCAAAACTAAAGCTAAAGAATCAGAAGCGGTTGCTGCTGTAGCTGGTGAAGAAGCTGAGGAATTTTTAGATGCTACTGAAATCACAGGCGTTGAGGATGAAAAAGAGGTTAAAGCAACGAGCAAAAAAATCGTTTCTTCTTCTAAAGCAGCAAAAGTAGACTCTTCGCAAGAAGTGAATTCTCCAAAAGCAAAAAAAGCGACAGTCGCCAAGACGGATGCAGTAGAAGCTAAAAAATAGTTTCTATAGTTTGAAATTGCTTTTTCTTGGAGAGGTGTCTGAGTGGTTGAAGGAGCACGATTGGAAATCGTGTATGTCTCGAAAGGGGCATCGAGGGTTCGAATCCCTCTCTCTCCACCATATTTTGATTCGTATGAAATTTGATGAAGAAAGTCGTAGGTTGCTTTTTGTAGTGAGTGACGTTAGCCGGCAGATAGGACGGACTGATTTTTGAAAACAAATTTGGGGAAGTAGATAAAGAGTGTGATGCTCATCCTGTCAGGTTCGAAAGAAAGCAGCAGAAGTGTCTTCATTCTTGTATATGCTTCCCCTTTTTATTGCTGAGATTTTGGATAACTTAATACATTGGGGTTACACAATGGGTGAGATCAAATTAAATCTTGCTCGCAAATGGCGATCAAAACATTTTGAGGAAATTGTCGGTCAGGATATGTCTGTCCGTATGCTCAAAAATAGCCTTTTTCTTCAGCAATATTTTCCTGTGTACCTTTTCTCAGGACAACGAGGCTGTGGAAAAACTTCAACAGCCCGTGTTTTTTCGTCTGCTCTTAATTGCGAAAAACTTCCAGAATTTCGTTCTAATCCTCGCACGCAGCTACCATGTATGTCTTGCGGTTCTTGCATTGCTATGGAGAAAGGGAAGCATCCTGACTTTATAGAAATTGATGCAGCTTCTCATACTGGTGTTGATCATGTACGTATGCTGATTGATTCTGCTTCATTACTTCCTTTGATGGGGAAGAAAAAAATTTATCTTATCGATGAAGCTCATATGCTGAGCAAAGCGGCATTTAATGCGTTACTTAAAATTTTAGAAGAGCCTCCCGCATCAGTTGTTTTCATGCTAGCAACAACGGATCCTCATAAAATTATTGATACGGTTCGATCTCGTTGTTTTCAGCTTTTTTTCAGATCTGTTGAGACCGGAGTGCTTTTTAAACGTTTACAGCTTGTATGTGAAAAAGAAGCTATCTCATACGACGATGCAGGATTATATCACATTATTAAGCAAGCAGATGGCTCTGTTCGTGATGCATTAAATCTCTTAGAAACGGTTCGCTTTTCGAGTAGTGAGATTACGCAACAGGCAGTATCGCGAGTGTTAGGTTATCTTGATGACAAAGATCTTATTGAGCTGTGTCACAAGGTATTAGTGGGCAACACGGTTTGGGTGCTGCAAAGCATTAAAAAGCTTGAGTGGCAACGATATGCAGCGCCAATTATTTGGCAGCGACTTGTTGAATTTATTCGCGCGGCATTATGGCTTAAGCATGATGTGATACCGGATCAATTTACTGAATTCATTGATGATATCAAAAAAATAATTCGTACTGTTTCGGCTCATCAACTTATCGCATTTTTAAAAATGCTGTACGATAAAGAGCTTGTGTTTATAAAGACCACAGCAAAACATGATTTGCTTGAAATGATTTTAGTACAGATGGCTGACAAAATTAAAACGTCTCAATCAAATGATGATGGCGGCTCATCATCTTCTAACTTGGCTTTATCATCATTCCAACCAGAGATTATTGATGAGGAACTTGATGAAGATGATGAAACAATAGATGAAGACGAGGAAGAAGAAGAGGAGGAAGGCCAGGGTGTTGATGTATGGAAACATTTTGTACTATCTCTTGAGCAGCTCAAGGATCCTTTGGTGAGTTCTGTTTTTACGCAAGGAAAAATTACAAAACAGGATAATAAGGAAAAAAAACTGCATGTTGAATTTTCTCAGGAGCTAGTTTTCTTCAGTGAATGGTTGGAAGCAAGCCGGATTTTTTGGCTTCCGTTACTTCAGAAAAAATTTGGCGACGGGATGACGCTTGTGCCTTCATTCACTGGTAAAGCGATACCGGTGAAAAAAGTAGAGCCTCGCTTTAAGCACCAATCTTCTTTACAAAATTCCGCAGTTCAATCAACAGTACAACCAGCTCAATCGAATAATACAAAGCAGAAACATTCTTTTAACAAACGGTATAGTTCGCGACAAGGCAATGTGCTTTTTGCGCAAGAATTTCCAATTGATATAACCGACAAAAATAAGTGGCCAATTGCTCACATGGTGCTAGAACAGCTTCCTGGCATTGTTACAGAAATAAGAGAATAGATATGAAAGAAAAATTACCTATTGTTGCGATTGTTGGCCGAATGAATGTGGGAAAATCGACCCTTTTTAATCGCCTTTCTGAGACTTCAAAAAGTATTATTTATGATTATCCGGGTGTTACGCGCGATGTGATTATCGATACGGTATCTTGGAAGGATAAACGTTTTGAGCTAATTGATACGGGCGGTATTAGTATAAAAAAGATTACTGATGATCTGATTGCTGAGATGGTAAGAAAGCGTGCGATAGAAATAGTTGATAATGCTGATGTAGTACTATTTGTATGCGATGGTATTGCGGGATTGCTTCCTGAAGATCGATCTCTTGCACGATGGCTTCATAAAGAAAATAAAAACGTTATCGTTATTGTAAATAAAATTGATTCTTCTACTGCAAAAGATCAGATGCATGAATTCGAACGTCTTGGCTTTAAAAATTTAATTGGTATTTCAGCTCAGCATGCTATGGGAATAGCAGATCTATTTGATATCATTCTAGAGCAGCTTCCTACGCAAGAGTTATATGAAAAAGAAGAAGAGTCTCATTGCAAGGTAGTTATTCTTGGCAAGCCTAATGTTGGTAAATCTTCTTTGCTTAATTTATTATTAAAAAAAGAACGAGCTATTGTTGCCGATCAGCCAGGGACCACGCGTGAGCCTATTAAAGAAAGTCTTTCTTTTTTAAGTGCAACTATCGAGTTAGTTGATACTCCAGGGATTAGAAGAAAGCGTGGTGTGACTGAGCCTATTGAAAAGCTTATGGTAAAAAGTGCACTTGGAGCACTTGATCGTGCAGACGTTGTTGTACTTGTTGTAGATGCATCAGAAGGGCGCATGGTTGATCAAGAGCTCAAGCTGGCATTCTATGTTTTTGAAGAGTGCTATAAAGGTCTTATCATTATGTATAATAAAGATGATTTAATGGATGAGGAAAAAAAAGAAGAGCTTGAGCATCATCTCGTACCGTATCGATATTTTCTTGATAAGATAGAAGAGGTGCGCACTTCAGTTATCTCTAAAAAGAACGTTGGCAAGCTTTTGAAAAAAATTGATCAAGTATGTAAACGGTATATGCTTCGCTTTTCTGATGATGAGCTTACTGCCTTGATCAAGGAGGCATTGGTTAAAAAGCCGCTTTATAGAGCGCAACAGCGTCTTATTGTTCATAGAGTTAAGCAGTTGAGAACAGGTCCGATTACGCTTCAGCTTATTGTGAGTGAACCGAAGTGGTTTGGCCCTAGTCAGCTTGGTTTTTTTGATAATATTCTTCGTAAGCACGCTGATCTTAAAGGGGTTCCTATCAAATTTATGGTACGTAAAAAAGGTACTAAATAACATATATATTTTTTTTGTTTATCTGATAAACTTTTCCAAAATTTATAATTTGGAGATGATATGCATAAACGAATTACTTTTCGTAACATGGATCATTCTGATGCTATGGAGCAGTATATTAATCAGCAGTTTGCTAAGATAGAAAGGTTTTTGGCTGAAGAACCAACACCTATTACTATTGGTATGGTTCTAGAAGCTTCAAAAACGCGCGAACACCCACATGTTGAATTACGTATTAAAACTCCTAACTATAGTTGCGTTTCAAATTATGAAAAAAATGGTGTTGATATGTATGATGCTATAGATCGCGTGATTGATACTATGTATAATCAGCTGTGTGAGCTTAAAGGAAAACAAGACGACCAACGCAAACAGCGTGGTCGTCATGATGAATTTAAAAAGCAACGATAACTATCTAATTTAGCTAGCTCATTGAAAAAGAATGTGGCTGAGCTGCTAATTAAGTAGATGTGGTTGAGCTATTTTTTTCCAACAAGTTGCTAGATGATTTAATTTCTCTTTGTGCTCTAATTCAAGCTCAGGATATTTAGCTGTAAATGCACTTACTTTATATGCTACATCAATTAAAAATGAAGCTTTTTCATTTTTAATAGCGAGATTATCGGATTTTTTTATTGTACGGAATGCTTGATTAAGATCGGCTAATTCTTGAGATGTTATGAGTTTGTTACCGATTGCATATCTTTCTAGCTCAAATTTACTTGTCGTACTTTTTGGCAAAAAACGAGCGAAGTTTCTATATTGATTA
Organism: uncultured Pseudomonadota bacterium; assembly: GCA_964350195.1. GTDB lineage: Bacteria > Babelota > Babeliae > Babelales > Vermiphilaceae > JAJCZB01. The sequence continues at coordinate 8,334 of CAYGJB010000021.1, forward strand.
TAAGCCTTTTTAAGACGAGATGATTCTGAGAATTTAGGATATTTTTTCAAAAACTTGTAAACTTTCAACCAGTGAGTATTATTTTTTTTGAGAGCTTCTGGGTATTTTTGTATGGCATCTTTACTTGGAAGCTGCTCTAAAATTTCATCCAAAAGAAGATTTTCTTTTTTGATTGTCTCGAATTTATAATTAAGGCTTTTAAATTCTAGTTCGGCTTGTAATTTTTCCATTGCTTGCATAGAGTAATTACATGTTGCTGCTAGTGAGAAAAATAATAATAACGATTTTTTCATGATAAATTCTTTCATTTTTACTGTAAAGTTTCAATAAATTGCTCTGGCGTATAGTCATATAGATCGCCGCCCCATCGCTTTATCTCAGCATTTTTTTCAGGATCATAAACAAGTATCGTTGGAGCCCCCATAACTTTAAACTGTTTTTGTACATTCATGGTGATTTCGTTAGCTTCGATATCATCAATTTTTATTGTTACGTACTCTTTTATCTTTTCTTGTACTCCGGCATGGGCAAAAATCTTCTTATCTATTGCTTTGCAGATTGAGCAATAAGGTGCACTGATATCTATAATCATTTTTTTGTGCTCTTGCTTTGCTTGTGTTAATGCCATGTTATAATCCCGTAGCCATACTGTTTCTTGTGTGCCTTGTATATGTATATCGGTTTGCTTATATGCTTGATAGCTTAGGTACACAGAAAAGGCTACGCATAGAATGCCGATTATATTCTTTACCATACGATTGCCAAATGATGAGCCTTTTTTGGCGATAACAACATAAAAAATGCCAACGAGAAAGCTAAAAAATGCGCTTGCCCAAGCGATAATATATACCGGCATGATAGTAGCTAAAAAATAAAAACAAGTGGCAAGCATAATGAATCCAAAGAACTGCTTGATATCAATCATCCAGGTTCCTGCACGAGGAAGCATGTTCAATGAGCCAGAAAATGTTCCGATGATAAGTAGAGGGATTCCCAAACCAATACCAAAGAAAAAGAGTAATATAAATCCAAGAGGGACGCTTCCAACTGCAGTAACCATCGTAAGCAAGAGAATCAATCCTGGGGACAGGCAAGGAGAAGCTACTGTGCCGCTTGCTGCGCCGAATAAGAAAATGGAAATGAATGAACCGCTTTTTGTACTTTGATTACTACTTTGCAGAATACGAGGAGTGTACATTTCATACAGGCCGATCATAGATCCGGCTAGATAGGCAAGTAGTGTAACAACGCTTAAAACAACGAATGGACTTTTCATAAAGCCACCAAACATTTTTCCGCTGAACGCTGCGATAGTGCCAAGAAAAGAGAACGTAGTAGCTATGCCAAGTATATAGGTTAGAGAGATGAGAAAATTACGCCCCACCGATTTGCTTCCTTGCGATTGCAAGATGCCTACTGTTATCGGAATCATAGGATAAATGCATGGTGTTAAGCTTAAAAGCAAACCCAGTAGTAGCGCTAAAAGAAGACGCAATCCCCATGACTCTGTTTCAGTAAATAATGCGGCAATTTTCGCTTGAAAAGAAAGTTCAGGGCTTTTGCTCTCAGAAACAGCAGATTTCCCTTTTTGTTTTGTAGAAGCATCGGTTTTCTCTATTTGTTTATTTACAGTATTTTTTAGGCTTGCAAAAGTGAGTGGGAATGCATGATGAGAGCTTGTTTGTTGAGTTCGCGTATAGGAGGAAAGATGTAATTTTGCTTGTGGTATTTCTGATTGAGATAAGCATGCCTGCATAGTAATGCGAAAAGGTTTTTCAAAAAGTTTTTTTGTTTGCTTAAAGCGGGTATCGTATTTAACGGTTGGCTCTGCCGATGGCTGCCATTCAGAAAGAGAGACATTAGGATGATCTACGGAAAAGCTTAAATAATCGGCATAAAGTGCATCGCCAGAAGCTACCGGCATATCTATTGCGAGCTCATATGTGCTATCTGATAGCTGTTTAATGGCTAATTCAGGCTCTGTAGAGTGGGCAAAAAAAGCGATAGAAAAGGCTGCCAGGAGGCCGATATATTTCATTAAAATGTCCTTTAGGTCGTTAGATTAGATGGGCTTATGAAACATGCTGCATTCTAGTATATACTAGGATTATAAGAATGAATATGGAGGTTTCTATGAAAAGACATCATTCGCCGATCCTACTCATTCCCGTTGTACTGCTGGCAGTAGCTGCTGGTTTATTTAGCATCAAATCAACAACGAGAAAGCGCGACATGCTGCAGGAGCTTTGTGCCCTAAGGCCTGAATCAGAGAGAAAGCATTATATTGATTTTATACAGAGTTGTGCAGAGAAGAATATTTTCTATGGTGATTGCGTGAACCAGTTTATTGATTTCAAAAAAAATGCGGCAATTTTAGCTTTGCAAAAAGAATGGAACTTGGATGAAAAGGATGTTCAAGATCTTTCTGTAAGAACAAACAATATGCTCAGCTATATGCGTGCACTTGAAGGGGGTGGTATACAGATTTCGCTTTCTTCATGGCGTGGTGCTAAAAAGCTGCGGGCAAAGAAAATTGAAACGGATGCGCTGTGTACCATGTTGGAATCTATTTTGCATGAAAATGGCGTGAATAATCTTAAGCTAGAGCTGGTTATTGATTCTAATATACAGTATCCCATTGTCTATTTTCATGATGTCCAATCAGATAATCCTGATATCCCTCATTTTTTTTTACAGTTGCCAGAAGGTTTTGATGCAACTAGTACCGATTTTAAAAGAGGTAACCTTGAGCACGAGCTTATGCATGTGGCACGAGGCCATAGCATTTTTGTTCATGATTTAAGCCTGTATCTTTCAAATCGAGATCATGTTTCTCGTAAGCAAGTTGTTTGTTCTCAAAGCATTGCTAAATTGATGAGAGCGTGTGAGTACGAGGCTGATTTATTGCCATCCTTAAAACATCCCCAGATAGCCCACAATGTACTTCTTGCACTTGAAAGCGTACACACAATTGATGAGTCTCATCCGCCAACGCGTAAACGAAAAAAAATGGTATCTCGCGTGATGCGCCTTGGGCAATATAGTTTTTCTACAACTTGAATGTTGAAAATTGTTCCAAAATACTTAAACTATTCCCTATTGAATGAGAGTATAGCTCCTGCCGCTGGTTAACCTATTTTTCGTAGTCTTAACGAAATAGGAGGCTATGGCGTAGGAAGTTGGTAGAAAATAATAGCTTTGCTTTGAAAATTATTTGAATACAAATGGGGATATAGCTCAGCTGGTAGAGCGCACGCATGGCATGCGTGAGGTCACGGGTTCGACTCCCGTTATCTCCACCAACCTACGCCAAGGCTATGGTTGGCAGGCCAGTTAGCTAACGATGGCCAGAATAAAATATTGATAGCAAAGATCGTAGGTTGTTCGCCGACCTGTGCGCCGAAGTTTTAACGTAGGTGTAAGTAAGCGAATGAAATGAGACACGTAGGACGGGCTGGCGGGCCACAATAAAGTAAATACATCTATGTACTATGTTTACATTTTATAATCAAAAGAATTTCCTGATCAAAATTACATATGTCCATCGGGATCTTCTACCAGAAAAGTGCGACCAAATACTTCAGTACGAGGCTTATGTAGAATATTGATATCTGGATTTTTTTTGTATTCGTTATAAAGATTGTCCACATCTTGATCAGAAGAAAGTATTATTCCAATTTCAGAAAAGCGAGGAGTATTTTTATTTGGAGTAGTGCCACCAGTCCAAAGGGCAAACAATGTGTCTCTACCAGCATTAAATGCTACATAGCGTGGACTTTAGTTGAATCAGGAAATTAGGCCAAGCCTCAAATCGCTAAGTTCTAACCGTAAAAATCGATTATTATTATCCAAAGTGTAGGCAAGAATTGCAGAGAGTACTTGCGAAAAAAAGCTCGTTATTGAACGAGCTTTTTTATTTATAATTTGCAAGCGATCTTTGAGAATGCTAAATGAAGTTTCTACAATTTGTCTGCGCTTGAGCATTTGCAAAATAGTTTTAGAAATTGGTAATTTTTTCATGTTTTTTCTCCCCTTGGTTATCAAAGTAATATTGCATAATTTGAGAATCTTTGCCTTCTTAAAACCCAGGTAGCCCTTATCTCCAATTAAATATCCCGCAATACCACGTACCATTTTGCTATCTAAAGCAGCAATGTCAGAGGTTGAACCATTCGTAAATTTAAATGAAACAATATCCATATTTTTGTTGATAATAAGGTGCAATTTAAAGCCAAAATACCAACCATTCATATTTTTTCCTGAGCTTGCAATACCCTTTCCAAGCTGTGACCTAAAGCGATATCCAACAGAACAAAGCGGCAATGGGGTTGAGTCGATTATGAAAAAGTCTGATTTCTTTTGTTTATTAAGTTCGGAAAGAACTGTGTTTATAATACCTAAATACCAAAAGTTCGATTCTAATCCCGCACAAAATTGTTGATAGCTTGGCAGCTTTGAAAACTCAGATTCCATGTAGTTTTTAATCAAAAAATAAAGCTGTTTGTTCGTCTCAATACCAATTTTTTGCTTGATTATGGCTATCGTTAAAAGCTCTGCTCTGCTCAATTTTTTCTTGCGCCCAACGTTAGGAATTTGATTTTTTTGATCAATTAAACTTGTTAAATTGGCAATTAAACAGTAAATTTCTTCTAAGTTTGAAATCATCGATTCTCCTTTTTTTGTCAGAAAATTTTGGAGATTTATACGATGATTTCAAACTTTTTTCAATCTAATTAATTTTCTGATTCAACTTATTATTTAAGTAATGATGTTCATGAAGTTTTTTTTTCATAAAGACAAATTTGTTATTTCAAACTGCGATACTATAGATTTGATAGATAGAAGTACTGTCACTACACTATATGCGCTTCCTAAAAATAGTCACCGAGAATTTAGAGGTTCAATATTCAATTCTTTGAGTGAGAGCATTATTGCAATAGATCGATATTGGTATGGTTCTCGCCAAGTTTATTCAACTTTCCAATTTAAAGTTGATATGGGTTAGTTTACCGATTAAAAAATAAGAGTTTGTGTTTATAGGCTTTACTTGAAACAAAACTTGTAAGCACTATATATCTATTTCCCATTCAGAATAATCATATCCATCATTGGGGTTTACTACATTTTTTGGAGGAATAAAGTTATAGCAAGACGAAGTAGTAAAAGCTTGGTTATTTAAGAAATCCTCAACATCATTTCCCGCCAATTGTTGGTTGTAAATATAGATCTTATTTTTCTCTTTATACATAACCCACCAGTTTAAATAGGGGGCAATATTGGGATTTTGAATGGATGCAACTAAACAAGAAGTGTCATGTGTTTTAATTCGTTCTAATGCCTCTTGCCATTGATGTTCATAATCTTCTATACTCCAATAATCTAATGCAGGAGCTATTGTTTCAGTAAAATCATCTCCAATATAGATTTTTCCAAAACACATTTTGCAATTATTTTCAACTGTTTGTGTACTGGGATCAATGGTTATTTTAAAATTCATGTTATTTACCTATTTTAGCGCTAAGATCTTGTCTATATGTACCAAGCCGGGTGTATGTTTTTCTTTTAAACATTTTCCAAAAGCCGCCATTATGGCTATCGCGATCTAGTGTGATTTCTATATCATCTTTTCTAAAAACTTTTTCTCCATGGGAATTAAATTTATAATCTTTAACTTCTTTAAATCCCATTTCACTAGCAAGTTTTTCAGCTTTTTTTCTTCTATTTTTTAATTTATTTTTATCGCAATCAGGATCTGGAGCTCCTCCTGCACAACCCTTAGCATATTCTTGTTGCATTTGGGCAAAAGTAATTTTTTTCTCTTTTCCAAATTTTTGCCATAAGCCTAAACTTAATGCGCCTAAGCCAACTCCTGCTCCAGTCAACGCTATGCCTTCACCAAATGCCCAAGAAAGGCCAATTACAATCGGAACGACATTATGAGTAAGTATTTGAGATTTGGATACAAAATAAGTGTGAGGTGAGTTGAGCGATATCTCATAAAAAACTATTGGTTGATCTGACTGAATATGGTCAATCTTTATGCATGGGATGCTGTCACCATCGCAATCCAAAAAATAAGATTTCTGACTTATATCTTTGGCTTTGATCCATTTTTGAAGCCGGGGATCATAAAACTGTTGATTTTCAGAACAGGTAATAGAGTCATTTGCTGTATGAATACGATAATACGTATTCGTATGTATGGTAAAGGTATGTATTACTTTATTCGTATCGATGAAATTGCTCTCAATATCAAAGGTTACTATATTGTTGTGATCAGAAATCAACTGAATTGGAACATATGACTTATCGGTTTTTATTAGCGTGTTTGCTGGAAAGCCGGCATGAATAAAATTAATGGTACTTAATAGAAATATGATAATTCTTTGATTCACGATAGTGCTCCTTATTGGGCAGCTAATACCATAACTTCTTTCTGTAGACTTTTCCAATTAAAAGTTCGAAGTGTATCGTGTCTCTTCCACCATACTTCGTTCATTCGAACTACGCATGGTGCAGCCAGTAGATGAATTTAAAAAAATAAATGGGTCTTGCCCAGCAAACCCGTTAATATTGTTTGATAACTAATACCATTTTATCATAAAAATTTGTACCACGATAGTTGAAGCGAAACTCACATTCCTTTAAATGCAATAAAAACTTGTGTGAAGCCATTCCATTAAATTTTGCCAAGCGTCTTTTAGCGAAACTCCAATTTGAAACACAACATTAGGTTCTTAGTTATTATTTCTATTGGCAGCTAGGGTATATCGTTCATAGATCGAGCGAATGCGTATTTTGTACCGGTGTCTTTGATATGGCTATAATCTTTGGGTGATATAAGCGATGAGTATTCGAGTAAGGTTTTAAATTCTGTTTCAAATTTTAAGATTGATGCTGGATCATCAATAATACATACGTTTTCGCTATTCTTTTTATCAGCTTGTCCTGTAGCGTTGAATGATCCTGTCCATAAAAGCTTTTTATTATTTACATTTTTAGAAAAGATCATGAACTTATGATGCATAGTCTCAAATCTGCCAGGATTGGTTAGATTGCGATCTTTATCTTGTTTATAAATCGATCCACCGGCTTTTGCTATTAAAGCGAGCGGGGAACAGAAATCGTCAGAGAAGTTTGACTTATCTATAACAAAAGTTGTTTTAACACGTTCATTTTTTATTTTTTCGGAAATTGTTTTAGCCGCATTAAAAAGTGTAAAGCGATACCATGCCCCTTTTAACTCTTTTTGCTCATTTCTTATAAAGGTTATTAGAACCTCTTTGATTCCAGGAGAAAAATAAACTTGTGGAAATGGCAGAATGGCATTTTGTTTTTTATTTTTTGGTGAGCTATCTATCGTTGCTAGTTGTAATTGAGCCCGGACCTCTTCTGTGCCATCATTTTCCATGCTGTAATTAATTGATGGCAAGAATAGTATGAGAAACAAAATATTATTTTTATTCATGAGTTTCCTAAAGTTAATAATTAGAAAAAAGCTAATAGTTTGAGGGGTTTCAAAGAATTGTCAAGAAAGTATTCTTTTTATCAAATGAGATGGCAAAAGCTCATTTTTCTATCAGTTAAGCAATATGAGCTATATTGATTAAATTATCTTGCATTTTTACCTATTTATCGGATAATTCTTATATTAAGAACCTATCCCAAAATTCATAAGTACCTCAAAGTGTAGAATGTAGCGGCAAT
>CAYGJB010000022.1:0-15850 GCA_964350195.1 uncultured Pseudomonadota bacterium
TTCTCCTTTTTTCTAGAGGCTTTTCAAATTATTCGAATTTTGGGATAGGTTCTAATATAGTCAAAATGCTACGTTAGGTTTTTAAAGCCTGTGTGTATCAATTAATAAAATTACTTGGTATTTCAAAAAGATAGTTTTCTTGTCTACTCTCTGCTCCAACAACAAGTAATTTTTTGTCTTCTGATACTCTTGCATAGACAATATTACTGGTAAAGAGCCGTTTTCCATTGTGAGTTTGATCTTTTCTAACGCGAGCAAAGGGAGTGTTTCCTAATCTTAGTTCAATTTTTTCAGCTGAACGAAACAGAAAGAGATTATTTCCGAGCGGTTCAATGCTATTTTGAGTAAAAGTATTGCTACTACTTGCTTTTGAAAGTTTAGGGCTGGAAGGTGAAAGGTCTAGAACAGTTTCTACTTCCATACAATTTATTGCGAGTGGGTAGAGGCTTGATAAAAGAAGAAAAGTTGTGAAGCGCATACTTATCCCTTTGTGAGCTATAGGAAAATTTTGGCTTTTTGATGGGAATGTTTCTTTTTGAGAGCTCAATGCGAAGTTGGTTTTGATTTTTAAAAAGAATGGCATCAAAGCCCATTGCCTGTGCAACGCGAACATTTTCCCATCTATCATCGATGAAGATAACAGGATTCTTTTTCAGATCAATATTATTTTTTTCTAAATATTGCTCAAAATATCGAGGATCTGGTTTTCGAATTAATTTACCATTTATCAGGCTTACTACCTTTGATTTGCCTATATTCATATGTTTGAATAATGGTGCAATCGTGGGATTTTCCTTGCTATCGATCAATCGATGAAAGATCGTTATACCTATATTAGATCCAATCTGTTGCTCAAGGCCGAGATCTGCAAGCTCATCCACTATTTCCGGTATGCCTGGAATTGGTTCCAGTGCATTAGCGTAGCGTATGACTATTTCTGCGAGATAAGGATTTCCGTGTTGATTGGCAGCCTGAATAAATTCTTCCGATGAAGTGGAACCAAAAAGTTCTTTGCCGATAAGTTTTGCAAGATCTTTGAATAATGGCCAAGAAAAATTGGCAAAAAGTTGCTTTAAATAAGGATAACGCAAGATAGTGATGATTTTATTTTTTGGTTGCAACAGAACATCATGAATATCCCATAAGATTATAGGATTAATGGCTTGAGAGAAAGAGCTGAAAAATAATAATATAATGAGTAATAACTTATTTTTATTCATAAAAGATCCCCCTGAGTTTGCCTAAGCTTAGCACAGGGGGATTTGATCTCAAATAGTTTGATTTACAAAAGGCATTTTTGTTTCAAAACACGTTCTGTCTCAGCTGCATTACAAAAAAGATGCGCATCTATACTGTTTTTGCGTGCCTTTTTTATATTTTCTGATTTATCGTCAAAAAAAATAATATTCTTGGGTTGAATGTCATTGTTCTTACGCAAAAAATATTTATAGTATTTTGTACGAGGCTTTCTGAATCGAAGACCCTGAGCATCAGCAAGTGAACCAGATTGGTTAAAATATTTGAAGTAAGAAGGATATTTGCAAGCTAGCCTACAATATCCTTTACGACTAATATTGGACAAGATTACTTGCTTTATGCCGTTCTTATTTAATGTTTTAACTAGATTAAAAACATCTTCTTTGGGTGTGCACTTATCACCAGTTATATTTTTTTGTTTAGTACAAAGAACCTTATGAATATCCCATGCCACTATTTTTTCCGCTTGTTGTACTTTTTTGAGGGCAACTTGAGCGTAAATATTTTTTCTGCTTGATTTAGTCTCAAGAGATCCTGAAAAAAGAGCTAAAACAGTTATTGAGAGTAGGCTGTACTGGCCGATACGCTTAAACATAATAACCTCCATTTTGCGTTATATCCATTTATAAATAGGATACTAGTGGAGGGGGAATCTCGCAAAAGCCCAATTAATAGGTGCTACTGGACGGTTAATTGGATGGATGGTTTTAGCAATGGTTTTAAATCTATAAACGAGCCCGCCAAGGGCCTTTGGCTGATTACTATAGGATCAGCTGCTTTGATTCGCCGATTTGGGTAAATGATGTCTATTTTAAAGCTATGCAGAGATAATAAGTCTTGTACGTCACTTAAATAACGGCCAGAAAAATTAGGAATAAGATATGGTTGAGATGAGGGCTGCGCGATATAAAGGATAAGTTTATGGCTTTCAAAGGGCTCGCCAGCTGCGGGTATTTGCGCTATGCAGGTACCTTTTGGATAGTTACTTATGATAGGGAATTGCCTGATTTTAATAGCGGTTGATTGGAGTTCTTGTTCAATACGAAATATCGTTTTACCTACCAGTGAAGGTGCCATGGGGCAATTCGGCTTTTTTGTAGTAACCAAGTATATCGTTTGGCGTATGCGAGCTGCTTGGCCCGGTGATGGGATCTGATTTAAAATGGTACCAGCAGGAAGTTCTGCGTCTTCTTTTTGATCAATAAGACGTGCATTTAGTTGAGCTAAAGAAAGTTCAGAAAGACCTTCTAGAAGCTCTTTTCCAATGATGGATGGTATTGGAAAAGGATCACTGTAAAAAAAGGAACGGGTAAAAAAATAGCCCATTCCAAAAAAAAGAAAAGGTAGAAGAAAAAAAAATTGCTTGAGCATTGATTTCCCGTGATTAGGGGAAAGTATAAATCAAAAACGGGCAAATGAATAAGCCGGATTCTGTTACCTATATTGCTATAAGTGGCAACCATTTATCTATGCGGCATACCCGCACGTTTAACCGGAACAAACGACCGCACGCGCCTACTTTGCCTTGCTCCAGGTAGGGTTTGCCCATCGCTTGATATTGCTATCAAAGATTGTGCGCTCTTACCGCACATTTTCACCCTTACCATCAAAAGAATGATGGCGGTTATTTTCTGTGGCACTGTCCATAGGGTTACCCCTTCCTCCGTTGCATATTGCTCCGAAGGTACCCTGTTTGTTAGGAGTCCGGACTTTCCTCTCACATGGCGGACCGTGTGAGCGATTGCCCCTTTTTGCCCGTTTTTAATGTCAAAGAGAATAACGATGACATGAACATATTAACAAAAATAATGCCTATTGTGTAGGAACTAGTGGGGAGCATTAAGTTAAAATAAGGCCTAAGGAGCAGATTCGAGCTGATAACTAAGCCAGTAACCATCGGTGGGTATAGGTGTAGTGAGTAAAGGTGAGGCTTAACTAGGACAATGATACTGATAAAAGGAAGGCTATAAATCAGGGGCATCCAAAGCGGATGTCCCATCGTAAAGGAGATGCTCATTAGGAGCAATAAAGTGGTAAGTATAAAAGGAAATGAAAGAGGGCGAGAAAAAAGTATTGTTATTAAAAAAGCAAGAGTAAAAAAACTGACCTGTTCTCCTGCGCCAAAGAAAAACCAGATATCGATACAAAAAAAGCTGAATAAAAGCATGTAGTGGAGAATTAGTTTTCTTAAAAAAGACATGGTTTTTCTTTCATAATAGATATTATTATTGTAATTATTTTTTTATTAATTCTATTCATAGTGTAATCCGCGATACTAAATAAGACAAAAAAGAGCTAAAAGAGACTGTTTCTAAATGGTGGTGTGAGAAAAAAGTAAGCTATAAATAGAAAAGAGGAGCTACTTGTACTCCTTTTTTTGCTTTTACTCGTTATTCTTAGGAAATAGATAAGGGAATAAGTGAGTAAATATTGGTCCATACTTTTTATGACATTGTTTTTTTCTGCAGCTTTTCTGTCTGGAGGAATGCTGTATCTTCTCACCAATCATTGGATAGATATTTCTGTTCTCGAGAAATATGATCCGGGAAGGCCTTCAATAGTTCTTGATATGGATGGTAATGAGTGGGCTCGTTTTGAGTATCAAAAGCGAGAGCCCCTTGCTATTCAAGAAATGCCAAATCATCTTCTTGAGGCTTTTCTATCTGCAGAAGATTGGGATTTTTATTCTCACAGTGGTATCTCATGGAAAGGTATTGTTAGATCCTTATTGGTAAATATGTACTATGGTAAAAAAATGCAAGGTGCAAGTACGATCACACAGCAGCTCGTGAAGCTTCTGTTCTTTGATCTAAAAAAAACGTTTTCACGTAAGATAAAAGAGCAGTTATATGCGGTGATCATTGAGCAGCAATGTAGCAAACAGCATATTCTTGAGGTGTATCTAAATCATATCTATTTTGGGTGCGGTTTATATGGGGTTGAAGCGGCAGCGCAAGCTTTCTGGGGGATCTCAGCGCGAAATGTTTCTATCGAGCAAGCAGCGACATTGGCTGGCATCATCCGAACCCCTAGCTATTTTTGCCCGCTTTTGCATCCTAAAGCAGCAAAATGCCGACGAGATATTGTTTTGTATTCAATGTTAAAGCGTTGTGTCATAACGGAAACGCAGTATAAAAACGCTCTTAATATAGCATTGATTTTAAAAGAATCGAAAGACACTGCTATGGCCCATCATCTGAAAGAATATGTGCGTATTTTTTTAGAAAAAAAATTAGGCAAGAAAGAGCTATATACAGGTGGCTACATAATTCAAACAACCATAAACCAAAAAATGCAGTGTATTGCGCAAAAGGAGTTTCAAAAGCAGGTTGTTTATTTAAAGAACGAGCTTAAAAAACCGGTGGACGGTGCAGTGCTTTCTTTTGAAGTTCAAACGGGTGCTCTTCGTGCAATAGTTGGTGGTATAGATTTTAAGCAGTCTTCTTTTAATCGAGCCTTTCAAGCTAAGCGCCAGCTTGGGTCTATTTTCAAACCGATTGTGTATGCCGCTGCTATTGAGCAAGGGAAGAAACTTTCGGATGTGCTCATTGATGAACCTTTAGAGATTAAAGATGCTGGCCATACATGGGCTCCCAATAACTTTAATAAAAAATTTAACGGGGCTATTACGCGGGCATATGCCTTATCGCGATCAAATAATATTGTAACCATAAAAACATTGTTGGAGGTTGGTATTGATGCTGTGATTGATGTGGCAAGGCGTTGTCATGTGCCAGGACCTTTTAATCAATTTCCCTCTTTGGCTTTGGGCTGCATTGATGGTACTTTGCTTCAAGCCGCTTCTATGATGAATGTGTTTGCCAACGATGGTATCTATGTTGAGCCTTATGTAATTGATTGGGTGAAAGATCGCACGAGCAAAAAAATATATAAGCATACGCCTATTTGTGAGAGAGCAATTCAATCGCCTGTAGCAAGCCAAGTGGCAAAAGTGCTCATGCATGGAGTACAGCGAGCACATAAAAGGTTTTCTCAAAAATGGCTGAAAGGAGAAGCGATGAGTAAGACGGGGACTACCAATGATTCTCGAACATGTTGGTATATTGGCTCCACCCCCACGCTTACTACTGCAGTGTATATTGGGTGCGATAATAACCAATCAATGGGAAAAAATATTTATCCTGTTCGAACTGCATTTCCAATATGGCTGGGAATCAATCATAAAGTTGATTCACTAATTAAAAATTTTACGTTTGATTCTTCCTTGCAGGAAGTATGCATCGATGAGTGTACCGGTAAGCGCATTTCAAAAGATCATGAAAGGGCTATTGAAATTTTGGTTTAATTTTTTTCAAAAAAGATCTTATTTGTGATGAAGAAGCATTGGTTTCTACCCAAGAGAGTAGATACTTTCGAACATTATTATTTTCATATTTTTGAATCAATTTTGTTTCTTGCTGAGTGCATTTATAGAGCTTTGGCTGTGCAAGGGCTATACGATAAAGAAGTCCTATGAAATCATCAGATGATTTTTGTAGCGATTGTTGTGCTTTCAGTATGTCTGTAAAAGGTTCATCAGTGAGATAGGCTATTTCTGGTTCAGTAGATGTAAGATGCTTGTATGAGTATAATAGGATATACGTGTCCTGTTTTTTACAATACATAGAAAACTTTTTGTGTGTTTTAAGCCCAAACTCCACAGATTCATTGGCTACGCGCTCTGCAAGCTGTTCTCTAATACTTTGCTTTCTTTTGTCGATCAAAGGAAATAGTTCTTCCGGGATCTCCCCTTTTTTGGGGGCGACAATAGTACGAGCGTAAATTTCTTCGGCAACAGTTTTAGCGGCCAATTTTTTTAGTGAAGGGATACGAGATTTTTTAATTTTTTCCATAGCTAAGGTTGGTATAAAAATGAAGAGCACGAGTGTGATTTGTGATTTAATCATATCTTAAGTATCCTACCGTAAAAATGAAAAGGACACTTGTTAATGTAGCTTAGAAAGGGTTTTTTATGAAGTATGCTCGTTTTTATAAAACAAATAATATTGTTATAGCTCTGATTGCGTTTTCACTTTCTGTGAGTGCCATTGCTCCTACAGCAGAAGAAAAAGAGTTTCAACACAAGGCAAAGCAAAATAGAATAGATGTACGGGATCTTGTTGCTGATCTGAAACATGGATGGTCGGTTGTTGAGCATTTTCATAAGGGGGTATCGCTTAATAATCGCGTGAATACAGTTTTAACAGATTGCTGGCAGCAGTCGTATGTGCGAGATGATTCTTCTTATTCCACAAAGATTACAGAGCATACTATTCTATCTATTTTCGAGCAGTTTCTGATTGAGATGCAGCCAGGCATCTCATCCTATAATAAGCAGAATGCGATGGGTAAAATGCGAAACGATGCTTATTACTTTGGCAGAGATTCTCAGCGTGAATTCCGTGAAACGGTGGAAAAAGGGCAACGTCTTATTCTCAAGCATCTGAAAGATCATATTCCGCTACATATGCGTCAAGAATTTGAAAACGGCACCGAGCGTATTTTCAAAGACGGTATGCGATTTTTAATCTATGTTCTTTTGAAAAAGCATAATAATGGTTTTGGGCGCAACGATGTGCGTTTTATTAATGCTAAAATGGAGATGTTTTTAAATGATATTGGTAAAGAGTATCCATATATCTCTATTTTTAAGTTTGAATCTTGGATATTCTCTTTGCTGAGTGACCTTATGTTTTCTGAGTGCGTAGTCTGTATGGATGCCAAGGGGCAACGATATATGTCATGCTGTAAAACAAAAGCGGTGTGTAAAAAATGTTATACATATCTCAGCAGTTGTCCGCTCTGCCGAGCGCCAAAAAAATCTAAAAGTATATAAGAAGTTTTTAGCGCAGCAGAACTTTTTAACTATTTAGAACTCTCACGCTTACGCTTACCTAATATATTATTATTTAATCTTTTAAACAGTTCATTTGCAGCGTGTGTATTACCTTGTAAGGACTTTTTATTTATAGGAACAATATCTTCTATATCTTCTTTTAGAATTGTATTTACAAGGTCATGAAAACGTGAGATGTCGTAATGGTATTCTATATGTGATTTAACACAAGGTCGACGCACAATGGTTCTACAATCATCAGCCATTGACAAGTATGAATGAGGAAGGCCGCTGGAAAAATGATATAGTGGTTTGCCATATTCATTACAGCAGGCTACTATATTGCCACTATTTTGATAGGTGAATATTAATCCATTGGAAGAGATGTTTACATAGTCAGCAACTGTCTTTAAGCATGCAACTGTTTCAACCTCTTTTTTACCATCTTTTTCAGTTTCTTTTTCAAGCAATAATCTTACTTCTCCTTCTTCTTCTTCTTTTATAGATACTTTGAGCCTATTTCTTTGAGCAGATTTTTCTCGTTTGGCAAGAAGACTTTCCTTTTGCATTTTGTAAGGAAAGCGAAGTACGCGTTGCTTTAAAAGGTCTAGTATATCAGATTTATTTTTGATGCCTGTTCTTTCTTCGATAAGGATTCTGCGAGAATCGCGGGTTAATTTTTTTTGTACTTCTTTTCCAGAAAAAGCTTTTCCAATATTTTCTGCAATCACTGTATTACAAAGTGATACAAGCGATGGAACTCTTTGCTTTAGCTTTTCTTTATTTGCGTCAATATTTATTACATGATTCTGCAGATAGGGGAGATCCATGCTGTACATGGTTATATTCATATTGCATAGAGACATAATGTAAAAATAAAAAAGATATTTATTCAAGAAAGCCCCTATAGATTAATGTTTTTGATAGTTTCAGTATACTTAATTAAGACAAAAGGGCAATTTTTTTGAATATCATTAGTACTTGATTCTTATTTAGTGCTACATGAACAAGAGAAGGGTGTTGGGACTGGGCTTGAAGAGCATTCTGCAATTGATGATTGCTCGCATGCATTGCTAACGGAATAGTGATGCACTGCTTTTTAAAGTGGAGTGTTTCAAAAAGTGCCCCTGCGCCTGATCGGCAAATTACAATATCAGCTTTTTCATAAAATTGAGCCATATCTGAATCAAAGGAAAACACGTGTGCAGGAATGTGGTGATCTTGATAAAATTGGCTCATTTTTTCGGGATCGCTTCCAGTTTGATGAATAACCTGGACTGGCAGCTGGAGGCTCGGAATAACCTTTTTCATCAATGAATTAATTGAAGTTGATCCCTGTGATCCTCCTTGCACAAAGATCGTGACTCGATTAGAAGAGAAGTTGGCGGGTGAAAATACTTGGCGAGACTTGGTAAAGCGGATTGGGTATGGCGTTTGAATGCAGTTAGTATTAGGAAAATGTGATACAGCGTTTGTAAAACAGTGACGTATTATGCTTGCACAGTATGAAAGCATAAAGATTGTTTTTCCTGGCTGAGCGTTGAGTTCAAACAGTTCGATAGGAATACCCAAAATCCAGCCGGCAAGGCAGACAGGCATTGCTACGATGCTACCGGTGGTAACAATCTTATCTGGCATTACTGCGAGTAGCTGAAAGAAACTTTTAAAGAATGAGTAAACAAGCGTTACACATAAAACTGGCAACAGGTACCATTTTCTACTCTGAAATATTGGCAGTTCTATATGTGTAAGAGCAAGCGGTGTTCCTTTTAAAATAGACCTATCGAGATGTTTGGAGCTAGTAAAAAAAAGAATAGTTTTTTTGCTTTTTTTTACTTCTTGCTCTGCAAGAGTGAGGCATGGAATTATGTGGCCACCCGAGTGAGCCGCCACATAGCAAATTGCGTTTTTATGCAGAGGCACTCTTTCTCCATTTATAAGAAAGAATAGCCGTAGCTTTTCTTTCATACCCAGATTGAGCGTATTGCTTTGCATGATCTATCGCCGCTAGTGCTTTTTCATGCTTGTTCACTTTCTCATAGGTTTTTGCCAGATGAATATAAATCGAGCTATCCTCTTTTATTTTTTCAGAGAGAGGTTCGAGCAACTTGAGAGCTAAATCGTATTTTTTTTGTTTGTATAGAATAACTGCTTTGGTATCAAGGAAATGAGGATTTCCTTTATCCAGTTTGTATGCCTGCTCAAACAGCTCTTCCGCTTTTGCGAGATCGTCACCATGTGTTGCATAGTAGTACGCTTGTAGGTTTATTGCTGGGGCAAATGAAGGTTGCTCTTGCTGTAGCTCTGCAATAGTGCTAAGCATATTATTGTACTGTTCGCTTTCGTATTGCAATGCGGCTATTTGAAAGAGCACGCGTGTTCGAATGTCTTGCTGCTTAATTTGTTTTAATGATTGGCGATGGAAAATAATCGCCTTCTCGTTATTCCCTGCACGCGTATGAAGATCGGCAAGATAGAGCGTAATTGCCTCATGCTGTGGATATTTGGTATAGAGTACGGTGAAGGCGTTAACTACTTTTTCCATTGGAGTGCCGGTGCGTGGAAGTAAGTGTAATGTTTGCATCCATATAAGATTTTTGGGATCTTGTGCAATCCAAGAAAGTAGTGTTTTAATTACATCATTATCTGCTTTCATTGCAGTGAGTATCTGGACTTTAAGTAATCGTGAATGCATATCCTTATCATTATCGGAAAGACATGAATCTATTTGAGTAAGAGCCAACTTAAATTCTTTCTTCTCAAATAAAGAAAGTGCCTTTTCAAAGCAGGATCGATTAACTACGATAATTCGCTTATTTTTTTGAGTAGATTCTTTACGAAGAACAAGCCCTATGAGATGTCGTTGAATCTGTGGATTAGGACCAGTGAGTTCCAGGTATGAACCGTATCCCTTTATTGCATGGTCTAGTTGGCCTGCCTCTTCTTCTATCATTGCTTTGAGTAGCCATCCTTGAGGAAAACGAGGGTGAGCCTCCAGACAGTTTTGCAATTGCACGCGTGCTTGTTTGAAATCCTTCATGCGCAAATAAATTTGGCCCTTCAAAAAATAAAAAATGAAATTATTTGGCCTTCGTGAAGAGTTATTCAAATAGTTGTCGATGAGTGCGAGAGCGTTTTGAAGTTCTTTTCTTTGAACTAACGTTTCAGCTGCATGGAATGTTAGTTCTGGGTGGGTTTTAAACTGTTGGCTGAGTGTGATGAGCTTATTGTCTGCCTCCTTTTTTTTGCCGATTTTTTGCAACGATGTTACAAAGATGAGTTGCATATCTGGATCATCTTTAAACTGCGCTTCAATTTTTGGCATGAGCTCAATTATTTTTTGAAATTTGCCGGTACTACTAAGTAAGTCTACGTATCCCTTATTGGTGAGAACTGAATGAGGCTTTTTTTGTATGTGCTCATACCAGGCTTCGGCTACTGTTTTATTGCCACCGAATTGATTATAGTTGGCAACAAAATAATCGTGATATTGATTCGCATGTATTGAAACTATTCCCAAACCAGCTAAGGCATATGACAATTTTTTTTTCATTTTTTTCTCTCCTGTTTTTCTTCATCGATTTCTTTCTTGATGGCACCGAATTAAAAAGGAGCGTAAAGCGTCTCGAAGCTGAGAATTAGATATGTGGCTAAGCGCATTTTGTTCTTGCTTGGAAAACGAGATGCATTGAATTTTTGGTGCGCTGATGCTTTTTATTTTCTCCTTTTTGTATAGGCTTTGTCCTTTTTGCTTAAATCTTATCGATTTAAAGCGTGGTTGGTCTAGGCTTTTATTAATTGTATCAAGTATGGTTGCACCCATCAGATAAAGCTCTTGAAGCCAGCTTGAATCTTGTACCGCTAGTACAATTGCATCATCGTGCATCTTTTCGATTGAAACATGACCCGCAAGGTTGCCCATTATCTCTGGCCATTGTTCTAAAAGAGCAATTTTCCATGCCAATTTTTTTGATTGTAAGATGGGGGTTAACAATGTTTTAATATGAGAAGACATGCGTTCCTTATCTGTTAATAATCTATAGGATGCTTGAGGAAAGAGAGATGAGCAAGGAGTTTATTGCTTGTTATCATATCAAGTTTGATAACTATAGAGGATTTCTAACATAAAGCTTAAGTTGATTTTTATACTAATATTAGTAGGTTGTACGGCGTAAGTTAAAAAAAGAGATATTTCCTGTTAAACCAGAGGAGCTTTGATGAAAAAATATCTATTAGCGGCGTTGCTTGCAGGGACGCTACCGATCATGGCAATGGATGATGAAAAGAAAGAGAAAGAGGGTCATATTCCAGCGTCACTTTTTTCCTGTGGAATAGGCTTTGATAGTTTGAATAAACGGGGCAATTCTCTTTTAAACAAAATGCCGAAGTTCGATCTACAAAAAAGAGCTTTAAATATGTTTGCCGCAACCATGCAATACTTTGAAATTGAAGATGAAAAAGAAAAAGAAGAAGAGGGGCAAGATTTACAACCGCAGCAAATTTTAAATCCTGAAGAAAAGGCGGAGTTCTTAACTATTGAACAGCTGCGAAATGTAATGCTTGGGCAGCAAGAAGAAATAAGACGTATACGTGAACAACTAAAAAAAAAGCAGGAGAGTGAAGATAAAGAGTATGCTCAATGGCTTCAAGAACAAGAATAAACTTTGATGTAATAAAAGAGCCCGGCTTGCACCGGGCTCTTTTATTGACTTCTTTCCCTTTTTTATGCGCAGATTGAGCGAAAAACGAGTATGTTTTTAAGACATTCAAACGGGGAGAAGACGATGAAATATTTAGTTTTTGTAGTAATTCTTTCAACATCTATTCCTACTTTTTCAATGGAGCGACAATCAAGAGAGAAAGGGAGAGGTATCTTTAAAAAGAAAAATATTACTGGGCCTGATTCATCAAGCGATCTTACCCTACGATTTGATCAGCAAGCTAAGAAATTATCACAAATAATGGAGCAAGATCGTAGGAAATCAATCGCATTAACTCAAGATCAAGTTCGTAAAGCATTAAGTGAATCGAGCTTGGGTGATATGAAAAAAAAATCAGAGGAGGAAACTTTAGTTGAGAAAAGCCAAAAAATGAAAGAGGCAAAAAAGAAGATTCTTTGGCATATTATCTCAAGAAAGAAGAGTAAAGATCTTACAGATGCATGGATGGAATATGTTGATGCAGATCAGGATCTTCAAATTAACCAATTAAAAGAATCTCAAAAAACTCCTGATAAGGATCAGTTCGTGATTAAGGTTGAAGAGATAGTGAGTAATATTTTAAAACTAGTTCTTGCGCAAAAATGCGGTTCTGAAGAATGCTTAGATATTCAAAGCGTCCAAAAAGAGCTACAGCAAATTAAATTGATGATTGAAGAAACGAAACATTAATTTTTGAGCAATGCTGTTATTCTTTTATTTGTAGATAAAGATTTTTCCAGAAAATTTTACTGCTTCCTGGCATTGGCAGATGTTCGTATGCATTGCAAAGAACATTAACCGCATGTGCGCTTTGCTTGATGTGATCTGTATGTTCAGCCGTGATTGCATTTCTGTGTTCATTTATCCAATAGGAAAAAAGCGTGTCAATGAGCTCTATTGATTCGCGTTCAGTGATTGCCGATTGATCTATTGTTTTTAGAAATGCTGAAGGGTCGTGAAAGACGTTGCTACTAAAAAAATCAAAAAGGGGATGCTGACTAGGCGAAGAGTCATTAGATGCTATGAGATTGATAATGCAGCGAGATTTGATAGTGGGAATAACTAAATTCAAACGCTCTGCAAGCAAAATAAAATAGTAGCCAGTAGGCGGTTCTTCAAGTGATTTAAGTAAACTGTTGGCTACTGCCGGTGATAGAAAATCCGCTTTTTCAATTACAAAAAAGTACTGTTCGTTTTTATCGAGTTGAAAAGAAAGTTGTTCAAAAAGCGGTATAAACTGATCGCGCGTATACTGTTTATCAGGATAAAACCACATAATTGATTGGTGTTGCTTTTCGGTAACCATGCGGCATTGGGTACAAGTTTTGCAGCCATTATTTGGGCATAAGCTGTCTTGAAGTTGTAAGATTACTTGTTTAAGTGCGGCATCTGATGGTCCTATCCAAAGATGTGCAGGAGAACTTTGTGCTTTAAAGCTAGTTATTGTTTGTGCAATGTAAGCCATTGATCAATAGCCTTTCGCGCTTCAGATGAAAGCTGTTCGGGAGGGAGTGTTCCATCAAGAGTGATTACGTCTTTGCGATTTTCGTATAATTCATTAAAGCCTTGAATTAGGCGCTCAACAAATTCTTTTTTTTCTTTATCAAATACCGATAAATTTTTACGGTTTTTTAATCGTTGTGTGGAAGTCTCGCTATCAATAGCAACGTATAACGTGAGACTGGGTTTTATTCCTTGAAGTGCCCACTCATTTACCATTCTGATTCTTTCTTTATTAATTCCTCTGCCGTATCCTTGATAGACTAAAGAAGAGTCTGCCATGCGATCCGTTATCACGATTGCACCACGCAAAAGTGCTGGCTTCACTATCTCTGTAATGTGCTGAGCACGATCGGAAGCGTAGAGTAAAAATTCAGAGATTGAATTGATTGGTACGGGCTGCATTTGAAGAAGTTCTCGCAAATGCTTACCAAGCACGCTGCCACCCGGTTCTTTAGAGAGTACAACTTCGTAGCCTTTTTCTTCAAGGGGGCTTTTGAGCGTCTTTGCTAATGTACTTTTTCCCGATCCATCAATGCCTTCGATGCAAATAAGCATACTCTTGATCCAGCGAATAAATGTTATTTTTTAGCTATTTATGGTACATATGTAGTATATAGTGACAATCTCTTTTTTCCAGGATTATAGTGGTTAAGAAGGTATCAATTGAGCCCGGCTGTATTACATGCGGTCTTTGTGAATTTATAGCCCCCGATGTATTTGAGGTAACGGATATCTCTCATGTTAAAAAAGAGGCCTGCACAAAAACACATGCAGTTGATATAAAAGAAGCAGCAGAACGATGCCCGGTACAAGTTATCACCTATCAAGCTATGGATGTTCATGAAACAAAAGATTGATGAAGTAACGTTTTACAAAGAACTTGAACAGCGTATAACTCAGAAAGGCAAGCATCTCTATGTAGGTCGTTTGCTTCAGCGCGCAGCTAAAAAATATAGTGATCTTCCTGTCTTAATCTATAATGATGAGTTTATTTCTTACAGGCAGCTTTATATGCGCGCTTCTATTCTAAGTAAACAGATCAAAGATCGTGGGCTGCAGCCACGTGATCGTGTGATTGTTTGCTTTGAAAATGCTCCAGAATTTTATATTGCTTATTTTGCGGTATGGCAAGCTGGCGGAGTTGTGGCTCCAGTAAATACGTTTTTAAAAGAGAAAGAGCTTGCTCATATTATCAAAGATGCACAGCCAAAACTTATTATTACTTCTTCAAATCGGGTTGAGCTTTTTAAAAAAACAGATGAGCAATTACCAGAAATAATTACCAATGATGATATGCATTTGCCGGATGATTCATTTGTTCCTGATGAGCCAATTGATTTAGAAGAAAATGAGCTTTCAGCACTTTTATATACCTCTGGTACTACAGGCTTGCCAAAGGGAGTGATGTTGAGCTCAAAAAACATTATGACGAATATTCTTCAAGGGGTAGCTCGCTTGCAAATTGGGCATCAAGAGCGTCTTTTTGGTGTGCTCCCACTTTTTCATGTGTTCGCACAAAATGTGTGTGTATGGTCCACCATTTTTATTGGAGCAACGGTTATATTAGTGCCAAAGATAGATCGTCGCTATATTCTATCGGGCCTTGGGCATAAGCCAACAGGCTTTTTTGGTGTTCCGGCGCTGTACGGTTTAATCTGTTTATTAAAAACAGCTCCTTTAGAATCGGTAAAATTTTTTGTATCTGGCGGGGATGCGATGCCTGATAAAATTCGTGCCTATTTTGAGCTTTTATATCGCAGAAAAATTTGTAATGGCTATGGCCTCACTGAGACTTCTCCTTTAATCTCATTTGATTCTGATGATGTTGCTCAGCTTACCAATACGCTTGGCTTGCCGGCGGTGGGAATTGAAATAGAGATACGTGATGAAAAAGGGAATGCTTTACCTAAGAATCAAATAGGAGAGCTGTGGGTAAAAGGAGATAATATCATGCTCGGTTATTATAATGCGCAAGAAGAAACGGATAAAGTACTCAAAAATGGTTGGTTTAATACGGGTGATACGATGTATGTGGATGATAATGGTAAGCTTATAATCACTGGTCGTACGAAAGATTTAATCATTAATAAAGGGATTAACATTTATCCGCAGGAAATTGAGAACATTATTATGACTCATCCGAATGTGATTCGTGTAGGGGTTATTGGTATTAAAGATGAGGCGCACGGAGAAGTGCCAGTAGCTTATGTACAGCTTCGGGAAGAAAAAGAGGGAATGGAGCAGGCGCTTAAAAAACTTTGTGCGCAGCAATTAGCTCCGTATAAAGTTCCCCGCTCATTTTTCTGCCAAGCGGATGATCTGCCTATGACAGCTACCGGTAAGGTTGACAAGAAGGTTTTGAAAAAGCGCCAGTAGGTGATTCAGAATTTTTTATGATTCAAATCCCATTGTTTATCTTTTAAATCGCTTGGATATCTCATATTATCTCAATATCGAAGAAGATACTTTATCCTTTTTTTATTATTTTGTCATGAAGATAGGCGTAGATTCAAATAATAAGTGCAACATTTTGATATCCTAAATTATCACTATT
>CAYGJB010000023.1:0-15726 GCA_964350195.1 uncultured Pseudomonadota bacterium
TTTTAGTCATGTAAAATTGCTTCATGAAAGCCTCTTTTTTTGAACTAATTTTTTGACGAAATCATTCAAAAATAACGAGGCTTTTTCCTTTTTTTTAGAGGCTTTTCAAATTATTTGAATTTTGGGGTAGGTTCTTAGGTCAGATAGTCCTATGGCTTTTATTGAGGACAGCGGGCTTTTTGACAAATAGAAAACTTAAAGCTATAGTTGCTTTAATAGTCGAAGCTTGTATTTATATGTATAAATTCAATTGATTTATATAGAATTTGAATTAAATGGAGTAAATACGTGTTTTTAAACAAACCAATAGTCTTTTTCATAATGCTAATTAGTGTTTTATGTATTATGCCAGTGCAAGCTTTTACTGCGCATAATATCTATCAAGAAGAATTCAAGGCGTTACAATCAAAGCCATCTTATAAGATTTTATTAGATCGAAGAACTGATAAGCGCGTGCAAGTTATGATTGCAGATATTGAGAATGCTCATAAGGTAGGCTTCTTTGGAAGCCTTATGCGAAATGAATTAATTTTTCAAGGAGGGGTTGCTATTGCAGCAGATGAAATGCCTCAATTGCATTCTTATATAAGAATGATCTGTGAGCATCTTGGCATGCGTATTCCAACGCTTTATATCACCAAAGATAAGAATAGAGACATTGTTGGGGGGTGTACTAATCAAGCTGACTCTGTAAAGTGGGCAATGAGTTCTGGAGCAATTCTTATAGGGCGGGATTTGCTACTTGAAGTTTCTCAAAAAGCGCTAGAGGCAGCTGTTGCGCGTGAACTATTTCGAATTAATCGTAATCATGATAATAAACAATATTTTATGTTCTGGGCTATTCCGGGAATAATTACTCTTCTCGATTCGCCAGTAAATGGTTTGGCGACTATGGTAATAGCCCGTTTTTTGGCAGGTAAGCATTTTGAAGCGC
Organism: uncultured Pseudomonadota bacterium; assembly: GCA_964350195.1. GTDB lineage: Bacteria > Babelota > Babeliae > Babelales > Vermiphilaceae > JAJCZB01. The sequence goes on from CAYGJB010000023.1 coordinate 935, forward strand.
AGGCGGATCGCTTTGTATATGAAACGCAAAATAATGCAGAAGGGCTGATTGATCTCTGTGGTTATTGGCAGAAGGGCGAACAGAAGGTTGATGATGATTATGGCATGGTATATAGATTGCTACATACAAAAACTTTAAGTTTTTTTGAATATGAATCTGCTAAGGATAGTTATATACAGTTTTATGTTTCGCATTTAGTCAATAAAGCATGGCGATGGATAAAGCGCAATACGATTCTAACTACAAAGTCTACTTATGCATCAAGAATACAGGCGGCTCAAAAATATATTAATATATCGTCATGATTTATTAATGATAGGGGTTATTATGATAAACAAGCTTAAATTTTATTTTTTCTTTGTATTATTTATTTCTTTAATTCTATTAGCAGGTTCTACTTTAAATGCAAATGTGCAAACACTGCCTCCAGCAGAGACTATTTTAAATACGCAAACACCTCTTTCGAATGGTATTGGAGCAAAAATATATTCTTATGTAAAAAAGCGGGGCAGGAAATTTTATGATTGTATCATGGGCAATGATAAGAGTTGCACGCCAGAAGAAATTATTTTTACACGAGCAATAATAATAGCTATTTTTTTTGTGGGTAGTTATAAAATATATTTGCAGCGACAAGCTGACTTGAATGCAATGCGTGAAGCAATGCGTCACCAAGAAAGGCTTGAACGAGAAGAAATGCTTGAACGAGCAATGCGTCACCAAGCAATGCGTGAACGAGCAATGCGTGAACAAGAAAGGCGTCAACAAGAAGCAATACGTCAACAAGAAGCAATACGCCAGCCACAGCAAGCTGTTCATAATATAGAAGATATCTTTCTACAATCATTCCTGGAACAGCACAATAGTGGTCCAGTTGCAAGGCCACAAGAATCTGATGAACAAAGATTTTTACAAAAAAGAAATGCTGCTCTACAAAAAAATGGTTGTCTCCAGAATAATAACGATGAAGATGACAAAGAATGTTTTATGTGTTGCGATTCTGACGCGAAGGACGTTGATTATTTGCCTTGTGTAAATAAACATACGGATACTGCTTGTTTGACATGTGTGAGTACATTGTGCTTAAATGTTGATCCATGCCCACTGTGTCGTACACCATTTACATTAATGCAATAAAATATATAAGTAACCTATCCTAAAATTAATAAGTATCCCATAGAGTAAAGTAGCGGTAATTTAAATTGCCGCTACATAGTTTTTAACCGTTTTGTTCCATTGAGTAAGGATTTTTGTCATCCATTGATACAATTTAATCATATGAAAGATCAGGAACTTCTTTCGCAAAAAGCGCTTGATGGATTACGAGTAGTGGGAACAGTACAAGAATGCATCGACATTATTGCTCGGTTAGATTGTGGCGAAAAACAGGGACTGCAAGATCGATACTGGGAACGGTAAGCGCGATTGGTGAAACGAAAACTTGTGCTAAGGATGATCATATTGATTAGTTGAAAGAGCGGTTCTTTCTTGTCAGATCTTGCTATTCAGGGTACTCTATACATATAAGGATATAGAGCCAATTCAATAAAATTCTGAACCTCTTAAAGGGACATATTCTATGGAGCCTATACGCCCAACCAAAGAACAAAAATTAGGCGTGAAGCCGGTGCTGATTGAGGATGAGCTAAAAGAGTCGTTCCTCGATTATGCAATGTCTGTGGTGGTTAGTCGTGCTATTCCAGATGTGCGTGATGGATTGAAGCCGGTACACCGCCGTATTTTATATACTATGCATCAGTTGGGGTTTTTTCATAATCGTCCCTACCATAAATCCGTTCGTGTAGTTGGTGACGTTCTTGGTAGATTCCATCCACATGGCGATCAAGCTGTGTATCAAGCTATGGTGGGTCTTGTTCAGGATTTTTCCAAAAGATATCCGCTTTTGGATGGTCAGGGTAACTGGGGTTCTGTAGACGGCGATAATGCTGCGGCAATGCGTTATACCGAAATTCGCATGAAAAAAATTGCACAAGAAATTCTTGCCGATCTTGATAAAGAAACAGTACCATTTGTGCCCAACTTTGATGAGTCCACTGTTGAACCAGTAATTTTACCAAGCAGATTGCCCAACTTATTGATTAACGGTACTGCTGGGATTGCTGTGGGTATGGCGACTTCTATTCCTCCGCATAATCTGAACGAGGTAGTGGATGGTTGTTTGGCAATGCTTGCAAATCCGGATATTTCTGAAGAAGAGCTATTTCAAATTATTCCAGCACCAGATTTTCCAACCGGAGGTATTATTTGTGGCCGTTCTGGGGCGGTTAAAGCGTACAAAACTGGTCGCGGTAATGTGATATTGCGAGGCGTTGTTGATATCGAAGAAACGAAAAAGGGTTCTTCAATTATTATCAAAGAGCTTCCGTATCAGGTTAATAAAGCTGAGCTTGCAATTAAGATTGCTGATCTTGTTAAAAATAAAGTTATTGATGGTATAACGAACATCAAAGATGAAACTGATAGGCGTGGCATGCGTTTGATCATTGAGGTTAAACGGGGCGAAATTCCACAAGTTATTTTAAATCAGCTTTATAAGCACACGCCACTTCAAACATCGGTTTCAATTCTGATGCTTTCGCTTCTTGATAATCGTCCGATGGTTTTTACATTGCGTCAAATGCTTCAGGAATTTGTGTATCATCGCAAGCAAATTGTCTATCGACGTACTGTGTACGATTTGAAAAAGGCTCATGCGCGAGAACATCTTCTTCAAGGTTTTATTATTGCGCTTGATAATATTGATGAGGCTGTAGCGGTTATTAAGAAATCGGCATCAGCGGATGAAGCAATTGAAAAATTGTATGATCGATTCAAATTAAGCAAGGTGCAAGGTAAGGCGATACTTGAAATGCGCTTGCAGCGTTTAACGGGCATGGAGCAGGATAAGATTCGTGCTGAAATGGACGAAATAAAAAAATTAATTTCGTATCTGAGCTCGGTGATTGAAGACGAATCAATTCTGATAAAAGAAGTAAAGGATGAGCTAGAAGCGATTAAAACAGAGTATGGCGACGATCGAAGATCTCGTATTGAGGGGCCGATTGATATTCTTACCGAAGCAGATCTCATTCCTGATGAAGAGGTGGTGGTTACGCTTACGGTGAAGGGATACATGAAGCGTGTGCCGCTTACTGTATATGGTGTACAGCATCGCGGTGGTAAAGGAAAGATGGGAATGGTATCATTGGATTCTTCTGATGATGTGATGCAAGATCTCTTTGTAACAAAAAATCATGATACTCTTCTTTTCTTCACTAACTTTGGACGTATTTATAGTTTGCAGGTATTTGAAGTGCCTGAAGCATCTCGTATGGCTCGGGGACGTGCGGTAGTAAACTTGCTTCCATTGCAAGATGGTGAAAAGGTGGTGAAACTCCTTTGTGCTCGAGAGCTTGAAGGGAAATATCTGGTGATGCTTACCAAGCATGGTATTATCAAGCGAACAAACGCTTCTGACTTTGCTAAGATTCGTTCAACCGGTATTCGTTGTGCCACTCTTAGGGAGGGCGATGAGCTTGTATTCTGTTCTTTAAGCACGGGTGAAGATAGTATTGTAATCGCTACAGCGCATGGCCAAGGAATTCGCTTTAAAGAGGGCGAGGTTCGTTCAATGGGGCGCCAGGCTGCGGGGGTTATTGGTATTCGTTTAAAAAGTAGCGATTGTGTTGTTGGTATGGAAATCGTTGCTTATGATTCAGGCGATATTTTGTTTGCTACAGAAAACGGCTATGGTAAAAAAGTGCGTGTAGAAGATTTTCGAGTTGCTCATCGTGGTGGCGTTGGTGTACGAACCATTCCAACCGATAAGCGTAATGGCGATGTGATTGGTCTTACAATTGTACATCCAGATTCTAATATTTTGCTTATTGACCAAGCTGGAAAAATTATTCGTTTGCCTGCCTCTGAAGTTCGCACTATGGGACGACAAGCAAAAGGGGTGCGGTTAGTTCGGCTTGATACAGGCCAAAAGCTAGCATCAATGTTTTCTTTTAGAGAAGAGGGTGACAAATCCGAGTCTTCTGATGGAGGTAGTGAGAGCGGTATTAAAGGTGCTGTGAAAGCTAACGATAATGGAGTAACTCGTATTGTATCTCCGAATGAAGACTCAGAGGAAATAATTTTTGAAGAAGTTATTGATGAAACATTAGATTCAATCGCTTTTCAAGAAGAAGATATGGTTGAGCCTGCAATAAAGGCAACAGGGCAGGAGCGAGGGCAACTTGATATAATGCAGGAATTTGCGGAGGAAGAGGACCCGTTCGGAGGTTTTTAATTGCATCATGAATCAGCGCGAAATTATTTTACATCTTTCATTAATTGATGGAATAGGTTCTTTTGTTGTTCAACAGCTTGTCACCGCCTGTGGCGACAAGCTAGATCAGATATATAACTATAGTGCGCTTAGTTTTCATAAAATGGGCTTTTCTGAGAAAGTATCGGAAAAATTATATAGAGGTCTGCGAAGTACATTGTTGCTTGAACAAGAGATTGCTTTGATAGGGCAGCATGGAATCAAGTGGGCTACTATTCTAGATAGTAGTTATCCGAAGACTCTAAAAAGTATTTATTTACCTCCATCAGTGCTGTATTGGCGTGGAGTATTTTCCACTCAACAGTGCATTGCTATTGTAGGATCACGAAATACTAATAGATACGGCGAAAGCATTATAAAGCAGATTGTGCCGGAGCTTGTGGGCTATGGCTTTACCATTGTAAGTGGGGGTGCTTATGGTGCTGATACTATGGCACATCGTGAAACATTACAGGCTTTTGGTAGAACAATAGTGGTTCTTGGTTCGGGATTACTGCGGCCATATCCGCATGCAAATAAAAATATGTTTGATAAGGTGGCGGAACAGGGTGGAGCAGTTGTAAGCTCTTTTCCTCTTCGCGTGAATCCACATCCGGGGAATTTTCCATCGCGTAATCGTATTATTTCTGGCTTGTCTCGTGGCGTATGGGTGGTGCAGGCAGCTGAGAAAAGTGGCACGCGCATTACAGCTCAATATGCATTAGATCAAGGGCGAGATGTATTCGCTACGCCAGGCATGATTGATGATCCGTTGAGTGCGGGATGCCATGCTTTGATACAGCAGGGGGCAAAATTGATTATGCGTGCAGGGGATATTCTGCAAGAATATGGCATCGTAAAAGAGATTGCGCCACAACAAGCTCTGCCTAAAAAACAAAATAGTCAGAAGGTTGCACAATTAACTTTAACATTTGAAAGCAAGCTTCATGAAAAAATTGTGCGCGCATGCGTGCATGCGCAATCAGTAGATGATCTGTCTCGATTGCTTGAAATAAATCTTCCACAAGTACAAAAGGAGCTTTTCTCTCTGCAGATGCTGGGTTCAATTGAGCAAGATTTTACTGGCATGTGGAAAGCTACTTAATGAATTTTAAGTTTATACTATCGTTTTTCTTTATCGCGTTTGCTTTAATATTAAGCTATGCGCCATCCCGTACGAGTAAGAAACATCTCATTGTGTGTACAACTAATATTATTGCTGATGCGGTGCGGGCAATTGTTAAAGATGAAATTGAGGTTAGGGCGCTTATGGGTCCAGGCGTGGATCCTCACCTTTATCGTCCACGGGAAAGCGATGTCGTGGCCTTGAGCAATGCGAGTCTTATTTTTTTTAATGGTTTGCACTTAGAAGGAAAAATGGGAGATATGTTTGTGCATATGCGCTCTCGTATTCCAACTATTGCGATAACGGATGCCTTGTTTGACTCAGATCTTATTGAGTCAGAATTTAAAGGTATTTATGATCCGCATGTCTGGCATGATGTTTCTTTATGGAGACGGCTTGTGCCTGTTATAACAGAAGAAATCATTAAGCTAGATCCGTCTCATGAGCGTACATTTGGAGCGAACGCGCAAAACTATATACGTAAGCTCACTGAGCTTAATCTGTATGTACGTGAAAAAACAAAATTAATACCGAAGAATATGAGAGTACTCTTAACGGCGCATGATGCTTTTAGCTATTTTGGTAAAGCGTACGGCTTTGAGGTGGTGGGCTTGCAAGGTATCAGTACCGATTCGGTTATTACCGCGCATGATATTCAATCAATGGTGGAAAAAATTGTGAAGAAGAATGTTCCGGCAATTTTTTTAGAGTCTTCTCTTCCTGCAAAAAGTATTGAAGCTGTTGAGAGAGCAGTTGCTGCGCGAGGCAGAACTATTACTATTGCACCGGAGCTTTTTTCTGATTCTTTAGGGGACAAAACGACGACAGCTGCTACCTATTGTGGTATGATAAAACACAATATTGATATAATTGTTAGTTCTCTCACCGCATAAATTATTAAAATTCATGAATCTAAATAGTACTGCTTTAGCAGTTCGTGATCTTTCCGTATATTATCGAGATCTCTGTGCTTTGCAATCAATTTCAATTAACGTGCCAACGGGCACTATGCTTGGTATTGCAGGACCGAATGGTGGTGGCAAGACAACTTTTTTAAAAGCGGTTCTCAATCTATTGCCAAAGCAAGCTGGTCAAGTGTCCATTTTTGATAGCTCTTTTTCTGCGCAAAGAGAGAGAGTGGCCTATATACCTCAACGGCTCTCGGTTGATTGGTATTTTCCCGTTACTGTTTTTGATGTGGTAATGATGGGGAGATATGCGCAAATTGGGTGGCTTTGGCGACCATCTAATGGTGACAATGACAGAGTGTATGAGGCTTTACATCAGGTAGATCTTTCAAGCTATGCACATCGTCATATCAGCCAGCTTTCAGGGGGTCAACAGCAAAGGGTCTTTGTAGCGCGAGCATTGGCGCAAGATGCGGATCTTCTTCTTCTTGATGAACCGTTTGTGGGAGTGGATATAAAAACTGAAAAGCTTATTATCTCTTTGTTGAGAGAGATGCAACAAAGTGGAAAAACAGTTATCGTTGTGCACCATGACTTGCAAACTCTTTCAGACTATTTTGATTGGGTTCTTCTATTGAATGTAAAACAAATTGGCTTTGGGCCAATTGATACGGTATGTATGCCGGAATATATTTGTGCGGCATATGGTGAAAGAAATATATTTGTTCCTCGACGCAAGGCTTGAACAGTATGTATGAAAAAGTGTTACTGATTGTTTCCGATTATACCTTCCATCAAATAGTGATAGGAACGACGTTGCTTGGAGCCGTTTCTGGCGCTGTAGGAGTATTTGCGCTGCTACGTAAGCAAAGTTTACTTGGTGATGCAGTATCGCACGCAGCTTTTCCCGGTATATTGATAGCTTTTTTATGTACACTAAGTAAGAATCCCTTGATACTGCTTGTTGGTGGTGTTGCTACTGGTTTGATTGGTGCCGCATGTGTTACTGCCATAACGTATTACAGCGTGTTGAAGCACGATACGGCTCTGGGTATTGTTTTATCGGTTTTTTTTGGTGGTGGGCTCGTTCTGCTTACACATATTCAAAAATTGCAATTACCAAATCAATCTATCTTAAATAAATTTTTATTTGGTAATGCAGCTACGTTATTGCCCGAAGACTCTTTTTTGATAGGGGTTGTTTCAGCTTTTTGCCTTACTATTCTTTTTCTTTTTAAGAAGCAATTCTCGCTTATAGCTTTCGATGAACAGTATGCTCGTGTGCTTGGTTATACGGTACTCTATTGGGATTTATTATTAGCGATCTTACTGGTGCTTACTATTGTGGTAGGGCTGCAGACAGTGGGTGTTGTTTTAATGAGCTCTTTATTAATTGCTCCTGCAGCAGCGGCACGACAATGGACTAATACTGTTTTCACAATGATTATGCTTTCAGCGCTTTTTGGCGCAATTGCAAGCAGTGTGGGTGCTCTTATTAGTTGTGTTTTCTATCAGCTGCCTACAGGGCCCGTGATTGTTATTGTTATGAGCGTATGGGTTTTATTTTCGATAGTATGCGGATCTGCTCACGGATTACTATGGCACAGATCTCAGAGGAAAACTATATGAGTGCTCTGCAGATTGAACTTCTTGCAATTGCTGTTATAGCGGCAGTTGCTTGCTCCCTTCCTGGGGTGTTTTTAGTTTTACGTGGCGTGGCATTGATGAGTGATGCGATAAGCCACTCAATTCTACTTGGCATAATAATTATGTTCTTATTTGTAGGGAGCTTGAGTTCTCCGCTTCTTTTGGTTGGTGCTGCTTGTGCTGGAATGGCCACCGTTTGGTGCACAGAAAAGCTTATGCACACAGGGCTTCTTAAAAAAGAGACCGCTATTGGTTTAGTGTTTCCTCTTTTTTTTTCCATCGGGGTGATTCTTATAACCGTATATGCTCGTAATGTTCATCTTGATTCAGATATGGTTTTGCTTGGAGATATTGCATTTGCTCCATTTCAACGGCTGGTGATTTGGGGTGCCGATATTGGGCCTTATGCATTATGGCAGCTAATAGTGATGATGTTTGTTAATATTGCGATTATAAAGCTTTTTTATAAGGAGCTGTTGCTGGTTACATTTAATCAAGAATATGCAGCAGTTATTGGTTTCTCTCCAACCATTGTTCATTATCTTATTATGGGCTTATCGAGTCTTACGGCAGTAGCAGCATTTGATATTGTGGGAGCGGTTGTAGTCGTAGCATTGATGATAACGCCGGCTGCATCGGCTTTTTTAATCACTGAACGTCTATCAGATATGATCAAAATGAGTATATTTTTCAGCGTAGGAGCAGCTCTTTTTGGATACTTTTTTGCCCTTTATTGTGATGTATCAATAGCTGGATCGATAGCGATGATGGCTGGTATTTTTTTCTTTAGTATATTTGCTGGGACAGCTTTTCGGAGCTCTAATTATTACTATAAGTAATTATTGGCGCGGGCGAGTTGTTCATTTTGTTTTCATTTTGAATCACGTTGCCTTGATTAGGAATTGAGCATGATAATCACCGTATCCCAAGCAATAATGGATGATTTGAGGCTCAAAGAGCATTTTGCCTTTTTCTCCAGAATACGCTATATTTGAGGGTAGATTTAGACATGTTTTTCTAAGCAAATTACAGATTTTAAGGAATTATTATGCCAGTACCAAAGCGTAAGCGCTCGAGAGCGCGTCGTGATAAACGATTTGCAAACAAAGGAATGAAAGAGCGTTCTGTAGCATCATGTGCTAATTGCACTGAGGCGATTGTGTCTCACCAAGCTTGTAAGTCTTGTGGTCATTACAAGGGACGCAAAGTCTTGGCAACAAAAATTGATCGTGCAGTTAAAAGAGCTGAAACACGCCAATCAAAAGAATCAAAAAAATCAGTGGCGGCTTCATCAGAGCAAACGATAGAAGCTAAGACTTCTGAGTAAGCTTTCAATCATTCTGATACGTAAGGGATGCCATGATAGCAGTGGATGCAATGGGAGGCGATCGGGGACCACGCGCGATCGTTGAGGGAGCAGTAGCTGCAGCAAGAAAGGGTGTCCCTATTTTATTGTGTGGTCTCAAAGAACCGCTCTTTTCTTTTTTACCAAAAGATTGGGAATCGCTTCCGATTACTTTAGAGTTTTGTTCTCAAGAAATAGGTATGGATGAAGAGCCTGGTCGTACTGTTCGTACAAAACCGGATTCCTCTTTAATGTGTGCAATGAAAGCTGTTGCTTCAGGTAAAGCATCGGCCTTTTTTTCGGCGGGAAATTCAGGAGCAGTATTAGTAGCGAGTGTGGTGATGTGCGGTCGCGTACAAGGAATACATCGTCCTGGTATTGGTGCTTTTCTACCAGCAAAAAACGGCACTATATTTTGCCTAGATGTTGGTGCTAATGTGGATTGCAAAGCCGCATATTTGTATCAATTTGCACTAATGGGGCATGTATATGTGAGCCTTATTAAACAGATTAAAAATCCTCGTATTGGTTTGCTTTCAAATGGCCATGAGCCGTATAAAGGTCCAAAAGAAGTAAAAAAAGTATACGAGCGCTTAATGAAATCTCCGCTTAATTTTATTGGTAATATTGAATCACGTGAAATGGCTAATGGTACTGTTGATGTAGTAGTTTGTGACGGTTTTACCGGCAATGTTATGTTGAAAGCAATTCAGGGAACCGTGCAGTCTCTTTTCTATTGGGTTCGGCAAGAAGTGAAGCATTCCTTATTTCAAAAATTTTGTTTGTGGCTTAATAGAGGTTTGTTTTATCGCATAAAGCAAAAAACAGATTATGCATCAGTGGGAGGTGCTTTGCTATTGGGAGTGAATAAGCCTGTGGTGTTAGCTCATGGCAGGTCAGATGCTCGTGCTATAGAAAACGGTATTCTTCTTACACAAAATATAGTAAAAGAAGGCCGTGTTGAAAAATTTAATACGCAATTAAGTGAGCTTCTAGATAAGCATATAACCTTTACTGGTGCAGTGAAGCATAAAGTACGTTCCCTTTTTCATTGGGGTAGTCATGATGCGTAGACCGTATGCTGTTTTTGTAGTAGTATAGCCCAATATTTTGACTAGTTCAGTAAGTAAGGCGAAAAGAGATTAATGAAGTTATGTATAGAAAATGTCTCACTCTCTACAAGCGAAGACGAAATAAGAGAGCTTTTCTCTTTGTATGGCGCAGTGGAGCGAGTGTATATAACGAGAGATGAGCTTTCCTCTGCTTCCGAAATAGTGTATGTAACGATGTCCACAGCGGATGAGAGAGAATTGGCGATTGCATCTTTAAATGGTTCTAACTTTAAAGATAGGCAGATTAAGGTTAGTGAAATAGATGACAATGATTCGTCATCTAGTGACATTTGGTGATTATAGGCACAATTTTTTTAGAGTAATAGGTGAAATTATGGCATTTGTAGATGAATTAAAGGCATTGTTTATTGTTGTTGGTCGTACGGTTAAAGATTTTTTTGGTGATTCAAGTGTGCTTGGACGCCATCTCAAAGAGATTGGCATTGCCTTCTCTTTAGTATTAGTTGTTGCTGGGGGATATCTGGGATATAGATCCTATGTGGTTTCTCTTGAGCAAAGAGCACATCATTCCTTTGCAGATTATTTACAAGATTATAAAATGGCAGAAAAAGCGAATAATAAAGAGGAATGGGATCGAGTATCTAATCTTTTTGGGCATGGCTTTGTACAACATACAGGTAGTAGTGTGGCACCTTTTTTTCTTTCCTTAAAATCGGATGCACAAGTTAAACTTGGTGAATTGGTTGAGGCAATTAATACATTACAGCGTGCGATTGATGCTCTTCCAAAAAATTCAAAGTTTTTTCCTATTTTTTCTATTAAGCAAGCGCTGATGAAGCTAGATGTTGAAGATGAAGTGTTACAAAAATCAGGATTGCAGCAGCTTGTAACGATGGCGCGAGATAAAGAGAATGATTACAAGGATATGGCTCTATTCTATCTTGGTCGCTATTATTGGACGCATGATCAAATTGAGGATGCTAAAAAAACCTGGCAAGAACTTGAAGATAGTAGCTGGCAGGAAAAAGCGTATCCATCTCCATGGGTTGAAGAAGTTAAGCAGAAATTAAAACAACTTGCTGCGTAGGAATAGCTTATGTTGGCTAATTCTCCCATCCGGGTGCGTTTTGCACCTTCTCCTACAGGCCATCTTCACATTGGTAGCTTTAGAACAGCTCTTTTTAATTGGTTATTTGCCAGACACTATAAGGGTATTTTTTTAGTACGGATTGAAGACACTGATCAAGAACGCTCAAAGAAAGAATATGTAGAAAGTATTATGGGTGCTCTTGATTGGGTGGGCTTGAAATCGGATGAGCCAGTAGTGGTGCAGTCCAGCCGCTCAAAAGAGCATGAAGATGCTTTGCAAAAGCTGCTTCAAGAAAAAAGGGCATATAAATGTTTTTGTTCGCAAGAAGATGTAGCAAAGCGATCTGGGGACACTGCTTTTTCTTCCTATGATGGCAAATGCCGAACAGTAGATCAATCAGCGCCGGGTGCGTACGTTATTCGATTTAAAATTCCACAGGTTGAGAATGTTTCATTCAACGATCTTATTCGTGGCACTATTACTATTCCTAGAGATCAACTGGATGATTTTATTATTGCTCGATCTGATGGATCTGCTACTTATAATTTTGTAGTGGTTGTTGATGACAACGATATGAATATAACACATGTGATACGGGGCGAAGACCATATTTCAAACACACCTAAACAAGTTCTTCTTTATCAAGCGTGTGGTTTCACTGTTCCTGAGTTTGCACATATTCCCCTTATTTTGGGACCAAGTGGAGATAGGCTTTCAAAAAGAGATGGTGCCGTTTCCGCGCTTGAATATAAAAAACTTGGTTATCTTCCAACTGCTCTCATGAATTATTTAGTCCGTCTTGGCTGGTCCCATGGTGATCAGGAAATTTTCACTAGGCAAGAGCTCATAAAGTTTTTCACGCTTGACGCTGTAGGCAAAAAGGGATCTATTTTTGATATTGAAAAATTAAATTGGCTTAATGGCGTTTACCTTCGAACTTTTCTCGCACAAGATATTCTTACTTACATTGCTCAGGAGCTTAGTCCTGGCTTCCAGCAAGATATTGCTGATTGGAGCCAAGATTTGCGAGTTCAAGCAATAGATCTTTTCAAAGAGCGTTCGGTAACGCTGGTGGCGCTTATGAATGAGGTAAAGATTCTGTATGATGGGCCATCAAGTTATCAAGAAGCTGATTTGAAAAAATGGACTGATGCTCAAACGATTGAACTTATTACAGAGCTTATTGCTGTATTGCAAAAAAAACCTACAATTGATGTGGCTGCTTTGAAGATAGAAGTGAAATCTTTAGCGCAAAAGCATGATGTTAAACTGGTAAAGATTGCACAGCCAGTTCGCATTGCATTGATTGGTTCTTCTACTGGCCCGGGTGTATTTGATATGGTTAGCATTATCGGTATACCGCAGACGATGAATCGTCTATCTAAACTTATTGAAGCTATAAAAAAATAGCGTAGAAAGGGTGGGGTAGTTGCCATGAAAATAGCAATGATGTTTCCGGGGTATGGAAGTCAGTTTGTGGGAATGGGCAAAGAGCTTTATGATGAAAGTCGCACGGTTCAGGAGCTTTTTGAGCAAGCTTCGAGCTGTTTAGATATTAATTTTGTTAAGTTATGTTTTGCATCATCGGATGCTGATCTTGCTCAAATGCGCAATGCGTATACGAGTACTTTTCTCGTGAGTTCTGCTATTGCAGCATTGCTTAAAGAGAAGGGCATTAAACCTGATGCGGTCGCAGGGTTTAATCATGGTGTGTATGCGGCTCTTTTTGCAGTAGATGGCTTGAGCCTTCCTGACGGGCTTTATTTATTGAATAAATTCGCTTCTTTCTATCAAGAATCGCAGGAGACAGGCGATTTTTCTGCTCTTCATATTACGGGGTTTGCAGATAAAGAGCTTGAAGATATTTGTTTGAAAGCGACTGAAAATGAGGAAAAAGCTTTTGTTGCTATTTATGAAACGTCAAGCAAGCATGTGATTACGGGCCATACCAAGGCTGTGGAGCGAGTGCGGGACGCAGCAAGTGTTTTTGCTAATGATAGAAAGATTAATATAGAGCAAGCTGATGTGGCTATTGGGCTTCATTCTGAGCTTATTGATCCAGTTATTGATAAATTTAAAATATATTTAAACAAAGTTGATTTTCATGATTTGTCTGTTCCTATGATTGAATCGCTCACCGGTAAAGAGTTAAAAAAAGGCAAGAATGTGCATGAGCAAATTTTAGAGCGTATTAACTCTCCCGTGGTATGGCCAATGGTGATGAAAGATTTAGAACAATATGATCTGATTATAGAAATTGGCCCAGGCACGCAGCTTACGCAATGGCTTAAAGAAACGTATCCTGATAAAAAGGCGATTGCGGTTAATAAGCCGGAAGATATTATTGAACTAGAAAAATTAATGCGGTCGCATATGGCTGCGCCGCAAGAAACAAGTAACGATTAAGGTATGTACGATGGCAGATTTTGATAAGCAAAATACGAGAGATAGAGTGGTGGCAATTATTGCTACAAAGCTTTCAATTGATTCTCAGGCAGTTAAAGAGGACGCAACCTTGCAAGATATTGGAGCAGATTCACTTGATTTGGTAGAGATAATTATGAAGCTTGAAGAACAGTTTGCGATTGAGATTGATGATGCGCAAGCAGAGACCTTTAAAAATGTACATGATGTAATAGATTATGTACATTCTATACGTGTAAAATAGTTTGTAGGGCTGCTTATCAAGCAGCCCTACCGATGTTATTATTTTTTATTTTCCCTTTTTTTTCTATATGGATCCACCGGTCTTTCCAGAACCTTCTCAGTGATTTTTGCTTTTAAGTTTTTATTATTAAATACCTTAAAATAAGCATTTTTCTCTTCTGGAATGTTGCTTTCGGATTCCATTTTCTTGATATCTGTAAAGATAAGGGACATATTTTTAAGTTCTTTACGTTCTTGTTCTTTTGACGCCTTGATAGCTATTAGTTGTTTATTTATCGCTGTTTCTTGCTTTCCTAAACGATTAATCCACTTTATTTTATCTTGATCACTCATAGCACCTACTAGAGCCGCTGTTACAGGTGTATAAAACTTATTGTTAAAGACCATCCACCTATTATAGGTGACAAGAGGATAAAATATTATGATTTTGATTTGCCGATTCAATAGGCTTTAGGAAAAAGATCATTCCCAATTTATCCATACGCTCTATTGAGAGAGGATATATATTAATTCCATTCTTGTTCAAAATTCAGTTCTTCTCTTATAAGGGGTATTTTTTTTCTGGCTTTGAACCTATCCCAAAATTCATAAGTACCTCAAAGTGTAGAATGTAGCGGCAATTTG
>CAYGJB010000024.1:0-15158 GCA_964350195.1 uncultured Pseudomonadota bacterium
TTCTCCTTTTTTCTAGAGGCTTTTCAAATTATTCGAATTTTGGGATAGGTTCTTAATCAAGCCGGGCAACTGCAGCCACCTTCAAAATGTTTCTATTTGTAAAATACTTAAGGTCAGGTATACACACTCAATGGAGCTTTCTATATTAGAGCATTATATTGCCCTCCGCTCTCTTTTCATGGTATCCTTGATATAAGAAATAGGACAAACAGAAAATAGGTTAAAAGCATGAAAAAGCGTATTGTTACTTTAATTCACGTCTTTTTATTGGGCTGTTTTGCTAATAGTTTGGCCATAGAGCACCAGCAGGCATCTTTATTTGAAGGGATTAAAACCACCCTCAATCGCTACACTCCATCTTTTGTAAAGATTCCTGCCCAGGATATTCAACATATGTCTACCTGGCTCTATAAAAAGGCGCTCAAGCGCCCTATATCTGCTCAAGAAGATAAGAAAGCTAAAAAAGCCTTTCGTCGATGGAAAATTCCCGTTGGAATTGTGCTTACAGCAATTATTTCAGCATTTCTTGTATATAAATATAAGAAGTATTCGTACGAAGAGAAAAACAATAAAAAAGAACTAGATACAGATAAAGACATCAATCCAGAAGAAGAGGAAGAAGAAGTAAAGAAAGAAGATATTACAGAGGTTGAAGAGAAAGGTCTGCTAGGGGCTGCAGAAATTGGTGATGAAAATAAAGTAAGAGCTTTTCTTGATAAAGGCGCTGATATAGAAGCAAAGAACAAGTACGGCAATACAGCGTTAATGAAAGCTGCGCTGAATGGCCATACAGAAACAGTAAAAGCCCTTCTTGATAAAGACGCTGATCCAAACATACAGAACAATGTCGGTGATACAGCGTTAATGGGAGCTGTGTGGAGGGGTGGCCGTACAGAAATAGTAAAAGCCCTTCTTGATAAAGACGCCGATCCAAACATACAGAACGAGCACGGCAATACAGCGTTAGTGATAGCAGTGCTGAATGGCCGTACAGAAATAGTAGAAGCCCTTCTTGATAAAGGCGCTGATATAGAAGCAAAGAACGATGAAGGCCAGACAGCGTTAATGAAAGCTGAACAGGAAGGCGATTTGGCAATTATTGAGATGTTAAGAAATGCAACAGAGAATTAGTTGAAAAAATTAGATAAAAATCAAAAAACACTTTATCGCCCTTATGGTGATTAATTAAACATCCTTAAAAAAAGAAAACTTATTTTTTCAGGGTATTTAATAGGATTCTGATAGTGAAAATGAAAAGATTGCTACTTAACAAAATACCCCTGAGTTGATTAAGGCGCGAAGCATAAAAGCATCTGTTTAAAAAAAAACTTGTTATACTGGTATTTTTTGGTATCACAGCTTAATATAATTGAATCCTATTTTCAGCATAGTTCATTTTCAGAGCGAGGTTTTTGGATGCACACGATTTGGAGTGAGTTTCTTACGATCATCAGGGAGGAAGCGGGAAGTCGTGTAGTAGAAACATGGTTTAAGGCTATTGTTTTTGATCGTTGGGATGCCGATGAGCATATTGTATATCTTGTTACCCCTAACTCTTTTATAAGAAATTGGGTTAAAAAGCATTACTTAACCATGATGCAATTGCATTTGGGTCGATTGCTGCATGTTGATAAACCTCGAATTGAATTCATTTCTCCTAAAATAACACATACTGCTGAAATAGTTTCAGAAGATAAGGTGAGACCAGCGCGATTAATACCAGCTAGTGCATCATCACGTGTTACTCATGAAATAACCCGTATTGATACCAAGAGACTGGGCAATCTAAACAGCAACTATTCATTTGATAATTTTGTAGTGGGACCAAGTAACTCGCTTGCATATGCAGCAGCTCACGCAGTAGCGCAACAACCGGGAAGTAGATATAATCCATTATTCATTTATGGAAAATCGGGACTAGGCAAAACGCATTTGATGCATGCTATTGGAAATGCAATCCGGTATAAATACAAATCAGCTACGGTACTTTATCAAACGGCAGATCGGTTTGTGAGTGAATTCATTACCGCCATTCGCTTTAATAAAGTACATAAATTTCAAACTAAATATCACTCAATTGACGTGCTTTTAATTGATGATATGCAATTCATTGCTCATAAAGAACATACACAAGAAGCTTTTTTTCACATTTTCAATGCTCTTTACGAAGCACATAAGCAGATTATCTTTTCCAGCGACACTTTTCCTCAAGATCTAAAAGGCATTGCTGATCGATTACGTTCTCGCCTTGCTGCCGGCTTGGTGACAGACATTCATGAGCCAAGTATGGAAACAATGATAGCCATACTCAAAAAGAAGGCCGCCTCAAGTGATGAGATGCTGGAAGACGATGTTGCTCATTTTATCGCAACGCAAGGGTTTACCAATATCCGTGAACTTGAGGGTGCGTTTATTCGCGTTATTGCTTTTGCCTCATTAACCAAACAAGATGTAACACTTGAGCTTGCAAAAAGAGTTTTGTATCGTACTAACAATGTATCAAATCGACATGAAATAGGTTTTGAAAAAATAATTAAAACAGTCGAAAAGCAGTATCATTATTCACGGAGCGATCTATGCTCAAAAAACAGAAATAAGGAGTTGTCAGAAGCAAGGCACATTGCTATGTTTTTAATGAAAAAACTGACGGATAAATCATTGCGCGATATTGGTAACTTTCTTGGAGGACGAGATCATTCAACGATAATGCACGGCTTACAAAAGATACAGTGGCAACTAAAAGAGAGTAGTCAGTTATTAGAAGAGATTAAAAAGCTAGAAGCAGATATATGTACGCAAAGTTAAGAAGGAAAAAGAGATGAATAAGAAAATTTTCACGCTAGCTGCCCTTGGCGTGCTTGTATCGGTTGAAATAATGGCACACGTTCTTCCATTCATAGAGAAAGATTTTGATACATTTGTAGAGCGCATAGTTCCCCTTTCTGAGCGTAAAAAGTTTAAGAGTTATCACAAAGAGATCGAAAAGCGGCTGGCGGTAAAAAGCGAAGTAGATCAGGAAAAGCTTCGTGTTAGTTTCTATGAAAACGCTAAGAAAAGCCTAAAAACAGAACATCGCACTTGGGCAGATCAAATTGATTTTTTTCTTGTAGACGCAAAATATTTCAATAAAAAATATGATAAAGAGCGATCAGAGATACGTCAATTTCTTTATTGGTATGGTAGCTACAATGGTTTTCAAGTAGCAACCAAGGGAACTTGTGAGCGAGATGAAACAGGTTTTATAGATAACGTGAAGAATCAAGCGACTAAGGTTACACAAAAAGTAAAAATTGAAGCTACGAAGCTTGCAGAGAAAATTTCAGGCTGGTTTCAAGCAATGAAAACTCGTTTTACATAAGAGCTAGTTCACTAATTTTACCTTGCTTATTTGCAAGATGACGTTTTGTTTGAAAGTACATGTCGTGTACGCATTTACCGGCAAGGTAAGAGTACCATTGGTTATGATTTCTAAATTTCTTTCTTCGCAAAATACCAACCATTGTTGGAAAATGCTCGGTGTCTAAAATAATAATATTAAATCTTCCATGGAGCTTGTTTCTTGAGAACACAAAGTTCTTTTCATGCGGATCAACATACATATCAAGATCGTTACATAACTGCATAATGATTCTACTTTTAATCTGTTGAGATATCTCGTCTGTTGTATCGTTTATGTCTACCTCGTCTGCCACAATACCGTAAACACTGGGAATTCTCGTTTGAATGAAGTCATATCCAGCGATGTTGTTGC
Organism: uncultured Pseudomonadota bacterium; assembly: GCA_964350195.1. Lineage (GTDB taxonomy): Bacteria > Babelota > Babeliae > Babelales > Vermiphilaceae > JAJCZB01. The sequence goes on from CAYGJB010000024.1 coordinate 3,752, forward strand.
CGGTTAAAACAATGTCTTTTTGATCGCTTGGCAACCAAAACCATTTTCGAGGGCAAGAAATATGCTTTGCCCAGCGTTCAAATTTTTGGGTTTTTTGTAAAAGAACATCTCTGTTTTTTGGCCGAGTAAATCCGCTTAAGTGTCGATTAGCACCTCCTCCCATATAAAAAAAGAAAGTTGGTTCTAGGCCAGTGGAGCGAAATTGCAAAAACGTTTCCGGTTGCTCTAAAAAGAGCTTTAATACGAGTGGATAGTTTTTGAATTTAAGCACGATAAGGCCGCATGATTTTTTATAATTAAAATTTTTATCTTGCAAGACATTAAAGCTTGTTAATCTTTTTTCTTTTTTAATAAGTTTTTTTCTTTGTCTAATTTCTTTAAGAGCGTTCTCAATGAAAAGTGAAAGCTCAGCACTGCTCATTGCTTTGTCTGGGTTGTGCTTATCAACTATTCCTTCCTTGGGTATTAAGTATTGGTATAGGTCTTCCGTTTTTACGGTAAAAAGAGGATGTAATCGAACATATGGTGTTCTCAAAGAATATATTTTACTGTCATTTTCCCATTGAGCAGTGATTACGGGAAAGTCGAGATTTGGTTTTCGAAATGGATGGCGGCATTTTAGCAGAGGAGTGAAAAAAATGCTCATAAAGAAAATATACGTTAGCTGCAATTGCTTCATTGTGATGCTCGTTAGAAGATGTTGAGATGCCCTAAAATATATGCAATATATCCATTGTGTCAATTTGTTACAGTTTGTCATAAATGAATGTTTTTGTCTAATACCTATCTGCTAGGTATAGATTTCTCATTGTAGTTGTTAATGAGTTGCAATTGATTTTAACCCTGGTGCTCTGCTAGCATGGGTATAGCAAAATAATGTCACTTTAAAAAAGGAAGGGTGGACATGGAACAAAATGAAAAAAAACGAAAAATAGCGGATTGCTTGAGTTGTTTACCTAGAAAGATTCTTGACTTGCATGGCCAGGAGAATGTAATAGAGTTTGTGCTTCATGAGCTTGGAAGGGAAGATTGCTTTAATCTTGAAAAGGCTGCATATATTATCGACAATCCTGATTTCAATACTATCAAGGGGGTGGCGGGATTTGATAGATCGGAGGCGTTTCAGGGTGAAAACATATGGAAGAACCCTATAGATTTTTCAAAGCACATGAGCAACTCTTCTTATAACAAAAAAATAAGAGGATTTCATAAGCCGAGCTGTATAAAAAAGAACGAAAATAATGAAAAAGTGGTTAATGAAATTGCGCACGATCTAGGATTTGATCACCCGCTTTTTTATTCCTGGAATATGAAGTACGATAATCACGGATTGCTTTTATATGAAAAGCATGACACCGATGAATGCGATTGTGATTATTTGTTAGAGGGCCTCAGTCTTATTGGCTTTTGTCCGATTTTTTGAAAAAGGGTTCTAGCGCAGGTAGTTTTTTTTCGCTTAAATAGGTCAAGGTTGCTCCTCCGCCTGTTGAGCAGTAATCAATTCCGTTCAAGGCTAATTTATCAACGATAAGCCCAGAATCTCCTCCTGCAACAATACTAAATCCGGAAGCCGATGAAATGTCGGCAAGTAAAGTTTCCACCCCATGCAGTGTTTCAGGCCTATTAGAAAGGCCCATCATGCCATTATAAAAAATAGTACCGCTTTTTTTAATGTAGCTATTAAATAGTTTCAAAGTTTCTGGTCCAATCGAAATCCCTACACTATCTTGGGGAAATTGATCAGCCTTCACTATGGACAATGGCCCTTCAAGAGAGCCTTTAGCGACTTGATAATCCACTGGATATACAAAATTGGTACACATTAACTCTGCTTTTTTTAATATCTCGTTGATTACAGTTATCTCTTTGATATCTATCAAGGACCTGCCTACGTGCTTGCCAGTTGCTAATTCGAAGGTAAAGACAAGCGCTGGACATAACAACAGGTTCTCTATCTTTAAGTCAAGAAGGTGTTTAATAAGAGGCAGCTTGCTTGCCAATTTTCCACCGCCTAAAATAAATGTTATTGGGTATTGAGGATTATTAAAAATTTTATTGAGCATGAAAAGCTCTTTTTCAATTAAGTAGCCGATTGATCGCTTGGAAGGTGCATAGATTTTAGCAACTGTTGCTAGAGAGGCATCGTTTCTATGTAATGTACCGAAGGCATCCAGCACATACCAATCTGCAAGGCCATGAAGCTCTTGAGCAAACCCTAAATCGTTTTTTTTCTCTCCCGGAAAAAAACGCATATTTTCAAGTAAGACAATGCTTCCCGGTTGTGCTAAGTTGGCGGCTTCTTTTGCTTTAGAGATGGTGTCGCAAAAAAGTATACGGTATTCCCTCTTTTCAAACCAAGGCATGAGTTGGCGCGCTGAAAGATGTTCTTCTTTACCATCAGGGCGCCCTAAATGAGTTGTTAAAATGATTATTGCCTCTTTTTTTAATAAGGCATCCAGGGTTGGCTGCACTCCAACAAGCCTCCTGTCGCTCAAAATGGTGCCGTCAACTATTGGCACGTTAAGATCGGCGCGAACAAGCACTGGCTGCTGATTACATTTCCATGACTCAAAGGTTACCTTTAAACTCATTTCTATCCCTCAAATCGTAAAACACGGGCAACATTAATTGATTGTATTCGTTTTGCAGAAAACCAAGATGCACACAGTGTAATAACCATGATAACAAGAAAGACTGTAACTAGAATTTGCCACTCCATCCGTGCAGGCAGATGGGATACGTAATAAACATCGGGTAGTTTTATGAATGGGTATTGCTCAAGTATCCAGCTGGCTATAGCGGCTGCAAGTAGCCCAAAGCAGGTAGCAATGCTTGAAATAAACATTCCTAAAAGAATAAACGAACGCGCAATAATATCATCTCGCAAACCCATTGCTTTTAAAATAGCGATATCAGAACGCTTGTGTGTTATTATCATAAAAAGCAAAGCGATAATATTCATGCTTGCAACGAGCGTGATTAGCAGCAAAATAAGAAACATGGCATATTTTTCTAAAATCAATGCAGAAACGAGTGGAGTATATAGCTCTTGCCAAGTAAGTACATCAAGCCCGATTCTTTTTTTTAATGACGGAATTACTGTTTCTGGTTGTATATTTTCTTTAAAAGCGAGACCCGCCTGTGTGATTCCTTGATCGGGAAAAAGATCATTAAAAAAGTCAAAAGTAGTATATAGTGTGCCGCTATCGTATTCATCAATACCAGTTGCAAAGATGCCGCCAACCACCACTTTCTTTTGGTGCACAGAAACCTTTTTACTTTTGCCACTTGGTTTATCGAGATACAAAAGATTAAGCGTTTCTCCTACATCGACGCCAATTGCCTCAGCAAGAGCTTTACCGATTACTATCTGATTGCTGTTAGTTGAATCAAGAAAGCTTCCTTTTACCAATTTAGTTTTGAGCGATGAAACCAGGTTTTCGCCTGTGGGATCAATGGCCTTTAAAGCGGCTACTTTTGGCTGTTCATCATCTTCCATGTAATCGGATTGCACCATAATATGAGATAACGCGTACGGGCTTATAGCTTTAACGCTGGGAAACTCTTGGATAATTGTTTCTCTAAGTGCATTAAAGGCAATGGGGTCGTTATAAGAATAGATGGTTGCTTGCGGGTGAACGTTTTGCATTTTTTCATGTATAGAAACTTGAAAGCCGTTCATTACAGCAGTCACCAGTGCAAGCGAGAAAGCGCCAACGGCAATTGAAATAAATGCTATGAAGGTCATGGTTCGTATTGAGTATTCCCCCTGATTGAAGGGCAGAAAGCGACGCGCTAAATACCAGCTCAATAATTCCACTTGTTTTCCTAATGGTTCTTGTAAAGTATGAAGCTTTTTTCTAATCTACTAGTATCGATATATTTTCAGTGTACAAAACGAGGTAGCTTATGGAAAGAACGAAGTTTCTGCCGAACGTGAGCCTTCTTCTCCTGCTTCTCTTGGCGAACTGCGGACGCCTTATTGATTGGGGAAAGAGCAATTTCTATCAAGGTGAAGAGGTTAGTCTTTCTGACGAGAATGTTGTCCCATTCATAAAGTCAGTTACGATGTATGATCAATTCCAAACGATAGCACAGTTTGATATCATGTATCTTTCGGATACGGTAAGAACCGCCTACGCTCAGCTTCATACTAAGCGGATGGGCAAAGATGAAGACAAATATTTGGCTTTTTTACGACGTCAATTAGAAGAGAACAATCACTATATTTCTTTTTATGTTTTAACTACTCATGATGTTAAATTAGGCACGCCTGAATCTCATTGGTCCCTTTTCTTGCGCATAGCAGGAAGAGATTATTTACCATTTGAGCTTAAGGAAGTGGAATTGCCGTATGAATATCAGCAGCTATTTAAGGATCATTGGAACCGATTTAAGGTACCGTATCTCATGAAGTTTAGATTAATGGATGAAAATGAGATACCGATTATCACTGATTTAACCCCTGAGATTTCAGTGTTTGCTCGTTCCACAAAAAAAGAGAGTATCTTTACGTGGCATTTGACAGAGCAAACCACGCAAGCTGCGCCGACTATGAAAAAGAATAAAGTAGGTCAATTGCGAGAACTAAGAAAAATTCGTAGGGGAAAAAGAAGGAGTTCATTATGAACATTGCGATTGGGGCAGATCATCGCGGCTTTGCCTGCAAGGCTTATCTAAAGCAATATGTGGTAGGAAAAGATGATCCAATAGCATGGATAGATGTAGGGGCGTTTGATGATGAAAGAAGCGATTACCCAGTATTTGCAGAAGCCGTGAGTTCTTCTATTTTAAGTGGAGATGCTCAACGAGGAGTGCTTATTTGTGGGTCGGGGGTTGGTATGGCTATTGTTGCCAATCGATATCCTACGCTATTGGCAGGGGTTGTTTGGAATGAGGAGGTTGCGCGAAAAAGCCATGAGCATGACAAAACAAACATATTAGTTATTCCCTCTGACTTTGTAACAAAAGAGCAAGCAGTTGTTTTAGTCAATGCGTGGCTTGAGGCAAAGTTTAAGGGAGGAAGATATCAAGAGCGTATTGACATGATAAATAAGATTAAGGTGCCCGATTAAGGGCACCTTTCTTTTTATGCTGCTGGACTTGCTACTACTTGCTCAATTTGCTCGAAATCAAGCGTTTGCTTTTCAAGTAACTGATTCATAATTTGCTTAAGGCTTTCTTGATGCTCTGATAGAAGGGCTTTTATCTCTTTGGTACATGTGTCTTTAATTTTCATTGCTTCATTATATCGGTCTCTGATCAAATGTTTTGGTAGAGTGGATTCATCGATTCCTTGAAAGCTAAGTGATTTTGCTAAGCTTAAAGCAAGCGTATGATTTTTCTCTGCATGGCAGCTATATCCGCATGATCCAAGTAATAGTTCTTCTGCTACAAATCCTGCTACATATAGCTTGATAAGGTTGAGCTTTTCTTTGCGTGTTTGTATATCTATCGAGTCTTGTTCGCGATACGTAAACAGTTTGCCATACTCAAATCGCAGTTGCTCTTTTGCTTTAGTATCATACAAATGACTACCCATCATTTTTTCTTCAAGCTCTGTCATAACTTGCTTGATAGTTACTTTTCCGAGCTTTAGCTCGCTTTTCAGAAGTGAAAGCGCTAATGCTTGGCCGGCAAAGTGTGCCGCCAGCACCCTCTGTTCAACCAGGGGAATGTCTTTTGAGTGTGATGGAATTATATGGAGAACGTTCTCTTCTAATGCATTCTCAAGGTGCGATTGCGTGAGCTCGCCATTATTGCTTAGTTTGGCTTTCATCATTGCGTCTTTAATAAAAAGATGCATTGCCTCATATGACTGATTGTAGGTGTAGTGAGCTAGCTTGCTAACATTAAAGAGTTTTTCTTGATCAGGCAGAATGAACTCTTTGATTTTTGATTCAATGAAATTAAAGCGATCTTTGAAATTTGGATATTCAAAGCGTAGCTCTTTGCCAAAGCGTCCCGGTTGGCGCAATGCTTTATCAAGGGTCTCTGGACAATTAGTGGCGGCGATAATAAATATTTGTCGACGCGAATCATTGCTATTTACCGCATCGCCCATAGCAGTGAGAAACTCGCTCAAGGTTCTATTTTCGCCAGTACGCTGAAGATCAAGAAGGTCGATTTCATCAATAAAAATAATACACGGAGCTTTCGCTTTTGCATCTTGTAATATTTTTTCCATGCCATCGATTTTTATTTTTAGTATAGATGGCTTAATCAGTCTGAACTTTCCAATCTGATGTGTGTTAATAAGCATTAGATTTGTTTCTTCAAGAAACGCATTTATGCAGAAGGTTTTACCTGTTCGCGTATCTCCAATACATAAAATACCACGTGATGGGCGAATGCCTTGGCGATCGTGGGTCTCAGAGTCTTCAAGATAGTCAACGAGAAATTTAAAATAACGCTTTATTTCATCTTGGCCATAGATATCTTTGAAACGGACTTTTTCTATTTTTTCATCAATTCGATGAGCCTCTTTAATGTAAGAGCCACCTTTTGCTTTATTAAGCCACACTTTTATTTTTTTTTCTATTTCTGGTTGTACCTGTTGATAAAACTCCCTTAAAAGATATCCCAACAGAATACCACCCCCAACTTCACCTATAGGAGATTTATGCTTAATAAGACCGGACCATGCACTATCAATTTTATCGGTGAAATTGTATATAGGTTTTACTATGTTTTGATTACTCACATCTACGTTGTGAAGCTTATGGAATTTATTGTAAAAATAGCCTGCAAAAAAAAGAACCGAGAGTGCTTTAACTGTCCGCGTTGCTAATGAGTATCGTTGAGATCGAGCTATTATTTTATCATCAATCCATCTTGCAAATCGATTCATGCGAGTGAGGCCAAGGCCTTCTTGATCTATAAGGGCCAAGGTCTTCCAAGTAGAGTTAAATTTTTTAATTATAGATTCTTCTACCGGAGCCTCTTTTCTTTGCAGGTTATCTAGAAATGTTTTTGTATCGAATGTTCCTACTGATCTAAACTTATTAAGGCGATGTTTATTGATGAGTGTTACGAGTTGGTGATTGAAATCAACCAGCACTTGGCAGCTTTGAAGATCGGCATTTCTAAACGGTTCCTTTTTTATTGATTCTATCAGCATCATTAGTTGTGAAAAGAATGCTTGGATTGAGCCCTGCTTTCTTTTAGCAAACGTTTTTTCTTTCATTATAGTGATGTTTAGAGATCGTAAAGTTGCTTCTATAGCGCGTAACTGCTTTTGTGTTTGCGTTACAAATTTATCAATTTCGGTGATTGTCGATTTTTGGGTGGCTATAGGAGTTGAAGATTGGACAGAAAAGAGAATACAAGTAGCAATGATGGCCTTGTGTATATTCATAGTCGTACCTACCTTTAATAGTTCGTTACAATACTTTTCATATTTTGTATTCCCTAGAAATTAAACGTATATTAAATACTTGTCGAATTAATATGTATATGTACTGAAAGCTTGGAGACACCCATGATAGGTAAACAAAAGCCTTATCTTATTCTTACACTAGTATTGATAAGTAGTCTTTGTGGCTGCTTTGGCTTTAAATCATCAGCTGAAAGCAGTACCTTTAATCTTCAAAATCTTGAAGGTAAATCTAATATAGTTCCCGTTTTGATTATTGGTTCTGGACCGGCAGGATTAATGGCTGCTACCTATGGAGCTCGGGGGGGAAAGCCAACGTATCTTATCGAAGGAAACAATCCGGGAGGATTGCTTATGTATACTACTGAAGTGGGAAATTGGCCGGGAGAGATTATGATCAAGGGGCCTGATATTATAGCAAAACTTAAAGAACAGGCCTTGCGTCAGGGTGCTACATTTATTCAGGGCGCCGTACAAAGCATTGATTCTTCCCGGTGGCCATATAAGGTTCAACTTGAAGATGAAACCGTTCTTAACGCTCTTTCAATTGTGATAGCTACTGGCGCCTCTCCACGTAAACTTGCTATTCCAGGAGAAGAGGAATATTGGGGTGGGGGCGTAACTTCATGTGCGGTATGCGATGCGCCATTTTTTAAAGATGAAGACGTGGTAGTAGTTGGTGGAGGGGATTCGGCTGTGGAGGAAGCGATACAACTTTCTCCTTTTGCAAAAAGTATAACTATTCTGGTTCGCAAAGATCAAATGCGCGCAGCTGCAAGTATGCAAGCTCGTCTTAAAAATTATCCAAAGATCTCAGTACAATATAATGTAGAGCCATACAAAATAGAAGGTAACTTGGAAAGCGTAACGGGGGTTCAGCTGCTTAACAGCAAAACGGGCGATATAAATCCTTTCAAGGCTACCGGAGTATTTCTTGCTATTGGGCATATTCCCAACACCGGATTTCTAAAAGATATGGTTGCGCTTGATAAAGATGGCACTATTAAAGTTAACCACCCGCGCCATGAAACGTCAGTGAAGGGTATTTTTGCAGCAGGAGACGTAGTCGATAAAATATACCGCCAAGCTGGTACTTCGGCTGGAGACGGTATTGCTGCAGGGCTTGATGCGGTGAAATTTCTGGATGATCATAATTTTAATAATCAAGTAGCATCGCACATAACTTCTCAGTTGTACCAAGCCAATATGAAGCGATCACCCGGTAAAGCGACATTGCGCCTTTTAGAGTCTCTGGATGATCTTGAAAAGATTATGTCCGATGCTTCTGATAAGCCAATCGTGATCGAATTCTGGACCGAAGATTGTAGCGCGTGCAAGCAGCTTATGCCGATGCTTCAAGAGGCAGCTCAAAAATATGAGGGCCACATTCTGTTTGCTCAGGTAAACTCTGACCAAACTCAGGAGCTTGCCGGTAGGTTTGCCGTTGTGAGAGCACCAACAATTATTGTTCTAAAAAATGGAAAAGTGACTGAAAAAATCGGCTTTTTAACCAATTCAGAACTTGATACTTTTCTCAAGAAGCAGCTACCAGAGGACTTGATGGAGAAAAATCCAGAAGTTATGGCTGAATATTAAGGCAAAAAAGCCTTAAAGCCTTGAGATTTATCCCGCTGATTTGCTATTCTTATAGACGAGAAAGAGCCCACTTAAAGGCGAAAAAGGAGCTATATGAAAAGGCGAATCTATAGGATGAAGGTATGCATTTTCGCTATATCGTTGTTTTCACTGCTTGCAGCAGCTGAGATCCCTATTCGCCGATTTTATTCACATGGCAACTATGTTCATACATTTGTACAGGAAAATAAGCCTACTATTCAACGAGTTAATCTCGTCTCAAAAGAAAACGAAAAATCAGATAAAACGCTTATCAGAAAAGGGATATTATTTACGTATCCTAATGCCAAAGCAAACATGGTAATATCACATGGCTTTATGTGCGATAAATTTGATGTTGGGTTTTTACGAAATATGTTTCCAAAAGGACAATACAATTTTCTAACGTTTGATTTTCGTGCGCATGGCGAAGTTAAGGATGATCAGCTATGCACCTTTGGCAAAGATGAATCATTTGATGTTTCAGCGGCTGCTCATTATTTTAAGCAACACCCTGATTTAAAGCATCTTCCTACGATTGCATATGGTTTTTCAATGGGTGCTGTGGCCACTATCGAAGCACAAGCGAAAGACTCTTCTTTATTTCAAGCAATGATTCTTGATTGCCCGTTTGATTCTACAGAAAGCATTGTAAAAAAATCACTACAGGGGCTGAAAGTGTCGCTTTTTGGATATGAAGTTGATCTACCAGGAAGAAGCTATTTGGAAAGATATGCCTTTCACCCTTATGTGCAGTCTTTCATAAAATTCATGCTCAAAACAGTAGCTCACATGGATGCTCAGAATATTCAGACATTTATGCATCGGTTTAGCCCTGCTCATTCTATTAAAAATATTAATGTTCCATGCTTTTTTATTCATTGCAAAAATGATCAACGCGTATCTGTTGATGCTATAAAATCTATTTTTAACGGAGCAAAGGGGCCAAAGCTATTATGGGTTTCAAATGGGCGACGTCATTATGATTCAATTTTCTACAATCCAGAAAAGTATCAAAAGCGAATTACGACTTTTTTCAATCAAGTACTCGACGGATCGATTTCAAGGGAACCATTGTATGTTGTAATAGAAGATAAAGACGAAGAAGGCATGCGTAATTTGATACACAGGGGGGGCGCATGAAGCACATAAGCATTTTTTTCGCGCTGATAGCTTTGTTATTTGCACAAGAATTAGGAGCAAAAGATAAGCAAGCACGATCTTCTGAGCGTTTGCGCTCAATGCTCGCAAACGCTCCTTATTCATTGGTTTTGTTTTTTGAAAAAGATCGCCAATCAATGAAAGATAAGGTTTATAAAGAAAAAATAGTGAACATGGAAAGAATGTTTCGTTCATTAAGCAAAGATAGTTACTACAAGGACGCACAGCTTCAATTCATTCGTGCCGATGTATCTCATGGAGATATGAACAGTGCGCTGAAAAGATACGATGTTAACCAGTTGCCAAGCTTTGTGACCTTTCTTGGGCGTGAGCTCAAAAGCATTTTACCCGGCTTTGCCTATAGAGATGCAGTAGAGGAGTTAATTCAAAAAAGCTTGAAATCGAACATGGAAGAAACGATTAAGCAAGCGGATGAATTGAGAAAGAAGCGATTAGAAGAAGCAAGGATAGGAGCCTATAATCGATCATATTGGTACCCTTATGGTTATTGGGGTGGCTGGGGATTTGGTGGTCCATATTGGGGCGGGCCGTATTGGAGATACGGTTATGGAAGACCTTATGGGGGATTTTATTTTGGATGGTAAAAAAAGCTATTGAATGTTTATAACAAAAAAGGAGCAAGTATGAAGAAGCTGATTATGCTAGGTCTTTTTGCTGCATTAGCAGCTGGAACGATTGAAGCAAGAGGTGGTCATGGTGGCGGTCATCGTGGTGGTCACGGTAGATACCGTGGGGGCCATGGATATCGTAGGGGTTGGGGTGGAGGCTGGAATAGAGGTTGGGGCGGATTTGGCTTTGGGCCATCGGTTGGGTTTAATGTGCCTATTGGCGGAGGAAAACCAACTGCTCCTGGTGCCGTTAGAGAATACAACAGAATTAATGGAAACCCAAGTAACTATCGTCCATCTGTAAATGCATTTTGTAACTGGGCGAAAGATTATTTTAATGAAAGCATAGGCCAGAGAAGGTGCAATGAATATGAAAGCTTTCTCCGCAATGCTGGATCAGAATATTCAAGCCAACCATCTGGCTCTATTTCGTTTGGTATTGGCGGCGGATATGGTGGTCCATTTCGTCGTGGCTGGTGGTAATTATACCGCACAGAACAATTCACCCTTGCTTTCAAGGCGAGGGTGAATTTTATTTCGGATAATAAAAAGCTATTGAGTGTTTTATACCAAACGTAGATTCAAATAATAAGTGCAACATTTTGATATCCTAAATTATCACTATTCA
>CAYGJB010000025.1:0-14562 GCA_964350195.1 uncultured Pseudomonadota bacterium
AATTTTGGAGATTTATACGATGATTTCAAACTTTTTTCAATCTAATTAATTTCCTCATTCAACTTTTTCTTCTTGAGATGCTTTTTTACTAAAATAGCCTTTAAACTCTGAATAGCCTTCTTTGAGTTTACCTCCGCCTGTTGAAAGCATACCTTTGCCGTAATTAAAGCCTCGGATAGCTTTGTTGGGAGCATAGAGAGCAGCCTTACCCATAGTTTCAAGCCCACCACCTAGACGAGCTCCTACGCGTTCTACGACTTCTGGAACGTTCTCGTACTTTCCTAAAGCAGCTGAACCCCTGGTAACTTTACGCCCAGTATATTTAGCACCCTTTCCGCCAGCCCAAAGAGCTGCAAGCGAAAGGCCAGTTATAACAGCTAACGCAGCCGTCACTTTACCGGTATCTTTTGCGAGCTGCAGCTTGTTGCATTCACGTGGGTTTCGTGCACACACTTGTAATTGTCGGCCGTAATTTTTTAAGAATTGTTTTGCTTGTTGTACTCTGGATCCTGAGTTATCTGCACCATATACTGGCGTAGCGCTCATTGCTATCGCAGCTATGAGAGCGAGTGAAAATACAGAATTCTTTTTCATGTGTACTCCTTTTTGAAGCCATTTCTTTATTTGGGCTTCAGTTTATAATATTAGAAACTCCTATGCTCCTTTATGTTAAAGCATATAGGCGAGGTAAGTCAATAGTTTGGTTGAGCTTTAGATGGTAATTATCCCTTATTTTAGCATTTTTTATATCTCAACGAGAGAAAGAAGGGAAAAAAGAGATCCCCGCGAAAGCGGGGATTCTATTAAAAACATGTCTACGGAACAAGGCCGGTTTATTAATTTTTATTTTTTTGTTGAGACTTTTCATCAAATATATTATCAACTTTCCGATAACGGTTTAAGAAGTTTCCTATATTCGTAGTATAATCCTTGCTTGTACCGCTGTATGAATATGAAACAATACCATTTTTTACTTTAGTCACTTTTATTTTAGTGCCGTCTTTGTCTGTAAACACATCACCTTGTTTAACCTTGCTTTCATCATACCACTGCTTTGTCTTTGTAATAGGATACGTGACCGCTTTACCAGGAGCCATAAGTTTACCTGCAGCTATCTCTACTGCCCTGTGCACCGGAAGCGTATCTTTCCTTATTTCTATAGGAGTAGCCATAAGTACAGCATTGTTGGCACGGCGAGTTGTATAGCCTGCTCCATACAGCAACGCAATTGCAATAGAGATATCACGTAAAATTTTAACAGCATCACTTTTGCTGCAGCCGCGCAGCAGGACGCAGTTTTTTAAGCGATCAATGCTTTGATTTAACTGTGCTTTAAGATTTACTTTTGAGAGGGTTTGAGATGTTTTTTGCGCAAGACGAGCTAATCTCGCTTTAATATTTTCTTTCGAGTCATTTATTCATATGACCAGAAAACCGTGGCCTTTTAAGGCCGGGGATGAATGGGCATCCTTGTAGAGGCAGTTGAGCAAGGTGAAACTTTGCGAAGCGCCGAATTGTAGGGCATACTCAAATACATGAGCAAGTATTGGAAAGGTTCACAAACAACGCATAGGCTTATGTATCATTTAGTCTGGGTTCCAAAATATCGTAAAAGAATTCTAAAGGGTAAAGTAGCGGAAAGATTGGAAGAATTGATTCGCGAATGTGCAGATCTTCAAAGATGGAAAATAGAAGAGCTGAATATTCAGGTAGATCATGTTCACGTGCTTGTTCGCATGAGACCAGAAATAAGCGTAAGTAGAATGGTGCAACTATTTAAAGGGATGACCAGCAAAGTTATCCGAGAAGAATTTCCTGATTTAAAAGAATTTTTGTGGGGAAAAAGTTTTTGGGCAGATGGATATTTTGCAGAGACATCTGGACAAGTTCATGAAAGTCAAATTCGAGAATACATTAAAAATCAGTGAATTTGAGAAGAAAGAGAGAAGCGGGGGCTTTTAAGCCCCCCGAGTTTCACTTTTTGTATAAGCTCGTTATCTTGTATTTTTTGTGTAAGGTCGTTATCTTGCCAAATTTTTTTTAACGCACGGTTTGCTAGCATGCCATGTGCTGGCATAGCTGTAGCTGCGATTGCAGTGATGAGAATTAGTGAAAATAAAGAATTCTTCTTCATGTGAGCTCCTTTTGGGGACTTTAGCCCCAATTTTTAAGATTAGAATCTCCTATTTTCCTTTATAATAAAGCATATGTGACGCCTAGATCAATAGTTTTGTTGATCTTTAAACAATGTTTTGTGCTTGTTCTCGTGCTTTTTCGATATCCACTTTTATATTAATGGATCGGCTGCTGATCTGGCTATCAGAACATTTGGCAGTGATTGTGTTGATTTCTCGAGCAAGCTCTTGCAGTGTGAAATCTATGCGTTTGCCATTTTCGCTCCCTTTGCCATTGAGTAGAGATTTAAGATTTTCAAGATGGCTTTCAAATCGTACAATCTCTTCATGAATGTCGATTTTGTCAAGGACAGCATAGAGCGCGCTTTTGCGTGCATCAGCAAGATCGCTTTCATCACCTTTAAGCTCACTCATAAGAGTATTCAGCTTATTTTTTTGCTCTGCCATATGAGAGAGAAATTGTGTGTTGATCGCAGCGATCTCTTTTTTCATTAGTTCAAGACGATCTTCTAGATCTTTTTTGAGATGTGCCCCTTCTTTTTTTCGCTCAGTTACCACGTTGGCAATAAGAGCGGAACAGGCTTTAATGATCGTTTGTGCCGTTTGCTTATCAAGTCCTTGCTCTTCAATTGAAAAGATATGTGGCAAGCGGACTAATGTATCAAGAGAAACGTGATCATCAAGGCCTACTTCTATGCGGATTTTTTTTATTGCTTTTGCGTAACTTTTTACCGTGCTCATAGCTGGGGTTACTGAGCCTTTAAAGATGGAAGGATTATCAATATGCACCATAAAATGCACGTAGCCGCGCACGAGCGATTTTTTGAAAAGTTTTATCAGATCAGTTTCTAAATGAGAAAGTGAAGGGGGGAGCTTTATGTTTGCCTCAAAGTAGCGAGAATTGAGCGTCTTGAGATGCATAGCGATGTGCGCTTTTTGATCTTTACCTTTGGTGATGGAGGTCGTCTTTGAAGCAAATCCTGTCATACTTTGTATCATTAGATTCCTACGCTAAATTAGTGTACACGTTTTGCACATCATCATGATCTTCCACGGTGGATAAAAAGGTAACCACTTTCTCGCTTTGTTCATCAGAGAGCTCGGTACTTGACTGAGCAACCCATTCATGCTCGGCGCTTTCTATCTTTATGCCAGCAACTTCCATTGCTTTTCTTACCGCATCCACCGCCTTAGGATCACAGAGTACCGAAAAGATACCATCATTTTTTTTGATGTCTGCAATGTCGTGATCAAGAAGCGCTTCAAGAAGCTCATCTTCTGAAAGAGGTCCTGATCCACTGATTGCGCCCATTTTTTTAAACATCCAATTAACAGATCCCGTTTCCCCTAAAGTGCCTCCACCCTTTGAAAACATGTGGCGCATATCGGCAATAGTTCTGTTTTTATTGTCGGACAATGTTTCTACTAATACTGCAATGCCGTATGGGCCGTATCCTTCGTACATGCTCGCTTCGTATTTAGCGCCAGGCAATTCACCAGTACCCTTTTTTATGGCACGCGTTATGTTGTCTATCGGCATATTGATGTATTTGCTTTTTTCGATGAGCTGTCGCAAACGGGCATTACCCGCAGGATCGCCGCCCCCTTCTCGAGCAACTACGGTGATTTCTTTAATTAATTTGGTAAACGCTTTGCCGCGCTTGGCATCAGTTTTCGCTTTTTTGTGCTTGATTTGGGACCATTTATTGTGACCTGACATGATCTGTCCTTTTAATAATCCATCTGCGCAATCTTTGATGGATTAGAGTGTGCTGAATTATGATTTATTTTATGATACTACAAAGTTGAGAAGATGGTAATGGCTCTTATCTCGATTTTATCTTTCGACAGGCCCTCTTTAATTGCTAAAGTTATGTTGGGGTAGACAGAGCAAGCAATATTTATGAAATAAGCGTTTTTTGTCCAAGAAATCGCTGCGTTAGCCCCGGAAGCTTTTTGTGAGGAATCTGGCGCCCTCGAGAAGTCTTTTCAAGGTAGCCAAGACGTAGGAGGTAGGGCTCGTATACCGTTTCAATAGTATCTGCATCCTCCCCGATTAAAGAGGCAAGCGTTTCCAATCCCACCGGGCCGCCGTTAAAGTTTTCAATCATTTTTTGCAGCAGCATGAGATCGATTTTTGTGAGCCCTTCATTATCCAAGCCAAGAAAATCAAGCGCTTGCCGAACTAGCTTTTCATCAGCATTATTTCGGTTTCGTACTTGCGCAAAATCTCGTACACGGCGCAAAATCTTTTTTGCAATACGAGGCGTGCCGCGTGAGCAGCTGCCCATGAGTAATGCCGATGTAGGTGAGATTGAAAGTTCTAAAAATGCTGCGTTTTGTAGGATTATTTGTGCAAGCGCTTCCGGCTCATAAAAATCTATTCGCTCGCTAATACCAAATCTGCTGCGAAGTGGTGCCGAAATCATGCCGCTTTTGGTAGTGGCCCCAACGAGCGTGAATGGGTGCACTGGCAAGCTTACTGATCGCGCGCCAGCTCCTTGGCCAATAATCACATCAACGCGAAAATGTTCCATCGCTGAGTACAAAACTTCTTCTACGTTCGTGGGCATTCGATGGATTTCATCAATAAATAAAATATCGCGAGGATCCAAGCTCGAAAGAATAGCTACTAAATCGCCAGTTCGCTCCATCATTGGGCCGCTGCAGAGTTTGATGTTAACTCCCATAATATCAGCCATGATATGTGCAAGCGTAGTTTTTCCTAATCCAGGAGGGCCAAAAAGAAGAAGATGATCAAGTGGTTCATTACGCATTTTAGCGGCAGTAGTATAAACGCTCAATTTCTCTTTTATCGTTTCTTGGCCGATGTAATCATCAAAGGTTTTGGGGACAAAACTGTAATTCGTTTCTTCCGGCTGCTCTTGGAGGGTAAGAACATCGATTAGTTGTATCTCTTTTGGATCCATTGCTATTTTCTCCGCACTATAAAATGATTAGCCCAAAGTATACTTTTAATTAACTAAGGCCACAATGATATGTACTTATAACTGCTTTTGATATGATCGATGTATGGCAATAAAATTAATTTTGTTGCATATAGATACCTTGCAGCCATCCTAAGCTGCCAAACGATATGAATAGGTTGCTCAAGCCATAGCTAAAAAAAGGAAGGGGTATTCCTACAATTGGCAGCAAACCGATCACCATTGCGAGATTAATCAATGCTGAAAGTATTACATGCAAAAGTAATCCAACAGCGAGTAGTTGCGCATAGGGTGCTTCGATCAAATGAATAATAAAAATACATCGTAAGAAAAGAAACGCGTATAGAGCTATAAGGGCGAGTGCCCCTACAAATCCCCATTCTTCACAGAGTACGGCAAATATAAAATCGGTTCTGCTTTCTGGTAGAAATTGAAGTTTGTTTTGTGTGCCGTGAAATAGTCCTTTGCCCCACACATTTCCTGAGCCTACAGCAATGGTGGCTTGCTCAATTTGATATCGCTCTTTTTGCGTAGTGCCGCCGCCAAAAAAAACAGCAATGCGATTTTGTTGGTACGGCTTAAGTATCCGCCACAATAGCGGCATTGCAAGCAGGCATAAAACGCCGCTTACTAAAAAAAACTTTTTTGAAAGTCCTGCAAGCCATAATAGAATAAGGCCAGAGAATGCGATGATAAGTGCGGTGCCCAAATCAGGCTGCTTTAAGATTAAGACAAAGCTGATGCCAAGCATGCCAAGAATGGGCAAGAAATCAGGCCAGCTGCCGTGATGTGTTTCATAATGGGTGTAAAAGTAGTAGGTCACAAATGCTGGAAAAAGGGGCTTTGCGAGCTCCGAAGGCTGGAGCTTGAAGAAAAAGAGATTGATCCAGCGTTGTGCACCCATGCCGATTGATCCTTTGATGAGTGTGAATACAAGCAGGCCTATCACAAAGAAGTAGGTAAAAAATCCCCATCTCATGAGTGTACGATAATCTATTGATGCACAAAGCCAGTAGACGACGATTCCCATTGCGAGTCCGATTGCCTGCTTCTTAAAAAAAATAGAGACGTGCTGCGCGGGGGTTTGTGTTGCGCTATAAATAAAAAGTAGGCCAATGGCGCCAATGAACGTAGTGAGTAAAAATGAAAACCAATCAACATACCAATATGAGCGAGAACTAATTTGCATATTTTATCCTTGAATATTAGCATGCACAAAGCGTAGTAATGAAAAGCAATGAACGCAAGGGGATTGCATGATGACAGTAGAAATTATATTAATCACCGTCATAAGCTTTATAGCAAACAGTATAGGTACAATTTCAGGCTTTGGCGTAGGGACAGTTATGACCCCTATTCTGCTTCTATTCTTACCATTCAGTGAAACAATTTTATTGGTATGCGTGATTCATTGGTTTCACGATATTTTTAAAATTTACTTTTTTTGTTATGGCATTGATTGGCGTTTATTTATCTATTTTGGCACACCAACGGTCGTGGCTACCTTTTTAGGAGCACTTTTAGTAACTCCGCAACAATCAATGCTCCTTACTTCGCTGTTAGGCCTTTTTCTTATCGGATCTGTTGGCTTGATGTATGCAGTGACTGCATTTAAAATACCCAATAATTGGTTCACTGGCTTTATTGGCGGGTTGATCTCTGGTTTTTTTGCCGGTGTCTTTGGCATTCGAGGTGCGGTTCGTAGTGTTTTTATGTCAGCATTTAATTTACGTAAAGCAACCTTTATTGGGACTACGGGCTTAATAAGTCTGTTGCTTGATACTACTCGTTTTGCGACCTATATATGGCAAGGTATTACGATGTCGCATGCGCTGTGGTGGGCATTGCTCGTTTTTATTCCAGCTTCTTTTTTTGGGGCTTATATCGGCCAGAAAGTGGTCAGATGGATCCCGCAAGAGCACTTTAGGTCAGTTGTTGCGTTTTTTCTTTTTCTTGTGGGTATCAAGTTGCTCCTCACGCCCTGGCTAAAGTGGTAACAGGACAATTGCATGAATTATCCCCAATTTAAAAGATTTGTGGTCAGATAGTTAGGACTGCGATTTACTACTTATCGTACAGTTGCAATACTTCGTCCTGGATGTTTTTTTTATTCATATGACCAGAAAACCGTGGCTTTTTAAGGCCGGGGATGAATGGTCATCCTTTTTGACTATTCTATTTTCATAGTCTTTCTATTTGTAAAAAATAGTTTAAACCAAACGTGTCGATTCAATAGGCTTTTTCATGCAATTGTCCTGTAATAGTAATGTAAACCGTTGCTTTTGGCTTTTTGGGTATGCTATTCTGAAGATAGAAAATAGGATTCATTAGTAAGCTCTTTGGGGCTTATCTTTAGGGGTGTGATGAAGAAACTAGCGCTATGTTTATTGATAAGCTTGGTCTTAGTGGTACCACTTTTTGCCATGCAGCCAGATATATTGATAGATGAATCTGTAATGCAGATGGGGTTAGTTTCCGAGATCAAACCAACGGTCTCAAAGCTAGAAAAAATTGCCAATATGGTGACCAAAAATAAGATCTGTTTGACGGGCGATAGCTGTTCACCGAAACTCTCTTTTTTCATGAATTATCTACTAGGCTTTGGGTTGCATTTTGGAGAAATGCTTTTATTTGAAAAGGCGGCAGATCTATTTACCTCAAAAAAAGAAAACCAATTACTGAGTGATCGGGTGTTGAGTGGAGTAAAAAAAGCTGCTGCAATGGCAGCATTTAAAAAGATTACTTTTCTGATAGAAAATATTGGCTATCGCAAGCTGCTGAATAGTCCAGATACATCTCTTGGCAAGCTTGCTCGCATGAAATGCTTAGTATCTGGAAATAATTGCAATATGGCAACACGCCGATATCAATTTTTTAATGCGGGAAGATTTTCGGGGACGATGGGTGCTCTGGCAGTTAAATTATTGAATATGGGGCGAGCATTTAATGCTTGGCTAGATGAAGAGCCAGATGCAGAAACGAAAAATTAAATTTTGCAAACAGCTTCAGCTTCTTTGATTATGTTTTCAATATTTTTTGCTTTAAGCCCGAGCTTCTGAAATGTTTTTTTGTACTTACGGGCATCTTTGCAGAGCACGAGCCCCTTTTTTAAAAATGTTTTTTTTTGATATTTGGTTAGCGATGTGAGCGTGGTAATTGGAAATAGGTTGTATTTTTGAATGAGGTCTGCCAAGCTATCTTGCATAGGGTATCCCCAAGCGAGAAGTCTCATATTTCTGCATTCGCCATATTTGATCGCCTCTGAAGTGAGTTGGGTATTGGTGACGATCCACGCTTGATGAAACGTATCTATTTTCTGCTTGTTCTGATCGCTTATTGTATTTTTTTTCCAAGCTTCTTTTATGTCTTGAAAGCGGGCTTGCACATACATAGCCACTTTTACGTCCGATTTCATACCAATGCGATTATGAAATTTACATTCAACAATATAACGATGATCTTTTTCCTTAAGGATTATATCCACTTCATGATCAATGCATGCGCCGGAAAGAACGCGATTAGTTTTAGCATCATATCCTTGCAGTCTGAAAAGTTCTGCAACGAACTGCTCAAAGGGATAACCCTCAGGGCCAAGCTCCATAAGTGCCCGCTTTAAATTATAGCGATCGGCAACAGAAGGTGACTGTTCTTGCAGCAGCTTGGTGGCAATAGCGTGAATTCTTTTAGTGCTGGAAGGTTTTTCTTTTTCGATATGCTGAATGATGGAATTGGCCACTTTCTCAGAAGCGCCCGCTTTAAATAAAGAGCGGCGAAACTTGTGAAGATCGAACCGCTGTTTATCGCCAGAAGATTTCCGGATATAAAACATTAATTTAACCTTCGTTCGTTTCGCCGCACAAAAAATAGGAGGTATGAAGAAGCCTTAATTAACTCTTTTTGCTTACTGTTTTTTGTGTACTTATATGGTTATACGCATAAGCAAAAAGATAGAGATAAATGTAAGAGGAAACAGCCCATTGTGCCAATCCACTTACGAAAATTTGAGCATTAAGTCCAAATTCTTGGGTGAGAGGGCCAAAATTATTTAAATGGAACATTGCCGCAGACATATCAATCATTGATTCTGGCCAAAAATGCATAAGAATCGAACAACCAGTAAAAAAAATCGAGCTAGCAGCAGCGCCAGCGAGACCTAATCTATGCCCATCTAACTTCATCTTCTCTCCTTCTCTACTCTCAGATTTCAAAGTTGATAGAGATCCTACTAATTTTGAATAGTGAGGTCAATTCTTTTTTTCAAAAAAAAGATTATTTGTTGGAATTGCTTGGTTTGCAATGATAAAAACAAACGAAAAAAATCTGCACGTTAGCTACATACATCGTTTTTGAATAAGTTGTTTTTTACAAAAAAATGGTCGGGATGGCCAGACTCGAACTGGCAACCCCTCGCTCCCAAAGCGAGTGCGCTACCAATTGCGCCACATCCCGACACGTGCAATTGCAAAGATTAGATGATAGTAATGTAGCGACTTTTTCTCTTTTTGCCAAGGGCTTTTAATGGGTTTTTAACAAAACAGTACCAAAGATAGCATTGATAGTTAAAACCAAGTGCGCCTTTCGATCTCCATTTTTGGTGAAAAAGTGCTTACTATTCACCATTTCAAGGTCTTTTTGTGGCAAATCGATAGTTGAAAAAGCGGAGCTTACATTTATTTCTGTAGGAATATTTTTATCAAGAATAATTTCTGTTGAGCCAAACGCGGTGTTGGTAGTGAAATAGGTAGGGCGGTCTGATAGCTTGATCGAGGAAAGATCAACTATTTGTTTGCCAAATAGAGTGCTATATCCTTTTCCTGTACATGCGATACCATATTTTTTTGAAGCAGCCCAGCTTGGCGTAGGAAAACTAAAAATCATCTGAGCTCCCCAGAAGATCAAAAGGCAGCCAAAGGCTATTTTTAATAGGGGAATATTCCAGCCAAAGATGGCCTTTAATATAAGAGAGGCTCCTAAAAGAATTAAAAAGATTCCCCAAGAGATGCTATTCATTAAAGTATTTCTTCTGTGAAAATAATAAGATTTTTTTGGGGTGAGCGGAGGGGATTGAACCCTCGACCCCCAGAACCACAACCTGGTGCTCTACCAACTGAGCTACGCTCACCATTTCAATTGAGAAAAAGTATACGTGGTTTATGGCGAAATGCAAAGCTTTTTCTTGAAAAAAAGACCAAAGCAAGCATTAGGTGCTTACATGAAAGTTTCATGGGGTAGTTTGTTGCTTTTCGTAGGGGGTTTTTGATAATATACGTAGAAAGGAGCAAATCTTTAAAGTAGGGTGTGGTATGAAGAGGTTGCATAAAAAAATATTTTCTATTGTGTGTGGATTTTTGCTATTTCAAACATCAAAAATTTGTGCGGATAAAATAGATCTAATTCCAAACAAAGAAGTACCTGCAATAAAAGACTTTTCCAAGAAACCTTCTTTTTCGCAAAAGTTAAAATCTTTTTTTTCATATACAGAGTTTTTTTCTGCGATGAATTTAAACAAGGCTAAGGCTATTCTGCAGCAAAAAGGTCGATGCCTATTAAATTATCAAGAGTGTACCCATCGAGATATTTTAGCTATCTCAACTGCTTTAGGATTTGTATCTGGTTATACTCTGGCAAGTCCTGTTTTGTTAACTAAGCTTTTTAGTTTAGTAGAATCTAAAATAGAAAAAAGAATAGATACATCTTCTTATTCGCGAGAAAGCGTTTTTGCATTAAAATTAATATTTGCTGCAATGGTTCAAGAGTATTTGCGTAAAATTTTGCCGTATAATGTTTTTACTGGAATTCCGTCATCTCAGGGCTTGGGGGGCGCGCTACACTCTTTCGGTTCCTTGGCATATGAGAAAACGTCTTTGCTTAAATTGATACCTAAAGGCAGGGGGACGCTTGCAACTTATCTATTGATTACAATGCTGATTCAGGAAGTATCCATGATTTTGAAAGAAATGAGTTACATGGCTAGCTTTAATAATGGTTCTTCTGTCGCATCAAATATATTGGCGTATTTAAAAACGAATGTTCGATGTTTATGGCGGAAAGAATATTGTCAATTTCCAGGAGAAACTTCGCTGGGAAGGCGTGCGGGGCTTTACTATTGGCTTGGTTTTGCAATCGGTTTAATAGCTCGACGTGCTTTGGGTAAGGCTGAAAAAGATCAATTAGAGAAGGAAAAGAGTGTACTCATTGAGGTTCCTAGTAGTCTAAAAAATTTTTTTCCAGCCATTAAAGATAGCAAAAAAGAGTCTTTTCTTTGGTATGAAATTTTGGGTGTGCCAAAGAACGCAAAAAAACAAAATGTTACTACGGCTTTTAGGCAGATGTCGCGTACTATTCATCCGGATAAGCATCGCCTTCAAAAGGAAAAGCGACCAGCTGAAGAAGCTTTTCAAATACTTAACAACGCCTACCAGGTGAGTCGCTTTAAATAACATAATTTGACGCTTTGTCAGCTATTCAGCAATCGCATTTTATGCTATGATAGAGGGGTGAATGGAGAGTTTTAACCCTTAGCCTAAGTAGTACCCATGAGTAGGTATAAAATTATAAAAAAAAATAATTGGATTTCTGTCAAAGGTGCCCGGGAACATAATCTTAAGAACATCGATGTAGCAATCCCAAAGGACACGTTGACTGTTATAACCGGTCCATCAGGGTCTGGCAAGAGCTCGCTTGCTCTCGATATTCTTTTTACTGAGGGCAAACGCCGCTATATGGAGAGCTTGTCTTCCTACGCTCGGCAGTTTCTTGGCATAGCCAAAAAGCCAGCAGTGGATCGAATTGAAGGACTGTGTCCATCGATTGCTATAGAACAAAAGACTGTAGGGTCTAATCCGCGCTCTACCGTAGGAACGATTACCGAAATGTATGATTATCTGCGTGTGCTGTACGCGAGGATCGGGATCCCTTTTTGCCCAAATTGTAATGTGCGCATTGAAGCGCAATCACCTGATGCAATTACACAGATGGTGATTGCTGAATATCAAGGTAAAATGATTACGGTTGCCGCTCCTATTGCGCATCAGAAGAAGGGGGAATTCGTTATAGAGCTTTCAAAGCTATTTGAGGCTGGATTTTATCGTTTTGTTATTGATGGAACAAGGTATAAGTTTGCTTCTTTAGAAGATATTAAAAAGCTTAAGCTGCGAAAAACATATACGCATACTATTGACCTTTTAATTGATGCGTTAGATGTAGCGCTTGAAGAGCAATCACGTTTGCAAGAGGCTGTTGAACGAGCGATTACATATGGTGGGGGCTCATGCAAAATTATTGTTGGTTCTAAGGCGTTCCATTATTCTTCAAATAGAATGTGTGTAAAGTGCCACGAATCGCTGCCTGAATTAGAGCCGCGCTTTTTTTCTTTCAATTCTCCTATCGGGGCTTGTAAAAAATGCCATGGTTTGGGTGTTATTCATGAGTGGCCATGGGCAGGGGGCTCAAAAGATTCTTGGAAAGAAAAATATCCCGATTTCTTTGGTCCAAAATATGCAAAAGAACACACTTGTGCTGAGTGTAATGGTAAGCGCTTGAATAAGTATGCATTATCAGTGCGCATTGGCGGGCAGAACGTGTATGATCTGTGTGCAAAATCTATTAAGCAACTTCGGCGCTTTTTTGATGATTTAGAGCTTGAAGCAACGCAACATGAAGTATCAAAATCTTTGATCGTGGAAATTAAAAACCGTATTCGCTTTCTTAATGATGTAGGGCTTTCGTATCTTACGCTTAATCGATCGGCCCGTACGCTTTCTGGTGGCGAAGGGCAACGTATTCGATTAGCAACGCAGATAGGCTCTGCCTTGAGCGGCGTGCTCTATATTCTTGATGAGCCCAGTATTGGCTTGCACCAAAGAGATAATGATCGCTTGATCGCTACGCTTAAGCATTTGCGTGATCAGGGTAATACTGTGGTGGTGGTTGAGCATGATATTGATACGATGAGGCAATCAGATTACTTGATTGATATGGGACCTGCTGCTGGATTGCATGGCGGCATGGTGACTGCGGTAGGAACTCCGAAAGAACTTTCAGAGAACAGCAATTCTCTTACGGGTGCCTATCTGAGTGGTAAGCGAGCGATTATGGTGCCAAAGAAGGTACGGACGCCAAGTGGTTTTATGACGTTATCTCATGCTGAGCGTAATAATTTGCAGGATCTTACCGTTGCGTTTCCGCTTGGGGTGTTTTGTGGCATCTCAGGCGTATCTGGTTCGGGTAAGAGTACGTTGATTATGCAGGAGCTTGTGCCAGCGCTTGAAAGAGAGTTGCATGGCTATAGAAAGCGAACAAGCGGTGAAAAAAACGATTTCTGCTCTGACCTTGAAGGAGCCGATTCAATTGAAAATATGGTCGTAATCGATCAAAGCCCAATTGGCAGAACGCCACGCTCAAATCCAGCAACCTATTTGAGTGTATTTGATGATATACGAAAACTTTTTGCCTCCTTGCCTGAAAGCAATGCGCGTGGCTACTCAGTAGGACGGTTTAGTTTTAACGTGGCTGATGGCAGATGCTTTGAATGCAAAGGTGATGGTACTGTGACGGTGGAAATGCATTTCCTTCCTGCGGTGACGATGCTATGCAAAGCTTGCAGGGGTAAGCGATATAATCGCGAAACGCTTGAAATTACGTATAAAGGCAAAACGATTGCGGACGTGCTTGAAATGGCTGCGCTTGAAGCGGCGGAATTTTTCGGCGCACATCATCGTATTGCAAAACGTTTACATCTGTTGTGTGAGGTGGGGCTTGACTATCTCACTCTAGGGCAGCCCTCTACTACACTTTCTGGCGGTGAAGCGCAACGAATAAAATTGGTGGATGAGCTAGCAAAACGCGGTAGTAATACGCTTTATGTTCTTGACGAACCAACAACAGGCCTTCATAATAGTGATATTGAAAAGTTGCTTGCGGTTTTAAATCGGCTCGTTGATAAGGGCAATTCGATGATTGTGATTGAGCATAATCTGGATGTCCTAAAAACGGTTGATTATCTTATTGATCTTGGGCCTGAAGGTGGAGATCAGGGGGGTAAGATTGTAGCTAGCGGCACGCCGCAAGAAGTGGCACAAGTAAAAGGAAGTTATACCGCTATGTATCTTAAAAAAATTACATGATTTTCAACTTAATATAATCGTTACCAAATGGAGGTTTCTATGAGTAAATATTTACTACTCTCGCTATTCGTTTTTTCTTTACAAGCTATGGAGATTGATGACCCTTCTCAAGCAGACAATGCTAGCAGTGAAGATACTGTAAGCAACGTTGATTATAACGAGAAAGCTCTTTATGTTCTCATCTGTAATAAAGACAAGAAAAGAAGAGAAGAAGAAAAGGCGCCTAGGCTAAACGCGAATACTCTTCCGGTATCAGCCAATAAACTATCAGTAAAGAGAGAGCTTTTTCCTAAATAAATGCGTAGATTCAAATAATAAGTGCAACATTTTGATATCCTAAATTATCACTATTCA
>CAYGJB010000026.1:0-14031 GCA_964350195.1 uncultured Pseudomonadota bacterium
TGCCCATTCATCCCCGGCCTTAAAAGGCCACGGTTTTCTGGTCATATGAATAAATTAGAGATCCTACAGGGTGGTAGGCATGGTGGCGATAATCTTATCAAGCAGCTTGCATCCCTCTCTACTACTGCAGGCATGAAAGCAATCTCAGAGATGATTAGTATGCCTACAATGAATATTGATACCATTCAAAAACGTCAGGCAGTGATTCAAGAACTTGTTGCTGATGATTCTTTACGCACTAAAGCCCTAACGGCATTTGCTCAAATGGGAAGAGCCGAATCCTATCTTTATGATTTTTATCAAAAAAACGGGCTTACTGAAGCCGAAAAAGCTCTGTATCCGGGAGTGCTTATGAGAACTTTGCGCATGGATGAAATACCAATGCTTGTCTCTGCCACTAATCGATTATATGCAACATATCCGCTTTTTTTACAAGCATGGCAAACCTTTGCCCTTCCCTTATATCTTAAACATGGACTTCCTGCTATGTTGCGAATGGCAGATACCTCAGAATCTGGAAAGAAAGAAGCAGAAAAGATGATAGAAGATACAAATAACGTAAGAAGAGGGATGGGCGACGGCCTAGGTACAATCATTGGAATTTTAAGTTTGCCACAAACCCTAGCGGCTGCAGGATCTATAAAATCTGGACTCGCAATCATTGCCGATTTTCAGCAAAAATTAATCAACGTTGCTGCATATGTTCGCTCTGCACAAAGTAGTATCAAAATGTTTGCTGCTAATGAGCGGATACAAGCAGCGATGCCTGAACTCAACAAAGAGTTAAAAGCGTATGTGAATAATACTGCTGGCTCAAAACGGTTTCAAAAGCTTATAAAATTACTTAACTCTTCAACGTTCAATGGCCCTATTCCATCGATGACCTCATCTCCAGGTAATATTCTAGTAGCGTATAAATTGATGAATGAAAAAGAGACGCGTACTGACTTTGCTCGATTATTTGATTTTGTGGGACAACTAGATGCATATACCGCTTTAGCTCAAAAAATCAAAGACCATGAAAGCCTTGATGCCAAATTTAGCTTTGTATCGTTTGATCAGAAAAACGATACGCCGTTTATCAAAGCTACTGATCTTTGGAATCCGTTTGTTCCCGCTGCTCAAGTAGTTACTAATAATTTTAATTTGAATACAGGCAATGAGCGAGATATCCTGCTGACAGGGCCAAACACAAGTGGTAAGTCTACTTTTATTAAAGCACTTATGATCAGTTTGATCATGGCACAAAGTTTTGGAGTCGCTCCAGCAAGCTCTATGGCAATTACACCCTTTACTAAGTTGCTTTCATATATGAGTATTACTGATGATGTAGCAAGCGGTATATCTCAGTTTAAGGCTGAAGTAATTCGTGCAAATCAGTTGAAGAACATTGTTATTTCATTAAGACCAGATGAATTTGCCTTCTTTATTCTTGATGAAATCTTCACTGGAACAGCCCCAGAGCAAGCAGAAAAGCTTTCATATGATTTTATTAGAAATCTAAGCAACTTTAGTAATGTACTTTTCATCAATGCAACTCACTTTAAAGGTCTCACAGAGCTTGAACAAAGCACAAATAGGGTAGTAAAAAATTATCACTTAGGTGCAGAAGTTGATGATAAAGGCCAAGTAACTAAATATACACGTAGACTCGTGCCGGGTGTTGCAAAGTATAGTAGTGCAGCCCAAGTTGCAAGAGAAGAAGGCATTTCTGATGATTGGAGTAAGCAGTAATTCATTTGAAAAGCTGGTTTGAATTATGCTTTTCAAAAAAAAAACCCTTACTACCGATTGATTAACCATTAAGAAATAAGTATCTTGGGCATTATTTGTCTTAGCTCAAATTAATGCCCAAGGAACCTCATGAAACCGCTAGAAATTCGTAAAAAATTTTTTAATTTTTTTACTGAGCATAAGCATACCGCTGCGCCCAGTTCATCTCTCATTCCTGCTCTTGATCCAACGCTCCTTTTCACTAATGCCGGCATGAATCAATTTAAAGATGTGTTTTTAGGCAAAGAAAAGCGCAGCTATAAACGGGCTGTAACTATTCAAAAATGCGTACGAGCCGGCGGCAAGCACAACGATCTTGATAACGTTGGATTCACCAAACGACATCTTACTTTTTTTGAGATGATGGGAAACTTTTCATTTGGTGATTATTTCAAAAAAGATGCGATTGCATGGGCATGGGAATTCATCACCAAACAGATGAAGCTTCCTGAAGCCGAGCTACATGCATCTGTGTATGAAACCGATGATGAGTCGTTTGATATTTGGCATAAAGAGATTGGCCTTCCAAAAGAAAAAGTTCATCGCCTAGGAAAAGAAGAAAATTTTTGGCAAATGGGGGATATTGGTCCCTGCGGCCCCTGCTCTGAAATTTTTATTGATCGCGGTCCAGCATTTGGTTGTAAGCATCCATGCGGACCTGCTTGCGAATGCGACCGATTTCTAGAAATATGGAACTTGGTTTTTATGCAGTTTGATCAACAAGCCAATGGGGAATTAAAGCCATTAAAACAAACCGGTGTTGATACTGGTATGGGGCTCGAACGCCTTTGCACCGTGATGCAACAGGTGGACTCTGTATATGAGACAGATCTTTTTTTACCGATTATTAATAAAACATCCGAGCTCACTGGTATTAAGTATGAAGAGCAAAATGATGAACTTAAAGCAGCATTTCGCGTGCTAGCTGATCATATCAGATCATCTACGATGATTATTTCTGATGGAGGCGCTCCCTCGAATGAGGGCCGAGGCTATGTACTTCGTAAGATTATTCGTCGCGGCGCGCTCTTTGCACGCAAACTCACCAAAGAAAATATTTTTCCCCAGCTCGCAGAGGTAGTAATCAAAGAGTTTGAGGATATGTATCCTGAGCTTCGTGAGAATAAAAAATTAATAGTCCAAACGCTCACAAGCGAAATCGAAAAGTTTTCAGTAAACCTTGATCGCGGGCAGCATATTCTTGCTGATTATTTTGAAGAAAGTGAAAAAACGAAAACAATCACTGGACAGCAAGCGTTCAAGCTGTATGACACGTTTGGTTTTCCCATTGAGTTGGTGCATGCACGATCTCGTGAAAAAGGCTATAAAGTTGATACAAAAGGGTTTGAAGCGGAAATGGAAAAGCAACAAGCACAATCTGGCAAGAAAAAAGCCGATATGCTTGATCATATTGAGTTACCCGAAAAAGTAACAACAAAATTTACAGGCTATGATGAGCTTAATACTGATTCGAAAATAAATGCACTTATTGTTGATGGCAAACTAGTGGATTACGTAAAAGCAGGAACTATCTGCTTTGTGATGAGCGAAGAGGCTCCTTTCTTTATCGTGGGGGGTGGCCAAGTACCTGATCAAGGCTGGTTGCAATTTGGCGACAAAAAATTACCAATCAAGATGGTTCGCTATATTAATGGGCGCATTGCAGCACAAATTAAAACAACAACTGATATTAAGGTAGAAGATAAAATTACCTGTATCGTAGATGAAACATGGCGTACTAATGCGATGAAAAATCACACAGCCACACATATGCTTCAAGCGGCTTTAATCGAGCTTTTTGGTAAACAAATAAAGCAATCTGGGTCTTTGGTGCACCCTGACTACTTACGCTTTGACTTCTCTTACCATCAAAATCTTACCCCCGAAGAAATTCAAAAGATTGAAGATATAGTGAACACAAAAATTCGTGAAAATATTCCCGTTTCAATTGAGTACACCAGCTTCAAAAAAGCAATTGATAAAGGGGTACTCGCATTTTTTGGAGAAAAATATAATCCGGAAGACGTGCGCGTGGTAAACATCCCAAAGTTTTCTATGGAACTTTGTGGCGGAACGCACGTGAATCGCACCGGCGATATCGGTACATTCAAAATCACAGAGGTATCATCAATCTCTGCAGGCCATCGCCGAATTGTAGCGCTTACCGGCCCAAAAGCGATTGAACTATTTCAAGAGACCTATAATCTTGCAAAAAACTTAAGCTTAGAATTTAACGTTAAACGTGACGCCGTTTTAGAACAGGTAAAAAGACAGTCTATCGAGCTCAAAGAAGTACAAAAGCAGATCAAGCAATTAAAGCAGCAAGCACTGCAAGCCAATCTGCCGCTCTGGGAAAAAGATATTGAACAGATAAAGAGCGTGCCTTTTCTTTTTAAAAATGTAGTAGGCGCTGAACAAGATGAGCTTCGAGCTATTGCGCACATGCTGCAAACAAGAAAACCTGGATTTTATTTCCTAACAAGCAATCATGAAAATCGCTCATCTTTCTTAGTGAGCCTTCATGATGATTATGCAAAGGCGATCGATTTGAAAAAACTTGGGGCATGGCTCAAAGATTCGCTCGGCCTTCGTGGCGGAGGTTCGCGCGGAACCCTTCAAGGCGCAGGGGCCAAATTTGATCCAAAATGGAAAGACCAGATTATCGATTGGCTAAAGAAATAAAAGAAGGCCCGGCATGCTACCGGGCCTCTTTTTTTTAATCACAGAGTATTTTTTGTCTTAATCCAGCTTTAAAAGCTCAACGTCAAAAACTAACGTAGCATTTGCAGGAATGATTGCTCCCACGCCACGATTGCCATAGGCCAATTGTGGAGGCAATACAAAGCGGCGCTTTTCGCCCACTTTCATTTGAGCCACACCTTCATCCCAGCCACGGATCACCATCCCAGCACCAAGATTGAACTTAAATGGCTCACCACGATCAACGCTACTATCAAATTTCTTGCCTTTCATCTCAGGTGCATCTGCATCATAAAGCCAACCGGAATAGTGCACCGTCGCACGGTTACCGCTCTTTGCTTGTTGTGCACCTTCTTTTGGCTCAGTAATCACAAGATATTGTAAACCATTATCCATTGTTATTAATGCACTCTTTTTTTCTTTCATGGATTTGCCCTCCTGAAAACTGTTCATCATAAAATAGCCCCCAACTAATAGCGCACATACTAACGCGCCTGAAATAATCTGTTTTTGCATTTCATAGCCTTACGTTTTGTGATAATGTAATGCGATTTTGCTAAGTGTACCACATTGAAAAAAATAGTTCATGATTATGAGACATGCTTTTCAAGCTGATCTCTGCACAATAACAAAGCAAAATAGGGAGCGAAAACTGCATATAAAATACCATGTATATCTGTTTGAATAGACCATATAAGCGCCACAAACGATACCGCTAAAAGCAAAAATGAGGAATAGCGAATCGCATCTTTGCTCATTCCATGCTTACCAATAAATCCTGTCTTGGTGAAAAGCGTTGTAAGAAAACCGGTGATTAAAATACAAGTGAAAAATGGGCCACCCTTAGTATTGCTATACCATTCAATAATAGGTTCAATATTAAACAGAAAACCAAAAGCACCCGCCATGAGAAAAAGATTTACACCAAGAAAAAGTCGATCCATCAAGACTCTGTGATGAACAAGAATAAGAATCACAAGAAGCCCAAGTAATCCACCAAAACTAAAAGCATTCTCCCATGCATCAGCAGATATTCCTGCCACTCGCGCATAGAGCATACATCCAACAATTGGCAGGTACTGAATAGTTTCAAGCCACCTTTTTGGGTTTTTGTGAATTTCGTATGCGCAATAGGCGAGAGAAGCTATTGCAATTAAAAGAAAAATATCCATTACATCTCCTTTGAAGGTTTTATTCGAAAAGATTCTCAATCATAGCAACGGCTTCATTCACTTTTTCAAGAACTTCGTTCCTCGGCACATCAAAAGGGGCTAAAACATAATCTGGAACATCCTCTTTTCTCTCAGGACGCCCAATACCAAAACGCAATCTAAGGAATTCAAGGCCATATGCAGTAATAATCGATCGAAGGCCATTATGCCCACGATGGCTTCCCCCTCGCTTAATCGCAAGTTTGCCCAAAGGCTTTTCTAACTCATCATGTATTACTAAAGTCTCTTCTGGCTTTATCCCTTTTTTTTGTAAAAATGGAATAACTCTGCCTGATTCATTCATGAATGTAAGCGGCTTTACCAATATGATTTTTTTATCCCCCATTACGATCTCTGCACATGTAAAGTTATCTTTTTCTTGCCATGATCCATGATATCGGTCGGCAAGCTCATCAATCACCAGAAAACCTGCATTATGCCGGGTAAAAGCAAAACGTGGCCCCGGATTTCCCAGCCCAATTATTGCACGAATACTATTTTCAATTTTTTCTGACATGTTTATACCTGCTTTTTAAGCGCTTCAACAATTATTGGGCTTACATCAAACTGCTTGATCTTATAAAAATTTTGCGCTTCTTTTGAAAGTGGCAGCGTATTGCTCACAAACAATTGAGAAATACAGCTGGTAGCAATCCGCTCAAGAGCTGGCCCAGCAAATACTGGATGTACAAAATAGCCCATCACTTCTTCATATCCCCGAGAAGGCAATGTATTGCATACATTCATCACGGTACCGCCCGTGGCAATAATATCATCAATTACAATACCTATCACCTCTTTGCAGCTTCCTTGCATACCCACAATTCTGGTTTGATCTGCAGCAAGCCTTTCCTTTGCAAAAATAATCGAATCAAAACCAATACGTGCGCCAATACCATTCACATACTCCGCCGCCCCTTTATCAGGAGCCACCAAACATGCTCGCGTATGAGACAAACCCCTTTTCTCAATCTCCTGCGAAATAATTCCCTGAGCGGATAGGTTGAATACTGGAATGGAAAAAAAATCCATAAGTTTTTTATTATGAAGCTCCACCGTAATCAGTTCATCCGCCCCTGCTCCCTCAAGAAGCTTGGCTGCTACCGCTGCATGGCCTGGCTTTCCTTCAATATTACTGCGCTCTTGCCGTGAATAGCCAAAGTAGGGAATAACAGCGATAACTTTTTGAGTACCCGCATTTTTAAGTTCTTGAGCAAGAAATGATACGCCCAAGAGATGAGCATTCACTGGCTGACCAGTAGATTGTATAATAACAGCTGTTTTTCCCGTAAACTGTTCTGGATTAGAAAGCTCCACATTAATCTCCCCATCGGCAAATGTCCTGAATCGGGCTAGATGAAGCTCTTTTTCAAGCTTTAAGGCAACTTTATCTGCAAGATCTGTTTTTTCTAGAGCAATCAATTCATAGCTCATAGTTCCACTCACTCCGCTACACAAAAAAAGAAATAACCCTGATAGAAATACTAACTTCATAGAAGACCCCCTTAAAAATTATTTTGGCAAAAGGTAATGATTTCAAAGCTGAAAGTCAATGAAAGGCTACAATTTTAAAATGCTCAGCTGAAGGTTTAACTTTAGAAATGAAAATAGCGTAAAAAATTAGGGCCAATCAACAGATCGGCCCTAATTTTTAAAATCTCTAAAACTAATTAAGCTGCGTCAGCTTTCCCCTTATCTTCACCCTTGGCTACGATAGTTTTTTCTTGTTTTTTTGCTTGCGCTACAAGATCAGATTTTTTATCTACAAACTTAATCGCATCTGCCGTAATATCACCTTTATTGTTATCTTTGGTGTACATCACTCGTCCAGTCATTTTATCAATTACTGCATCAACATTTTTTTCTTTAGCTACAGCCACGATGCCTTCTTCGATTTTCATGGCAAGCTCTTCAGTCTTTTGCTGCAT
This sequence comes from uncultured Pseudomonadota bacterium, assembly GCA_964350195.1. GTDB lineage: Bacteria > Babelota > Babeliae > Babelales > Vermiphilaceae > JAJCZB01. The sequence goes on from CAYGJB010000026.1 coordinate 7,613, forward strand.
AGTGATTTTGATTTCGTCTTCTTTTTCGCGAAGAAGCTCTTCTAAAGCACGTTTACTTTTAGCGAGTTCTCGCTCTTGCTTTGCAAGCTCTTGAGGCTTAAGCATAGTAGCCTTATTCTTTAAATCCATTTCAGCTTTAGCCAACTTCTCTGCATCAGATCGAATCTCTTTTGAAGCTTTTTCTCGAAGTGTATCGATCTCTTTGCTTACTTTTTCTCCATCACTACATTTTCTCATAGCTTCAAAAGAATCAACAAATGCGATGTACATTTGTGCATTTTCAGCTTTCGCATCTTTTGCAAACAACCCTGTAGTGGAAAGTGAAATGATTACTGCAGAGAGAACCAACTTTTTTTGCATATTTTTTCCTTCTATACGTTAAACATTAGGAACATATAGAATCTACTTTGCAGCGCTATTTTAGTCAAACAGAATTACCAAACAAACGTGCTGCAACAAATTTTCTGATCTCTTCAACCACAATAATTGGAGCAGAGATGGCAAAAATAAGCCCCCAATCAGAAAGCGAAAGAGGCACTGTTTTAAAGATATATCGCATGAACGGCGTATACACGAGTAGAAGCTGTAGAAACAACACAAACAATGTGGCTATTATAAGCCACCTATTACTGAATAAACCAATTTCAAAAAGTGATTTATGTTCTGATCTGCAATTCCACGCATTAAACCATTGAAACATCGCCATACAAACGAGCGTCATTGTTCGTGCGTATGGAATAGAAGCTGGCATACCATCATAGGTATATGTAAACATCCAAAGAGAAGCTATACCCATAGGAATCGCAAAGTAAAATGATTTTATGATCATACTTACATCAATAAGACGTAATTTCTTTTTAAGCCAAGTAGCCTCCAAAAGCCCCTTCTCTTCAGGCTCCATGGAAAGCCCGATATCAAGAAAGCCATCAGTAACAAAATTAAGCCATAGAATTTGAGAAGCAGTTAGCGGTAATGGCAAATTGGTAAATAGCGCCACCAGCACAATAAGAATTTCACCTAAATTAGTTGCAAAAAAATACAGCACCACGCGACGAAGCGTATAAAAAATATGGCGTCCCTGCTCAATAGCACTAATAATGTTATTGAACGAATCATCAAGCAGCACCAAATCTGATGCTTGCTTTGCTACCTCTGTGCCAATACCACCCATAGCAATACCAAGATCTGCTGCTAAAAGCGAAGGCACATCATTCACGCCATCCCCCGTCATCGCAACAATTTTATGCTTTTTATGATACAAATTAATTATCCGTACTTTATCTTCCGGAGAAACGCGTGCAAAAACGGTGATTTTCGGAAGTTGCTTTAGAAGCTCTTCATCACTCATCTTGGCAAAATCTTTTCCTTCAATCAGCTCATCACCTTCTTTGAAAATGCCTACTTCTTTGGCAACGTACTTTGCCGTCTCTTTATGATCACCAGTGGCCATAACTATGTGTATGCCTACTGATCGCGCTTTATCAATCACTACCGCCACATCAGGGCGAATAGAATCCTGTATACCACATATGCCAATCACCTGTAAGCCATTGCTAATAAGCTCTTCAAATGAATCCTTCCTAGCGTCTTCCGATAGGTTTTCGATTGCTGGATTCACATGTACTTCTTTCATGGCAATAGCCACCGTACGAAGCCCTTGCTCAAGAAAACCATCAAACTCTTTCTTGCATAAATCGGGTATTATACTTGCTTGAGTAAAAATAGTCTCAGGAGCTCCAATTACATACGCAAAACTCGTACCATTTTGCTCGAAGAATCCTGCATGATATTTAAGCTTTGAATCAAACGGAATTTCGTGTACTTTTTTGTACTTTTTTAAAAGCTCCTCTTTTTCATAACCAAGCTTTATAGCAAGAATCGAAAGCGCTGCTTCCGTGGGATCCCCCTTAATTTCAAAAAGATTCAGCTTTTTGTTAAATGATATTTCTGATGTATCAAGTAACGCTGCTGCTTGCCCCATATGAGCAAGATAGGAATGTTTTTTTATGTCCACAACTGCTCCGTTCTCATGCACATTCCCTTCAGAAAAATAGCCTTCTCCTGAAACGGTATAGACCGCACTTTGCGTTACTACCTGCGTCACCATCATCTCATTACGAGTCAATGTACCTGTCTTATCAATCACCACCACATCAGTACGGCCCAAAGCTTCCACCCCTTGCAGATTTTTTATAAGCACTCGCTTTTTTGCCATATGATAAGCACCCGTAACCAAAACGAGCGTAAGCACGACTGGCAACCCTTCCGGAACTACGCAAATAAAAAGCGCGGTCAGCATCACAATCAGCTCTTGAAAGGGACGACCCGTAAGAACACCGATCAGCAAGAGTATCGCACATATTAATAGAATAAATCCGAGAATAAGATAAGAAAGTCTATTGAGCTCTTTTTTAAGCGGAATATCAGTATTAATCTCTTCGATTGAGCGGTGCAACCGGCCCACCTGCGTATCTTGCCCAGTAGCTACCACAATTGCAATGCCAGATCCCGAAAGAACATATGTGCCTTTAAATACCAAATTCTTTCGATCACCAATTTCATGTTCCCCTTCAAGCGCGGCTTCATTTTTATACACAGGAGTTGATTCCCCCGTAAGCACCGACTCATCTAGCTGTAATCTTACCCCAGAAACTACGCGCGCATCAGCTGGGACTCGCTCTCCCTCCTTGAGAACAATAATATCTCCAACTACCAAATCCTGGTCATCAATAATCTCGTGCTTGCCATCACGAATCACCACCGATTTTGTTTTAATAAATCGGCGAAGACTGGCCACAATATTGCTTGTTCTGCCCTCCTGGATTGTGCCTATAATCGCATTGAAAAGAAGAATACCAGAAATAATAAAGGCATCCAGTCTTTGGTTTCCTACAAAAAAAATAAGCGCTGCAGAAACGAGCAACACATAGATCAGTGGGCTTTGAAATTGGCTTATAAATATCGAAATCCATGTATCTTGCAACCCTTCTGGCACTGTATTGGGCCCCTCTTTTTTTAACCGTTCATTTGCTTCATGCTGTGTAAGCCCTTTTGCCCTGTTTGTTTTAAACTGTTGCTCTAATTTTTCAATCGATTCTTGATACGATTTCATTCGTAGCTCACTTAATTTTTTGATATCGATATTCGTTTTTTTTATTCAAAAGCACTGATTGTAGTAACCACGTCTTTCTCTGATTGCTTCATTTCTATCAATGATACATCAGCAGCTTCCAATAATGCCGTAAACCAAGCTAACTTATTCTCATGCGGCCTAGGAGCTTGCGTAAATTTTTCCATTTTATTAAAAAGAGACGCACCACTTTCGCACACTGTCTCATATGCAATCTGATCATCTAGCTTCATCGGTGCTTCATCTTTATGAAGATACAAATTCCATAACTGCTTATTATGGATTTTTACATATCTCTGTGAAAATTTAGATTTCCCTTCTTTTGAAAACCTATTTTTTTCCCACACATAATAAAGCTTATTACCACGCATACGAAAAATATCTTGCTCATCCAAACTATCATCATAAGCCACATATTCAGGGTTGTAGGCTTGATGGCTAAAATAAATTGATTGAAAATCATCCCATAAATCTGCTTGGAGTGGTGTAAAGAAAAAGACTATCAAAAAAAAGTTTTTCATTGTTGCTCCTCACAATTAAACCAAAAAACTGGCCTATTGAACGGAACATATAATTAATAAGGCTTAATTACAATAAAAAGCTATTAGCTACACAGCATTGATACAATTATACGAACTTATATAACAATTTATTTTTTAAAATTCATTTACTGGCTGCGCCATGCGTAGTTCGAATAAACGAAGCATGGTAGAAGAGGCACGATACACTTACGTCTACGCTTTCAGCTACGCCGCACACAGTCGAACTTTTAATTGGAAAAATATACAGAAAGAAGCTATGGTATTGGCTGCCCACCAATAAGAAGCATTAGTATGAATCAAAAAATTATTTTATTTTTATTAGGTACCATTAATTTTATTCATACCGGCTTTTCAGCAGACACGCTAATAAAAACCGATAAATCGTATGTTCCAATCCAGTTTATTTCTAATCGCAACAATATTGTAAGCTTTGACATTGAGACCAATCTTATCGATACGAATGAATTAATACATACCTTTACCGTATGCTCAAGCATTTATTATCATATTCATTTGGGAGACAACTCTATCATATGCTCAAAAAATCAAACGTTTTATGATCCACAGCTTAAAAAATGGATCAAAGCAAAAGATGTAAGCCAGGAATCTTATTTCTTAGATTACTATGGTAACAGTATTCCGTGCATAAGAATTGACCATATACAATCAACACAACCAAGAATTTTTTATGAAATCACTCTGAACAAACCTCACACTTATTTTGTATCAAAAGCCCAAATTCTTACTCACAATGTGGTTCCTATTGTAATTGGTCTTTCTTGGGTGCTTGGTGAAGGCGTAGCGTTGACTGGTGCAGGAGTTGGTTTAGGGGCATTGGGTTTAGGCGTATGGCAAAAATTTGGAAAAAATAAAAAGATAACTTTTGCTCAAATAGAGCAAGAATGCATGTCTAGTGCAAGTGGAGGAGCGCCCGATCCAGATGAAAACAATAAAGCAGAAAATATGTATGAAGTTTTCAAAAACCATCCGGTAGGAAAAGAATTAAAAAAATATTCTACAAAAACAAAATTCTATGTTAAAGGGCAAACTGTTTGGAAAGCAAACAACGATATAGCGCAGCTTGGAATAAAAAAAGGTGATTTATATTATCTAGACAGTCTTCATAAAGACCATATAGAAGTATTTTCTTCAAAAGGAAGGATGCCTTTACGCACTGTTTTGAATTTAGATGGTACTGTTAATACAGGAAAAATTGATCAAGCTATTATGCGTAACTTATCAAGATTTATAGGTTAAAAATGAATGAAAAAAAACAATTTTGCTGCAAAGCAATAAAATTATTAATCAATGATCCTGAGTCTCCTCTAGAATATGAACCAGCCCGAAGACTCTATTCTCTGGTTAGTATTCCAAAAGCTTTTCGAAAAAAAAATGAATTAACTGTAGCTTTTGGGATATCTCATTGCCCTAGATGCGGTAAAGAGTTGCCGAAAGAACTTACGGACGAATGGCTTTCTATCGTTGAGAAAGGCTTTGGCATCGATGGTATTTTAGATGAAAAAATAGACAGTTTACCGCAAGAGTATAAAAGCGATGAATGGTGGAAAAAGCGAGGTCTATAATAGACACCAAACCTTATCAAACCTTACAAATTGGTGGAAGAGGCACGATACACTTACGTCTACGCTTTCAGCTACGCCGCACACAGTCAAACTTTTAATTGGAAAAATATACAGAAAGAAGCTATGGTATTGGCTGCCCACCAATAAGGAGCATTAGTATGAATCAAAAAATTATTTTATTTTTATTAAGTACCATTAATTTTATTCATACCGGCTTTTCAACAGACACGCTAATAAAAACCGATAAGTCGTATGTTCCAATCCAGTTTATTTCTAATCGCCACCATACTGTAAGCTTTGACATTGATACATACCTTTATCATATGCTCGGAAAATCAAACGTTTTATGATCCACAGCTTAAAAAATGGATTAAAGCCCAAGATATAAGCCAAAAATCTTATTTCTTAGATTACTATGGTAACAGCATCCCGTGCATACATATCGAACAAGTACAACAAAGCAAACCATTGATTCTTTATGAAATTTCGCTGAGCAAACCTCACACTTTTTTTGTATCTAAACCTGAAATCCTCACTCACAATGTAGTTCCTATTGTAATTGGTCTTTCTTGGGTGCTTGGTGAAGGCGTAGCGTTGACTGGTGCAGGAGTTGGTTTAGGGGCATTGGGTTTAGGCGTATGGCAAAAATTTGGAAAGAATAAGAAAATAACTTTTGCTCAAAAGCAACAAGAATATGCTAAGGGTTGTGCAGGAGGAGCTCCAGATCCTGATGACGATAAAAATAGGAAAAAAAACTCCATTTCCAAAACAGAATTTTTTGAGAAAATAAAAGACCAATATGACCATCTATATGACAATGTATATAAAAAGAAAAATACATTTGGGATCAATAGATCCTGAAGAACTTTGTTTTTATAAAGAAGCCGTTAAAGGCAGAAGACTTAATTAATAGGTTATAGATTATGTCGAATCATTGCTGTAAAACTATGAATGATTTCCTAGAAGATAAGCGTTTACCTGTATTGTATTTTCCACAATATCGAGAATATAATCTTACATTAATTAATTCAAACGCAGTACAAGGAATCAGTTTTTGCCCATGGTGCGGTAAGAAGCTTCCTAAAGACTTAAGAGATACTTATTATGACACGTGAATTAAAGTAATAAGTGCAACTTTTAGGAACATAAAAAGGGGTTAACTGC
>CAYGJB010000027.1:0-14021 GCA_964350195.1 uncultured Pseudomonadota bacterium
CGCTAAGAGAATGCACATTACGTTTATTACTCTCTGTTTTTATATATACTATGGATATCAGGTATACGCCCGTAGCTCAGTAGGATAGAGCAACAGATTCCTAATCTGTAGGCCACCGGTTCGAATCCGGTCGGGCGTACCAGTTTTTGGTTTTGCTTCATTTTGTTTTGAGCGGTAAATTGAGTATAGTAAGAGTAAGCACATAGCGGATTTATGTTCTCACTTAAAACTTATTCTGACAAAAACATTTATAGCGTTAAAAGGCGGGAGCTGTAGCTCCCGCCTTTTATATTTGTCTGTTATTACCGCTCGTTTTTATACAGCAACAATAATCTCACCCTTATTTCTTTTATCCGCTTCTTTCTGTTCCTCAATAAGAGCTTTTGCAATTTCATATGAGACTTCGTTCACTCTTAAAAAGCGGCAGCGAGTATATATTTGGCTGCAAATGTCTTCAATACCGCGAGCACTGAGCCCCTCCATGCTTTGAGCTAATATATTTTTATTAACCTCAAAGCTTTCATCGGCTGTAATCTTTTTAGTAAACACTTCTTTTTTCATGTACTGATCAAACAGCTTGTTAAGCGTTTCCCCTTTTGGAAGGGTAAAGCCTATTTTTTTACTAAAGCGCGTAAATGCCGCTCGATCAATTTTGTGCTCATAGTTGGTGGCGCCAATAAGCATTATCTTGTTATGTGTTGGCTTATCAAAAATAGAAAGCAATGTATTCGTGCGATTAATAGTTGCTTCGGATGCCAACGGGTCAAGACGATTTTTAAGCAAACTATCAATTTCATCTATAAATAAAAGCGTAATACCATTGGCTCTATTGGCATAATCTATTATTTTGTGAATTTCAGCGATATCTTCACCTGCCTTAAACTGGGCAAAATCTGCACCAGCACAGCAAGCGTAGTTTACTGGTATTATGTTACCCTTTTTATCTTTAAGCTTTTTTTGGCTTAATCGCGTTGCCAATGCTTTTGCAAACATGGTTTTACCAGTACCTGCAGGCCCCGTTAAAAGAACGTGGCGAACCCCATCTCCATCTTGAATGCCCATTTCGCATGTATCAGCGATTTCATTAATGTTTTGCTCAAGTTGAGAATCTAGCACAAGCTCACTAAATCTTGATTGCTCTGGCTTTTTTCCAAGCAATGAGTCAAGAGCTTTTTGATAAAGGGGTTTAATCGATGTATCACGTATTAGCGTAGGCTTACCAATAAGCTGTGAAGCATATGCATATCCAAATTTGGCAATATAATACGCTATCGAAGCTCCCGCAACAGCACCGGTAATTGTAAGCGCCGTTTCTGGCGTCATAAGCCTTTTCATGAAAGTATGTATTTTTGCCGATTCAATCATGGCATTAGCTTCTGCTCTGTTGTTGAAAGCATCAGTTTCTAATTTGGCCGCCATTGCTTTTTGTGCATGCTCTAAGCCCATACCAATAGCATTCTGATAGTGATTGGCTAAGCCTTTTACGAAGTTTTTCTCAAAGTCATGTACTTCTTGATTTAAGTTCAAGCGTACGATTTCTTTATGCAACTCTTTGCGTTGTTCCACTAATGAGTTAATTTTGTTTTCAATATTTTTTTTATTTCTATCATCAGTAGCATTTTTTTCTTTCTCTCTAAGCTTACTAATTTTCTCTCCTATGGTGTTTCTTTCGATTTCTGCTTCTTCTATCCTTATCTGATTAAAAGCAGCGTGTTTATGTGCTGAATCCAAGTTCCTGGCCACATTTTCAGCGAACTCCATTGCTTGAGAGCTAAAAAATAAAAATAACGCCAATAAAACTATAGATTTTTTTACAATTTTTTTATTCATAGTAACCTCCATTAACTGCATTTTTGATATTTCGTACCATTAATCTGCATATTGGTGCTAAAAATCGTATGATTTGCGGCAACACAAATACACAAAAACTTACGCTAGTTGTTTGAGAAAATGTTGCATATTTTGCATCCTTCCAGCTTGCGTAGTTGGTTTTTTTGTTTAAAATTTTCTCAATACATTTCTTCACTGCCGAGCTATTTTCTTCATCATTCTCATTCGCTGAAATACTTTTTTCTTGATCGGCGGAAAAAGCTTTTTCTAGCTCTACCGATTCTTCAAGAAGCGCTTTTGAGAGAGTATGATTAAAGTGATTATTCAAAATTCTTGCGCTCCACAAAAGAGCAATAACTTCTCCGGTGATTCCCGAAAATAAATCGAATGCCTGAGATGGAACCTGAATCGAAGAAAAAATGCTTTGAAATCGTACATTACCAACCAGATCTTGAATGAGCTGTTTCCATGATTGCGATAGAGTGTCTAATGGTAAAACTACCCATTTCAATATTTTCATAAGGGAGATAGGTATAACTGCCGACTTTTCAAATGATCCATCGCTCTTTTTCAGATAGGCAAAAAAATTTTCTGAGTTGAATACTGAACTACTCTTGGGTTGAAATAATTCTAAAACTCTTTGAGCCACTAGATATTTACTGATTGCGGGAAGCAGATCCTTAATCTTGGATAGCTGCATCAAAAAAAGAGGTGTTTCGTTTGCAAAAAGATCACTAAACTCCTTTTCTATTTTTGCAAGTTCCTTTTTTTGCTCCAGCGTCTCTTTACGGCGTTGAAAAAAAGAGCTACTTGGATCAGCTTTTCTATTTTTTACTGCATTATACCGTTGAATAACCGAGATCATCCCATTTGGTTTTGTCTCTATCCAATTAAAAATTTTTTGAAGTTTTAACTCCTTTAGATCTTTGAATAAAAGATAATCAGTTCCAAAATTTGCAGCGATAAAAGCTAGCTGGTGTATATCGCCAGGATATAAACCAATACCAGGTAAAAATTTACCTGAAGTATATTGAGCAAATGAACGAGTTCCTGCCTTTTCAACGAATGAAAAGTTACTTTTTTGCGCATTTGATGCTTCGTTTTGGTGAAAAACGCTATTCTGCAGTTCATTAAATTGATCCAGTGTTGGATTAATCTTTATATCAATTTTTTCAGACATATTCTCAAACTGCTCATTTGCCTCTTTTATATGCTTAAAGCACGTATCATCTAAGTATTGATGAACGTTTTTAAGTGGAATCTCTTTGTACGAAGGAACTGGAAACGTAAACCCTTTATAGGTACTCTCCTTATAAGACGGTACGCGCATTGTTCGCTTTTCTATTTCAGTATCAAAATCATTAGCAGGGAAAGCCTCAGGATACGACCAGATAATTCTGTTTTTTTCTTGCATTTTGCGAATTTTTTCTGCGTGTAAATCGGCAAGGATTTTTTGGGCTTCTTCTTTGCTTTCTCGACAAGCCTGCTTGATTTCAGGCATAAACTCTTTGATATCTCTTGCTAGAGTTGCCATTTCAGCTTTTTCTTTCTCAGACAGAGAGCTATCCTGTCTGAGAGCAGGCTCTACTGCTTGAATCGGTAAAACAGATCCAAAAAGGGCAATAAGAAGAAAGAAGCTAATACATGAACTAAATGGGCGTTTTTTGTGAAGCCTCATTTCAACCTCCATCCATAAAAGAAATATTACTGAATAATAGACAACCTCTCACTACAACAACAATACTACCTGATTGTTTCTATTTGTCAATATCCCCTTGCTGCTAAAGGTACAACTCCGGATTATAAGCTTCTAGAGGCGGTTATTTTAGGGGTAAACGGGCTTTTTGCGCTCATATTATCGCCCCTTGGGGGTTCCAGTTTGTTGATTTTGTTTATATTCCACAAGAAAAAGCGGGTTAAAAGGGGTGGGATGTAATAGACCTTTTTTTGAAAAACAGCCGCTAGAGGCAGTTGTGGTGGGGTGTTGGACTTATTATAGCGGGATAAGTATGCTTTTTGTTAATATAATTAAAGTAGGGCTTGATGTTATTGTAAAAAATATGAAGGTGATTTATGAAAAAAATAATGAAAATATTGCTAATAACTGCTCTTGTTTTGCCCGTTTGTGTTTTTACGCAAAATGAAGAACCATCTTCCTTGGGAAAGAGCTTTATCAATATGGTGAAAATCCTTCGGGGGGAACGCTCTGTCTTTAAGAGCAGGGCAGTTGGTGTTGGGGCTGGAGCGGGAGTGGGGCTTGCGGCAGCGTTGTTAGGTATTGTTTATCCTGAAAGCGTTTTTTACCCAGGAGCTGAATGGAGATCTGATGATGGTTTCTATGGAAAAAAAATAAGAAAATTGCATAACTTTGTGCATAAAAATTTCGATACTTATTATAATGAGGACGGTTTTCAAAAAGCGCTTGATACCTCTGAATCAATAATAGTAACAAGTGCTCCTTCGGCTATCGTGGGGGGCGCATTAGGAGCGGTATACGCTAAATACAAGAAAGAAAACACTATAAAAAAGATTAATACCTTGTTACGTGCTTACACGAACTATTCATTGTTTCAGGATCTTTCATTTGAACAAAGCGCTTTGTTGTATGCAGCATACGTACAGGATATTGAGAAATTAACTACTATTGCAAAAGAGATGCCAGCATTTCTTAATGAACAGGGAATTTTTAATGTGGTTACATCTCTCTTTTTTAATCAGCACGCTACGTATGACTTGATGAACGAGCTTAAAGAGCGTTTAAATATGCCTGAGATTACCATTAACTATCTGCCAGATGTATTAGCAAAACCTTCTTTAGTGCAAAAAATTAAAGAAGTGGGCAATTCATCAATGGCGAAAGCTAAACAAGTGGCAAGTAGTATTAAGTCGGGAATAACGGGTGCCGCAAGCTCTGTGCGTAATCGCTTTAAGATGAATTATATTTCTGAGGAAGAGGCGGAAAAATATAGTAATGATCCGGCGCTTTTTGAGGAATTTCTTAAGGTATATAACCCTAATATTTTTGTGGGAACCTTTGGAGGATATGTTTACGGTTCTAATACATTGCCGATTCTGGGTTATGCAATTTGGCAAGGCAAAAATGATTTTGCACATTTCTTGATGAAACGAAGCGCTACGCTTAGTCCTTCAAAGCTTGCATCAACTTTGCGGTTCAAGGGAGGCGTATATGCGGGTTATCTAGATCTTGCAATTAGTAGAAAACGTTTTGCACTAGCAAAAGAGCTTTTGAAAGCGGGATATAAATTCGGAAATGATGAATTAAAAAGAGCTTTTTCATCTGAAGACAAGGATATCCAATCATTCGTTTTGGAACAGCTTCAGAATAAGGAAATGGTGAAACCAGGAGTATCTCCTCTGAATATAGCCGTTTCTCTTGGAAATAAAGAAGCAGTGAAGGCGTTGTTGCAGCATTTTGATGTGAATGGCAAAGATGGCAATGGAAATACACCATTACATATTGCTATTCAGGGCTTAGATAAAGATTTAGCGAGATTATTGCTTGAAGAAGGTGCTCTGGTGAACGGCAAAAATGGCAGTGGAAATACACCGCTACATGCAGCTCGAAATAGCTCTATAGCGGAACTTTTAATTCAAAAGGGTGCCTTGGTAAACGCTAAAAACAGTTATGGCCAAATACCTCTTTTTGTAGCGCTTGACTCAGGGGATAATGCCCTTATAGAGATTTTGTCAAAAGGTGTGGATCTTACTGTTGCTGATAACGATGGCAACACGTTGCTACATCGAGCTTTAGCTGCACACAACAATAAGTTTGCAAAAAAACTTATTCATGAATTGCCTGCTTTGGTTAATCAAGCGAATAAGGCAGATGAAACGCCATTATTTATTGCAATAAAAAGCAGGGATAAAAATATTATTGAAGATATGCTAAAAAAAGGCGTAAACGTAAATGCGCAGAACAGTTCTGAAGTATCGCCTCTTTTACAAAGCATCATAGAGAAAGATGCTTCTATTGCTAAACTGTTATTGCGTCATAATGCTAATCCTAATATTCGTGATGATGCGAAAAGAACAGCTCTTACTCAAGCCCTTAGGAACGAATTATATGACCTTGTAGATGATCTTATTGCACACGGAGCATCAATAAATACGTCCGGATATAACGGAAATTATCCACTTCATATTGCGGTATCACACAATGCGCCTTCGAGTATTATTAATGCATTGATAACGAATACAACTATTAATAGCTCCAACAATTCTAGAGAAGTTCCCTTGGCTTTAGCCACTACTGATAGGGTTCTCACGTTGTTGTTGCAAAGAGGAGCTAATCCAAATATTTTGCTTTCATCTAATAATACGTTTCTTCATAACGCAGCAAGAAAATTAAACAACAGCAAGGTGCATTTATTGATACGTTTTGGTGCGCGGTCAGATTTTATTAATTCGCAGGGTAATACGCCACTTCATGAAGCATTGCTAGCTATGCAAAAAGGATTTACAAATAAGACTGATGCGGTGAAAATTGTAGGCAGCTTAATCAGTCCTGTGATAGTGAATAATGCAAACAATGAGGGAAAAACGCCACTAGCTCTAGCAGCACAAATACCATATGCCAATGTTAGTATGCCCGTAATTAAACTATTATATGTTCATGGCGCTCAAGCATTCATTGCTGATAAAGATGGAAAATATCCGTATGAGTATGCGACTGATATGAATGTGCGGACATTGCTTGGCTATGTTAAGCCTGTTCAAATACCTGCCTATAATCCTGAATGGTCAGCCTCAGATGCGGATGCTCCTCAAGCACAGCCTCCGAGTGCACCGTATTCAAACCCAAATCCTCAAAGTGATTATGCTGATTTATACGAAGTAAAACCGCTTTACGGACAAGACGATTTATAAAATAGGCTTTGACTAAAGCTTCTTAAAAGAGATTGCAGAGCACCAGTTTATCTTATAAAAGCGGTAAACTGGTGCCTAATATTGTATTCTATTTTTACCTTTTAAATAATTCTATCGTACAAAGGTTCTAATGTCTTGAAAGGGGCACAAAACGCCTAAGCATATAGTATTTGTCTGATGCAGGGGAATGATATATCCTTAAAAGAGAAAAATCTAAGCTAATGCGCTTGGTTAGGCCTGTTCCCAGCTTTCTTATTCCAATTGAGTTTATTTTAGTAATATAAAAATTTGAAAATGTGTGAGGTTCTATGTCTAATAATTTTGATGATCGAAAAAAATCAAACAAAAATAAGCGTTATAAAGAAAAGGGCGAGCGTGACCGTAGGGGTGGAAGCACATATACTTCCTTAAGGCAAAAAAGCTCATCTCCTTCTCGTGGACCAGGCGGTCCTCGTAGAGGAAAAAGAAAGGCACCAAGTTTCGATCCTTCTTCGTTTATGAAAAAAGTTGAAGAAAAAACGGCTGCGGAAATATATTCTCCTCAACATAGCTTTGCTGATTTTGCAATTGAAGATCTGTTGAAAGCAAATATCGAGAAAAAGGGATATGTGGCTCCCACGCCAATACAGGATCAAGCAATACCGTATCTTTTGGAAGGCAAGGATGTTGTAGGAGAGGCAAATACGGGTACTGGTAAAACAGCAGCTTTTTTGATTCCTCTTATAAATAATGTTTTAACAAAAAAAAGTTCTCGTGTATTAATTATTACTCCCACCAGAGAGCTTGCAGACCAAGTGCAGTTAGAGTTTAGAAGCTTTGCGGGCCACACAGGCCTTACATCGACATTATGCATTGGCGGTGCAAATATTAATAATCAAATAAGAGCACTTAAAAAAAATCCTGAATTTATTATAGGAACTCCGGGAAGGTTGATTGATTTAGAGCAAAATAAAATTATCAATTTTCACGATTACACTTCTATTGTGTTGGATGAGGTTGATAGAATGCTTGATATGGGATTTATTAAAGATATTAAGCAGATCATTAATAAGTTGCCAAAAAAGCGACACTCGTTGTTTTTTTCTGCTACGTTGCCGAGAGATTTGCAAGTTCTTATGAGTAGTTTTCTACGAAATCCGATCTCAATAACGGTGAAGACGCGGCAATCTGCTGAGAATGTTAATCAAGATGTTATAAAGGTAGGTGATCAAGATAAGGTAGAAATACTGCACGATCTGCTTATTAAGCCTGAATTCACAAAAGTACTTATATTTTTACGTACCAAGTGGGCAGTTGATAAGTTGGCAAAAGAGCTAGCGAGTCGTGGATTTGAAGTTGCACGTATTCATGGTAATAGATCTCAGTCACAAAGAAGTAATGCATTGCTATCCTTTAAAAAGGGCGAAGCTCCTATTCTTTTAGCTACGGATGTAGTGGCCAGAGGAATTGATATTGGTGATATATCTCATGTGATCAATTTTGACTTGCCGGAAACATACGAGGATTACATTCACAGAATTGGTCGAACTGGCCGTGCGGACAAGGTGGGCCAAGCAATTTCGTTTGTTTAGTTTTTTTATTTTTCCAAAATAATAGAATTGAGCCTGGGCATACACAGTATATATGCATGCTCAGGTCAGCGACTTATCAAAATTAGAGCAAACTGTTTTGAAAGCAATCGAAAAGTAAAGTGGGGTGGGTGAGAAAAGCCTTTTGCATAAGGGTTTTTTGCAACAAAATCTCGCTATTTCCGATAATTCTGGTAGCTTAAAGTAAATAACTATTGTCTGTGTATAACTTTTAATGGAGGTTATCGTGAAAAAGCTATTGTTTACTGTTCTGATTGTGCCCTTTGTTTCATTCTCTATGGATAACAAGGAGTGTGGTAAAGAAGCTACTCAAGCTATTGAGCATTTTAGAAAGACTCAATATGATAACGAATCAAAAATGCTTGAAGGTTACTTATCAACAAGTACGGCGTTGGAAAATCAGCTCGATGAAAAAACAAGTCAATTAAGAGATGTTATGGTGCTTGCTAAAAACTCATTTTCTAATGTAGAAGGTGCATTGGATAAGATGAATGAACTGATTGAGAAGCTTATTCGAGGCAACAAAGAAGCAATGGCATTTGTACCATCTAAAAAAGAAATAGATGAAGGCTTTTTGTTAGCAGAAAAAAGATATAAAGATAAAAAAATTGAAGAGTTCATAGATGATTTTGTGTTTATCGATGAAGTAGAATCTAATGGAAAAAAAGGTTCTTACTTTCAAGATTTTGGAGATTTTGTGGGATAAGGCCTTAAAGGTTTTTTGTGAAGAACTACAATTATATCATAATAGGTAATTCAGCAGCTGGAATAAGCTCGATAAATAAGCTGTGGCGCTTGGAGCTGGAAGCTTCTGTATTGTGCGTATCAGATGAAAAAGAGAAGCCATACAATAAATGCTTCTTGGCAGATTATTTATCAGGAGGAAAGGCGGAGGATCAACTCTTTACTAAAGTTTTTCATTCGAATGCCAATTTTTCCTTTGGTAAAAGGGTTTTGGCTATTGATCCGGCGGAAAAGCAAATAAAAATGTCTGATAATGCAAGCCATGCATATGACAAGTTGCTTATTGCTACCGGTTCGTCTCCAGCTTTTCCGCCGATTCCTGGGACTGATGCCGAGGGCGTTTTTACTTTTCATTCACTTTCTGACACGAATAATATTTTGTCCTACATTTCAAATGGCGATTTTTCTCACGTAACGATCATTGGAGCAGGGTTAAGTGGGCTCGAGGCAGCTGATGCGTTACGCTCGCAAAATCTTGCAGTTACTATAGTGGAACGTGCTGACCAGGTTCTTCCAAATCAAATAGATCGAGAAGCATCGACATATATAGAGCAGAAGATGAAAGATAGAAATATTTCTGTTTTATTAAGTTGTACGGTGCAACAAATATCTAAAAATCAAGATAGAGTAACAGGTATTTGTTTAACAAATGGTACTGAGTTTGCTACAGATATAGTTATTTGCGCTACAGGGCTAAAGCCTAACAGTGAACTAGCTGTGAGCGCAGGACTTAGAATGATTAATGATTCTATATGGGTGAACGAGTACCAACAAACGTCCAACGAACACATATACGCCGCAGGAGATGTAGTGATGGTGAAAGATCAGCTTACCAATCAAATGGTACGCAGTGCTACCTGGCCGGATGCGATGCACCAAGGGCTTATTGCAGCGCAGGCTATGGTGGGACAACCAAAACCATATCCCGGTATTATTCAAATAACAAGCTCCTCTTTTTTTGGAGTAAAGTTTGCTGCTTGTGGAACTATTTCAAATTCCTACAAGCGGGAAGACTATACTATTGTTTCTTGCAAAGGAACTCCTGATGAATATTGTAAAATGTTTGTACGAGATGGCATTCCTGTGGGATTTGTAGTTATCGGATCTCGCTTGCCACAGCTAACAGCGCTACGTCGCTCTGTGCTTCTTGGGCAGCCTTATGCTACCCCCTCTTATCGACCGCTTTCTCTTTAGTAGATTGTCATATTTTTTTCACTAATCTGCGCTGTGTTGTCTGCTTTGATTATCTTTTTAATTTATAGACCAGATACTTGCAAGCTTTAAAAGCTTAAAATTGGTATAACTTAAATAAGAATTATTGCTTTTATCCAACCTCTGCAACAAAGCATTTTTGCGATATG
Organism: uncultured Pseudomonadota bacterium; assembly: GCA_964350195.1. Lineage (GTDB taxonomy): Bacteria > Babelota > Babeliae > Babelales > Vermiphilaceae > JAJCZB01. Next base: position 10,412 of record CAYGJB010000027.1, read on the forward strand.
CGCTCATAAGATCATGATACGTTTTAATATGCTTAAAGAGTTGATGAAGCGGTTTTTCATGAACTATACCGTAGCCGCCGTCATATGAGTGTGCCTCAATTGCCAATCCATTGTTTACATCAGAAACAATAAGCACATGCCCAGGTAGCCATATTAAATCCCCGTCAGAAAGGGATTCTTCGTGTGAAAGTGGCGCTAGTTTGTCTGATAATGTGGCGGTATTTTTAAACTGATAAGGAAGCCCAACGATTTGGGCCGTTCGCACAATTAAACCGGAACAATCGAGACCGGTTTTTATCTTTTGCATCTGTGTCGGCCGATCATAATAAAAGCGCTGATTCCCGTTTAAAAACTTTCCTTTTAGAGCGAACTGATTACTTGGGAGCAAAAAGGTATAGCTGCACCCACCAAGAACATAAGGTATCTTTCCAGGCTCGTTGGCCCATAATTTTGCAATTCGAACAAACTCCTTTATTTTTTGCTTATTTGACTGCTCTTTTTGTTGGTAAAGATGATTGGCAGGGATCAGCATTTGAGTAACTCTTTTTTTGGTAGGGTGAAGATAGTGAACAAGCACGTTTTCTTGGTGCTTTTGTTTTATGATAAATTTTGTGCCTACCGAGAATGTATATCCTGTTTCTTTATTGTACCAAGGCCTGATAAGTACCACGGTATTAACTTTTTGCTTGGTAAGGTATTGGGATGGTAATAGGTTGAGTGACGTTTCAGGGTGTGTAAGTTTTTCTATGCTTATCAGATTATTTTTATGCGTCCAATAGCGTGCTTGTGGAGCGCAAGAATGAGGAGTATGGAAATAGACATTTGGAATCTCCACAAGGAGTTCATCTCCTTTCTCTTTAATTACAGTGACTATTTCATGAAAAAGAAGCTGGTGTATTCTCAAGTTTACATCGTAGTGCGAACGAAAGCATGACCATGGCAAAGAATGATATGGCGATTGGCCTTGATTGTTAGATGTATTTTCTAGCGGCTGCCCCACTAAGTCGGCGACAGGAACTATTACCACGGCTTTTCGTTCCTTTGCACCTATAATCTGTATTGATCCCGTGAATATTGATGTCAAAAAATACAATATTATTTTTTTCATTTTTCCCCTCCTTAATCACATCCTACGTAATTTGAGGAGCGAAAGGGAACAAAACGTTGCTTAAATTGCTATTTGTATGAAAACATTGAAAATACAAAAATACAAATGGTAATATGGTGCGAGTAGTGGCTCAATGCAGGTAATCTTCTTTGGCGATAGGTGGGGAATGGGACATGGATAAAAGAGCAATTGTTTTTACCCTTTGTATTTTTTTTGTTGCGAAGCTGCATGGGCAGTGGGCGCAGGTTTTTCGTAAAGAGATTAATCGATCTGAACTAAGCGAAGCAGAAAAGATTAATGTTTTTGAATTTACAAAGTGTAATGTTCCCCTGTATTCACAACTGCTTTTTTCTTGGAATGCAATAAGGCCAGCAAAAGGCCATTTAAACTTTTTTATAAAAGCGCATAATGCGCATACGGGCAAGTGGGGCCTATGGCACCGCATGATCGAATGGGGAAATGATGCTCAGCGTTCATTTTCTTCCAAGTCGGATGGCTTTACCAAATATGTTCATGTGAGACTTGAAACAGAGCCGCTTCAATTGGCTAATGGATTTCGCATTAGAGTGGTTGGGGCAAAAGGAGCAACTCTTTCGGCGTTAAAAAATATTACTGCGACAACTATAAATATGAGAGAATTTCAACCTGAAGTTGCCGGTAAAATTACAAATAAACTTTCTTCTGTGCTTATAGAGAATGTACCAAAAATATCGCAGCTCTCTCTTGATCATCCAGAGAAAAATCGCATTTGTTCGCCAACTTCCTGCATGATGCTAAGCCAGCATATAACGCAGCGTAAAGATGATCCCGTCGCTTTTGCGCAAGCAAGTTTTGATACAGGACTTAACTCTTACGGAAGCTGGCCATTTAATATGGCAAATCTTTTTGAACGAGCAGAGGGGAAAATACGCTGTTACAATACGCGTCTGAATTCATTTTGCGATATTCATCGTCAACTAAAAAAGAACCTTCCCGTAGTAGTGAGTATTCGGGGACAACTCAATAGAGCTCCTCGCGCTTATCCTCATGGCCACTTGCTTACTGTTGTTGGATATGATGCTCGCACAAAAGAAGTTATTTGCCACGACCCAGCTAAGGCGGGACACGGTAATGTTGAGCAACGATATGAGTTGGCTGATTTTATGCGTTCATGGGAGGCATCAAGACGGCTTTCTTATCTAGTTGAGCGAATGTGATGTGTGCTTGTTACTTGTTATTTGAAAAAGGGAGCTAATATATGAATATGAAAATGATTTTACCTCTCTATCTTTTCTTTGGGAGCATATGGGCAGAGCAGCCAATAGAAGTAAAAAAAATTTTTCACCATAGAGGTGGGAGTCTTCAAGGCGATTCTCCTGATCATATAGAGCTGGGAAGCTTAGGCTTTTATTTTGATAAAGAGCCTCGAGTAGAAAGCTCTGTCGTACGTAAACACAATACCACTATGCATGTTTTGTTTATTCCGAACGCTCGTCTTCAGTCGGATGAAGTGAGGCGCGTTGTGCAGCAAGTAAACGATAGAAAGGGCCTTAATTATTCAATCATCATTGCTGAAGTAAGCAAACCGCAGCAAGGGCTGCAAATTAATTTCACCTATCCAAGCAATAAAGTTGGATTAAAATACGATCATTTTAAAAATATACGTCTTGAAAAAGGCCTCATGGTGCGTTTTTATAACAAGGATGTTATTCAAAAAATTCAGGAAAAAGAAAAAAGCATTATTGCAACTGCTTCGCTATCAAGTCCACATGTTTATATAGATTGTGGGCATGGAGGAATTGATCATGGTGCTGTTGCACATGCAGTTAAAGAAAAAGATATTAATCTTTCCATTGGGCAAAAAACGGCCCAACTGTTAAAAAAAAATGGTATAGCGACATCGTTATCACGTGATTCTGATATCCTTGTGCCGTTGGACACCCGTACCACTCAAGCCAATTCCCTCAAATCTGATCTATATGTTTCAATACATGCCAACTCATCTGTAAACCAATGTGCGGGAGGGATTGAGACATTTGTTTTGTGTCCAACATTATTTAAAGCAGGTGACTCATCATTGTCCCCCGATGAGCTGAAGGCTACCCAAGCAAATTTTGCCGATCGATGCTCGAATAGTCATAAGTTAGCTCAATTGGTACATGAAAAAATGGTAGCGCAAGCTAAGCAGCATTATTTCATGAACGATCGACAGATTAAAAAGGGGGCGCCGCAAGTGCTCATGGGAGCTAACATGCCAGGAATTTTGGTGGAAGTTGGTTTTGTAACGCACCCCGACGAGGCCCGCTTTCTTTCTCAAAAAGGCTATCAAGAAAGCATTGCCGGCGGTATCGCCTCTGGTATTCTTACTTACCTTAATCAAGCCGGGCAACTGCAGTTACCTTCACAATGTTTCTATTTGTAAAATACTTAAGGCCAGGTATACACACTCAATGGAGCTTTCTATATTAGCAGGGCAATTGCATGAATTATCCCCAATTTAAAAGGTTTGTGGTCAGATAGTTG
>CAYGJB010000028.1:0-11415 GCA_964350195.1 uncultured Pseudomonadota bacterium
TACGTTTAGAATTAAGTGATGTGAGAACTGTTTTAATTTCCTGATTCAACTAATAATTAAAAAAACATCCAGTACGGTTTAAGCTTTCGCTTTGCATGGTTCAAAAAAGCCAACTTGATATGTAATAAAATAATGGTATACCAACTAAGATATTGAATGGTAACGTAACCCCTAAAGCCATGGGCATGTAGATCGCCTGCTTGGCATCAGGAGCATATGTTTCCATAATAGCAGGCACTGCAATATAAGAAGCGCTTGCAAGAAGCAAGGCAAAAAGAATCGCCGAACCCTGATAGGTTACAAAATAAAACGCAATAAAAAGACCAAGCGATCCCATAACAACCGGCATAAAAGTACCAAACACAAAAAGTGGTGCATTAAAACAAGAAAAGTACTTTCGCTGCTTTGCAATTTTAGTGCCAATATCAACCATAAAAAAAACGAGTAGTAAGTTGAATGGTGAAACAATCAGATTACTCAGTTTATACAGATCCAAAATTCGAAAAAGATACCCCGTAAAGAAGCCTACAAAAATCATGCTTATTTTCTTGGTCGCAAAGATTGATTTAGTAATACTCCAAAGCGACTTAAATAAAGAAGTGCGCTTGCTACCTGAAGTAAGCCGGAGTAAAAAGAGTCCACTGAATAAAGCGGGTAGCTCCATGATGCCGGCTATTGCAGACATAAATGTATTATACGGTATCTCTCGTTCCACTAAAAAGGTAATTCCAGTTACAAAGGTAACAATACTAATCGAGCCAAATTGGCTAGCAATCACGGCAGCTGTTTGACGATCGAGGGCTGTGCTACGTGAAAGAATAACGTAATTCAGAAATGGCTGTATAAATCCGATACATACCCCAACGATCGCAAGCGCTATGAGCGGCGGCGCGCACTCTCCTGCAATGCCCAAGCAGGCACCCCCTTTAAATCCCACAATAAAAATCAAATAGATCGAAATAAAATCTATAATCTTTTTAGGAAAGTTTGCCCGCGAGGATATACCGATAAGGTAACCAAAGATCAGGCTCAAAATTGCTGGGTTTAGCAGTAGTTGAGAGACTATGTTCATTAGCTTTTCTATAGTGAAAAAAGTTCTTTAATATCATTAGTATACGATACATTTTTAAAAACCAAAAATACCATTGAAGATTGAAAAGCCTAACGGGGTATTCTGATCATATGAATAAAGAAATGAGTAGAATGATCTTCTCATCATAAGCCCTGCATATATTGCTCAATTTGAGACTCAATAATACGAAAATTATTAATCTTATTCTCCGCTATCCACCTTTCGATCTTTTCTTGCGACATAGATCGATGCGCAAATAGTACCTTACTTTTATCTATAAGATCCATTGCGCGCGAAACTAATAAACGAGAAGTAGGAATAGGAAATTTAATAGTATCAAATCTACTTGCAAGCGCAGGATCTTCAATCTCTTCATTGCTTGCTACAAAAATAAGCATTGTTGGAAGAAGCAAGGGGCTTGAAGGCTTTAAATCTGAGGGTGTTAGGCCAAAGTATAAGTATTTAAATGGGATTGAACTTCAGAATGAATTAAAGAATAAGCTTGTAGAAGAGTCGGAAGAAGTAAAAGCTGAAAGTACTCCTGAAAAAGTGATGATGGAATTAGCAGATGTGTTGGAAGCGATTGATGGGTTATGCAAAGCGTATGGTATTGACAAAAAAGAGCTAATGCGTATTAAAGATGATAAACGCAATGAGCGAGGTGATTTCGAATCTGGCTTCTATGTTGAATATATTGAAATGAATGAAGAGAATCCGATATCCAGAGGAATAACTCAAAATAAAATTTATGACACGCTCATTCTTAACGCTTACTAGCGCGCCAACATTCTATAATATGATCATTGACCATGCCAACTGCCTGCATATATGCATAGACAATGGTAGGGCCCACAAAGATCATTCCTCGCTTTTTCAGATCTTTTGATAGAACATCACTTTCGGAAGTATTTTGTGGGATATCAGTGAAATTTTTCCATTGATTTATGATTGGCTTGCCCTGAACAAAGCCCCATACATAAGAATCAAAAGAGTCGAATTCTTGTTGTATCTTTAAAAAAACTTGTGCATTTTGACGTGTTGCATAAATTTTTAAACGATTACGAATAATCTCTTGATTTTCTCGTAGTAATTCCAATTCATCATCGTTCATCATAGCAACTTTGTATGGATCAAAATCATAAAAAGCTCTGCGATAGCCTACGCGACGCTTAAGAATAGTCTCCCAACTCAAGCCTGCTTGGGCCCCCTCTAAAATAAGCATTTCAAATAATCGTTGATCATCATGTACGGGAACGCCCCACTCAATATCATGATATTGCGCATAAAAATCTTGGTTTTGTTTATTGCCAAAGCAGCGAATCTTATTGTTTTTTTTCATAATTCTTCATCTGTTTTTCATGCCTGATAAGCCATTCTTTACGAGTTATACCCCCGCCATAGCCACCCAATTTACCATCAGAATTTATAACTCTATGACAAGGTATAATAATTGAAAGTTGATTTGCGCCATTTGCTTGTGCAACAGCGCGATAAGCAGTTGGCTTATTGATTGCATTTGCTAAATCAGCATATGACCGAGTTTCACCCAAGGGAATTTTTAATAGTTCTTGCCAAACTATTTGTTGAAATAATGATCCCAGAAAAAATAATGGTGTATCAAATTGTTTTAATGTACCATTAAAATAATCATTTAACTCAGCATCAATTGAATGAATAGGTTTTGTATAACCAGGCAATATGGCAGATTTTGTTTTTTGACCTAATCGCTGAATTTCTAACTCCAACCCACGACGATCAACAAATTCTAAGAGATAGAGGGCCTTGTTGTCAGCGATTGCTATCATTGGCCCAAGTCGTGTATCTAACCAAGCAGCCCTCAAAATAAAAGTATTTTTCGATAAAGTAGGAGCAGCCCCCATGATACGAGAAAATGCATCCCTAAATCCGCTACTTGACTCATAACCCGTTGAAAGCTGCGCATCAATAATTGCTTTACCCGATCGTATCTGTTTCATGGCGAGTCCCATACGTCTTGCGCGTGCATATTCTACAAAGGTCATGCCAAATCGTTTTTTAAATTGTCGGCGTGCAGTTGAGGTATCAATTGATAATGCTTTAAAATCTTGCTCTTTCCAGCGCTTTTCTGGGTTGAGTTCAATTGCTTTTACCAAAGTTTGTATAAGCTCCGAGACATAATTTGGATGGGAAAGAGGCTGGCAGCGTTTGCACGGCCTAAATGAAGCTAAAAGCGCTTGTTGTGCCGTTTCGTAAAATTCACAATTTTCGAATTTTGGTTTTCGGGCAGAGCATGTTGGACGACAGAATACACCGGTAGTTTTGACTCCTACAAAGAAAAGTCCCTCGTACTCTATTTTTTTATCCAGTAAAGCCTGGTAGTATATTTCTTTATTCTCAGAAGTTATCATATTTTATCCGTAAATAATAAAAGCTCTGATTCTCTGCTATAGTATAAATAAATTTTTAAAATCTGCCGCCGAAAATCAGGCATTGATTTGTTTGCAAAAAAAATATTTTTAAAAATTTCTTGTACGACTTGCTGACCGCCATTGCCCATATAGTCATCACCATAAAGCACAACTGATCTCTATGAGCCACCTCTTGTTAATTATTAAAAAACCATGTAAAGTCGGAATAAGAATCCGAAATATCCTGGAGGGTCAATGAAAAGACAGCTTTATCTCTCTCAAATAACCACTCACTTACGCGTGCAGCCAATTTGTGCAATTTTGGGAGCTCGTCAGGTCGGCAAAACCACGCTCGCTCGTCAGTTTGCATCCGCATATAAAAACACTGTGGAATTTTTTGATTTAGAAAATCCTATCCATCTGGCAAGCTTAGAAAATCCCATGCTAACTTTAAGTAAATTTCCTGATCGCCTTGTGGTAATAGATGAAATTCAGCTCCGTCCAGATCTATTTCCCATTTTACGCGTATTGGTCGATGACCCTGACAAAAAGTATCAATTTTTAATTTTAGGCAGTGCATCAAGAGATCTCATACAACAATCCTCTGAAACATTAGCCGGAAGAATTGGTTATATTGAGTTACCCCCTTTTACCCTATTTGAAGTTCATAATGCCGACAAATTACTGATAAGGGGAGGTTTTCCCCGTTCTTATCTAGCAGGCACAGAAGAAGACAGCTTTTTGTGGAGAGAAGGCTATATTAGCACTTTTCTAGAAAGAGACCTTCCTACTTTTGGCTTTAATGTACCTCCCAAAACAATGCGTCGATTTTGGATAATGCTTTGCCATTATCATGGACAGCTATTCAATGCTTCTGAAATAGCTACTTCATTAATGGTGTCAGATAAAACGGCTAAAAAATATCTCGATATACTAGCAGGTACATTCATGATACGAACCTTGCAACCTTGGTTTGAAAATATAAAAAAACGACAAGTAAAAACACCAAAAATTTATTTCAGAGACAGCGGTATTTTCAATACATTATCGTCTATTCGTTCCATTACAGAATTGGCTAAAAATCCTAAAGTAGGTCCTCTATGGGAAGGTTTTTCTCTGGAAGAAGTTATAAATTGCCTACAGCTACAAGCCGATGATTGTTATTTTTGGTCTACTCACAATGAAGCAGAGCTTGATTTACTTGCGTTTAAAAATGGCAAACGAGTCGGATTTGAGTTCAAATATACAGATAGCCCTAAAATCACGAAATCGATGAATATAGCCATTGAAGATTTAAAACTCGATCATCTATATGTCATTTTTCCGGGCAACCAGCATTTTCCAATAAGCGAAAAAATTACTGCATGTGGACTTGATAAATTAAGGTCCGTAAAAATTTAATAAGCAACTAAAATCATCATAAAAAGGCAATGTATCGCGGCAAAGGCATCCTTAGAAAATTTGCTGAAATGCATGAATCCAATGCCCGCCAAAAAGGATATAAATACACATTATTTGCAACCATTGAACGAGATGAGAATCACCCTTAAAAACCAGAAAATTACAAAGTTCTTGATCCAATCTGAAGATATTTTGGATATGAAAAAATAGCAAACTTAAAAATGCATTTTGCGTGGATGAAAGTTGATACTCATAAAAAACAGATTAGGATTTATGATCTTTATTGTTTTTATTTTTTATCCGACTGTTTTTGATAGTTCAACGCACGCCGATTTCTAACTATTGCTTTACATGCAGCTTCTTGCAACGCTTTTTTCACATCCCAGTCATTAAATTCCTGAGAGCAGCTCTTGCATGTATTGCCCCAATGATTGTATCCACCGGAACCACCAAAAACTTTTTGTACACATTTGGGACAACGTTTTTCAAGATCACTACCCTTAAATTCTAAAATCTTAAGTGCAATCTCCATTTGCCTAAGCTCAAGAAGGCATTGTTGCTCAGTATATTCTTTAGGGAGTGTTTCTTCTTTTTCCATAGCTCCTAAAGAAAATGTAGTTAGCACTAGAAGTAAATACTTTCTCATAGGTTTCCTCAATTTTTAAAAAATTTAGGCACAAAAACTTAACGAATCAGGAAACTTCTGTTCTCCGTATGTCTGCATACATCTCCAAATAACACGCAATAGAATGGAGCTCGATATTCCCTCTAAGACCGCATAAACTGCTTCATTATATTGAGAAAAATGCTCAATATCAGATTCCTTAAAAAGACTTAATGCTTTTGCAACTCGTTCATCAACTTCTTTACTAATATTAATTACTGATCTTGTGGTAGTAACCATATCAGATGAATTTAATAATCTCTCTTTATAATCTGTAGGAGCTACCCTAAATGACTGAATAATTTGACCTGAAGGATTATTAGAACCAAGCGAACTTTGCTTTCGCTCTTCTTCTTGTTTCGCTTTTTGTCGCACCCATTGTTTGTAGTCCTGACGCCCCCTCAGCAATGCTTGAGCTCGCCTAAGCTGAAAATCCAATTTTTGCTCCCATTCTTTCGAAAATTGAGCCGCCGGAGGATTCTCAAGCTCATGAACTATCTTCACAGCCTCTTCAAGAGGATATTGGCGCACCTTATGCAAAAGCTCCACCATTGGATCATTCAATATTTTCAAAAGAAATGATCTGCGTCTTTTTAACTTAAATTCAGACAAGGTTTCAAACTTAACTATACCCAAAATACTTATACCCTCATCTGAAATATCTTTCTCTAGCCCAACTAATGCATTATTAAGTTGATCAAGATCACCATCTTTTTGAAAAGTAAGATACTGATTCATGATAGCATCGGGTACCTTAGCCTTAATACCAAAAAGGAACGGCTCTTTATCTTCATGGACTGAAGTATGTCCAGGGCAGAGCTGATTGTTAAGATAAAGATCATGCGCGTTCTGCAAATGAATAGGGATCGATGAGGATGATTTAATTCTGATACGTTGGAAATATCTCGTTTCATCGCATGAAAACCTTGTATTCGGCAACACCAAACATACCAAAGGGTACCAAAGATGGCGGCAGACACGGGGTACTCTGCGAACTTTTAGGTGGAGAAGCATACGAGAAAAACTTCCCTTTATGAAACAAAAAAGAGAAAATACGATATTAAGATAGCTTATCTAATTCTGAGCAATGCTCTGTTTAGTGCTAAAATCGTCCATTTTTTTAATGATTCTTCTTTCATTTCATAACAGTATGGCAACAAGATTACTGGATGCCAAAATGACCTAAAAAAAGCCACATTATATGAAACTGTTTCAATTGTCCCATATGAGTCAAAAAAGGCCCGAAGTGCATCGTCAGAAAAGATCATAAATCCTATTGATAAATCAGTACCAGGATTACCAATATGGATATCACCCCAATCAATTAACCCTGAAAGCTTATTCGAATGTTCAACCAAAATATGCTTACTATATAAATCACCATGACAATAGAATGTTTTGGGAATATCACCAAAAGAAATATTTTGGAAGTGATCAAGGGCATTTAATAGCTGTTCATTTTTAAAACCAGCATTAATAAAAAAGTCCTCATATTGTTTTAAACAACTCTTTACCCTTTCTATCCGTTGATTAATGTCATATCGCCACGCTTGATCGCCTTTGATTGCCCCATAGTCATCCAAGCGCACAGAAATAGCATGCAACTCGCGTAGCCAAAGAGCTAATTTTTTCGCAAATGACATTTCATCAATTAACTCAGCAGTATTCTCGGATAATGGGTGGCCTTTTAATATTTCATAACCGGCAAAAGGTGCAGGATATTCTTTTGTTGGATGACCAATACAAGTTGGGTATGAAAATGGAAATGAAACATGCTTTGCTATGTAAGGCAAAATTGCTATCTCATTTTGCATGCAATCAATTCCCATTGGGCGTCGTGGAAACCGAAATACATACTGATTATTTACCAAATATGCCAAGTTATCCCATCCCTCTCCGATCAAAGAAATGGTGTCAACTTTTAGGCTTGTCTGGTTCTCTATAAGCGTGCACGCTAATTTTTTATCAATAAAAATTGAAGCGTTCCAGGCATGAGACATGAATTATCTCTTATAAATTTTATTTAACTGAATATCTCACTGATATTACTGTATAACAAAATAAAAGAGTTTACACCATCAAGGCCTACCAAAGAGTACCAAAAATGGCGGGGCTTAGGTGACCAGTTCCGGAACAAAGCCATCGAATTCGGCTTCAGTTTGCAACGCATTCAAACGACTTTTTCAGAGTTAGGAATTGATGCTATGGCACAATAAGCAAAGCAAATCTTCAAAAGTTAAAAAATCCCAACAGGCTCGCTGATGGAATCAGAATATAAAAAATCGTATCCACCACCAGATGTGCTAAAACAGCTGCTTCAAAACCTTTTTTCCAAAACAATGTACCAAATGTTGTTCCCGTTATGATATTGAGCATAATCACTCTGAATACTAATACCATATCGGTATTACCAATGTTCACGATATTAATAAATGTTGGAAGATGTGCAATACCAAATAAAAACGCCGATATACCTATACTTACTGGCATAACAATATTCATATTCGCGGTCTTAAATAACCTTTTAAGCAGCAGCGCAATTCCCGAAATACTCAATAAGCACAAAAGAACTTCCTGATTCACTACACCTCCTGCAACAGCAAGTAAACCATAGAGGGGTGGTATCTGCATAATTAAAGAACCCAGCGTGAGAAAAGATACAGGCAGCAAATAATCAACGAGCAGCACAATTACGCTGCATAGAAGACCACCTATAACTCCTGGCTTAAATAAATCTGTCATCCAGTCGACGCCGCTTCTCATCAATAAAAATTTCGCACCAATCTTATTGGCAAATTTCATACCAAAAAACAAAATTACCCCAGACCCAATAATCCCTTCAAATATAAGTGCGAGAATGGCGGTAGGCGTAAGCTCTATATCCATAAAAGCATTACCAGTTAGTGTCGCCACTACTCGAACAAAAGGAACAACTGCAAGTGAACTTATTGAGCCCAAAATCCATAAAAAAATAAAATACCGCTTTCTAGTCATGATTATTACTTCTGGTTAAAAGACGCCAGCTTATAATATTCTTTTTCATGCGATGTCCCATAAAAATACAAATTTACTGATTAATTTTCTCAAAAACATAGCTATGCTGGCCGGATTTAAGTTCTAATTGCATGGCATTGTCATTTTGGTGTGGCAAAAACTCAAGGCCTGCAAATAGCCCGTCAGTCAAAATAAGGTTCGGTTTACCATCTTTTTCCTTTTTCTGGCCAAGCGCACTCTTCCAGACACGAGCATCGAGCTCAGCACCTTCAGCAGTCTCTCGAATAACAATCTGCCCCAACGTTGGATGGGTATACACTCCTACAAATTGTTTCAGCCAAATACTATCAGGTTTAAAACTGATATCTTCAAGACTTTTTTCAAACATCTTTTTTTGTTGCTCAGTGCCAACTTTTACCATTTCTTGCGCCTGTGCTTTTCCGTCAAAAAGCAGCTCCATAAATTTACGCTTTACTGCTTGAGTAAATATTGAAGCACCACGCGCATTAGTGAGCACTACCAACCCTGTCTTATACTCAGGTAAAAAAAACATTAATGAAGAAAAGCCCATAGTCATGCCATCATGGCCAACTACTAAAGCACCATGATCATTTTCCATCATCAGCCCAAGACCATAGCTTATTTTATCACTAATTTTTATCTGAGACTCACGACGCTTTAAAAGATTATCTTCTGAAATAACACGTGTGCCATTTTCACTAATACCATTATTTAATTCGGTTATGAGATACTGTGCCATGTCTTGCACATTAGACCATGCGCCGCCAGCAGGCCGTATCGATTCTACCCATTGCTCATCACCAACCTTTAGCGGTATATAGGAGCCATGCAAATTTATTACATGAGGTGAGGCATGATCTGCTTTTTGTACATGCGCAAAATTAAATGTCGTTGATTTCATGCCAACAGGATTAAGTACGCGTGATTGAATAGTAGTATCATATGCGTTACCAAGCTCACTCTTTTCATTAATTGAATGTGCCGCAATATAGCCTCCAGCAGAAACCATACTATTACTATATTGAAATGTTTCTCCAAAACCGGTGGTAGGTTTCATATCGTGCATTTCTTTGATGCGAAGCTCTGGAGTAGCTTGATCATAATTAAACAGCGTTTCAATATCTTGGCGCGGTATTCCCGTGCTTGCAGATACCGTATATTTCATCAAAGTTTGCTTTGTTGTAGCTTCATCTCCTAAAGCAAAATCAGGCATTAGCTGTGTTGCCGGCGTGTCCCACGTAAATGCACCTTCATCAATCAAGCGAGCCATCATAAAAGTGGTTAATGCTTTGGTTGTAGAGCCAATCATAAAAAGGGTCTGCGGGGTAACTTCATCTTGCTTGTTAAGATCACGTAGACCAAGACCTTGTTCAAAAATTATTTTGCCATCTTGTACTATGCCAATTGCAACACCTGGAATTTCGCATTGTACTCGGGCTTGTTCCACAAAATTAGTAAATTCTTTTAATTGCGCTGCATTAAGAGATTGTATTTTTTTATTCGCAAATGATTCTTCTTGTGCGCCAGGAACCTTAAAACTAGTATTGATTAAAAGAACACCTGCCATGCGTCGATCAAATGCTGCTTTGGTACCATCGATAAGCTCTACGTACCATCTTTTATCAACTCTGCGCGCTGTTGCAAATATTAGTCGATTTTCATGTGCTGAAGTATCATACATAAACTGTACAATTTCATCCCATCCATCTTGTGCGACTGCTTGCATTTTGTGTTGAATAGTACGTGCAAAATCTGGTTGAATTTGTTGCCACGCAGCGAGCGCTGCTTGCTCTGCATCATCTCCATTGTTTTCAATAAGAGCTACTGTTAATTCTCGATCTGGTTCTTCGAGTACAATTTTGTCTGGGTATTGTGATACGAGCCAACCCTTTTGCGCAGTGAAAGTACAACCTGAAGCGGTGGTCAGTTGGGTGTCTTGATCAAGTTTTTTAGTAATCATATTGGTGTCCTTATCATCATCGTCGTTTTTTTTATTTTTTTCTTGATCGTCTAACTCGTCTTTTTTGATTAATTGCACCACTTTTTCTGCGATTAACGGATTACTTTCTGCTGCTGGCATAAATGCTGACATGCCTAGTATAAAACCGATCGCAATAATCTTTGCATACTTTTTAAACACGGAACCCCTCAATTACGGTAATTCATTTTTCTTAATTTTTTTTAATGTATTTTCGATCCAATCAAGCTCTGCTTGATAGTGGGCTAGAATTAGGCGATGATTCTCATCAATATGTTTTGGTAATGTTATGTTTTTCATTGCCATTGGAAGAACCCGACTCGATGTTTTAATAACATGTTTCCATGTATCAGCGCGATGTTCTAATGCCGTAACTAATTCATCTTTTGGTAAATATTGCATAAAAGTAAGAGCTACTTGAAATGGATCAACAGAAGGTTTTAGCTCAAGCCATTGCTTGCGTAGCATAACCATAAAAGCATCACTCCCTGCCTGAGTAATTTGATACACTGTTTTATCTTGTTTGCCCTCTTGATCTTCAAGAACAGTCAGAAGGCCTTCTTCGGCCATTTTTTTAAGAGCAAAATAAATTGATCCATACCCAACGTTTGCCCATTTATCAGCATTCCAAGACTCTAAAATCTGCTTAATTTCATAGCCATGGCGTGGCTGCTTATCATTCAAAAGACCCAAGAGCAAAATTCGAATTGCTGACATTATAACCCCTTCATACAGGCATCTTTCATATTCAAGTTTGTATACAATAATAATAATCGGAAGGATTATAATAGTCAATTCAGAATATGTTAAATATTACAAACATAAAATCGAGTGATTATAATTAAAGTGAAGCTCGGAGGGCTTAAAAGCCCCCGCTTCTCATTTTCTTCAAAAGATC
>CAYGJB010000029.1:0-11311 GCA_964350195.1 uncultured Pseudomonadota bacterium
GAATAGTGATAATTTAGGATATCAAAATGTTGCACTTATTATTTGAATCTACGATTTTTTAAGACGGATTATATTTTCTTTTTGAGTTCCATATCCAAGATTATTTAAAATATTGAGCATCATGTGGGTATCGTTTAATTGAGTTTCATATTCTATTACTTCTTCTTTATTGCGTTTTTTGAGAGTGATAAAAGAGCCCTTATTTGTTTTTCTGAGACGGAGGTAACTAGGCATTTGTTTATATCCATTTTGTTCAATAAAATGAATATCATGGCCTAAAAGATACGTTTCGTTCATTTCTATTGCATTTATGGAACCGGCGTTTAGTTTATTTTTAAATAGATCTAATTCTTCTTGTGGAAGTTTAAACTTTAATTCAATTTCTTTTGGTTCATTATGATTCACACAAAAGCTTGTATTGATGATAAAAAGAGTAGCTATTAGATATAATTTCATTGTATCCCTTCAAAAAAAACAAATGTAAGTATATCGCGGATTTTAAGTCCTGCGTGCATCACTAAATGTTTTGACCATTCTTCAGAGAGTTTTAAGATAAAGCAAAAATAATATTAAACATAAATAGGAGTATTGCTGAAATTAGGCGCGTATCTGTTCATATTCGCTTAAGCAACTACAGCTAGCCAGTTAGAAAGATGATAATCTTCTAAAGATTCTCTCCATTCAGGAACATAAATTAATCCATCATGTGTTAATCTGAAAATTGCATATCCTTTAGAAACCAAATAGTCATATACTTGTTTTAAAGTGATACCTGCATCTGGATAGGTTCCTCCATATTCAAATTGAATAATTGGTATCTTTTTGTCTGCTATTAATTCATGAGCTCCTTGCAATACATCCCACTCAGAACCTTCGGTATCAATTTTGAGAAAATCAATATGATCAATATTGTTTTCAGTACAAAATTTATCTAAATAAGTAACAGGTACTGTAATTTTTTTGACAGGAATAGTATGTAATACCTTTCGCTCAAATAAAGAACTGCATCCTTCGCTTTCTTCATAATAATAATACATGGAAACTTCAGTTTGATGTTTACCCAAAGCAGCGTTGCAGCATTGTGCTCTATCTACCAATTCTTCACTCAGCTGTTTAAAAAAGGTTGGCACCGGCTCAAAAGAGTAAAGAAGACAATTATTATCGGTATGCTTTAATACCAAATTTGACCATTCGCCTTTATGTGCTCCCGCATCAATAACTATATCACCCTTTTTAATAAACGATTTGATCATTAAATATTCACCATCTTCGTGTGGATTCCAATTACCATACCCTAATTTTTCTGTTTCTTTAGAATCACTATAGATTTTTAAATGATCTTTTTTTGATGAAATGATTGATGGGATACCAGCAGCAAATAGATGCCCTATGTGTAGACTCAATAATAAAAGATATCGTTTCATATTTTTCCTTTTTATAAACAATACATTTTTTATAATTTTTTCAAATTAAAAATGATTGTATAGAGTGTCAGCGTTTTTATAAAAAATTACAAACATTTGTAGGAGATAAATAAAATTTGAATCGACAGCAAATGATTTAAAATACATTGATCTATCGCAACGATACTTATGCGAAGCGCCAAGCTTTGTGCCATAGTATTAAATGTGAGACTATCGCTTAGCGATTTTTCTTGGGATCGGTATTGAATGCTATGTCTACTACGCCTCGAGGCTCAAACATATCTATGAATTGTTTATATATTTCCGCTCTATTTTTACCGCCATCTGTTGTTAGAAGTAGCTGCTGATTGTAAAGAGCAATGTCTTCCACTATTCGTTCATGCCGATAATAGGAGAAAATTTCTCTATTGATTTCAGTTTTTCCATAACCTTTATAGAAAAGCATTTCTTCATCTGGAGCATTCCAAACATTACCAACGCTTCCCCCAATAAACATAAGATCTCGTTCTTTGGGTGCCATGATGGGCTGGTCCCAATCTACTATATAAAGAGCGCTATCATTCGCTATTAAAATATTTCCGCCATGAATATCAGAATGACACAATACAAATTCAGGTGATTGGCTTTGGATTTTTTGTTCTAGTTGTTCAGCTCGATTCACCAAACGTAGCACTATTTTTTTCTGCTTTTTCATAAATGCTAATAGTTTTAAGGCTACTTCATCAGCTATCTTTGGCTGAGTATCAATATAGGCATAGATTGATCGAACAGCTTTGCGCCATTTTGGGCAATAGGTTTCTTGCTTAATCTGATTTTTGATTAATGGGGGTAGATCGAATTCATGCACTTGCCTTAAGGCCTTGCCAAAAGTAACCCATTGATCGCTGGTTAGACTGCATTTAAAACCATCTTGATTTTCAATAAAGGGATATACAATGAGAGTGAAGTTATCAATACGGTGAGTTGGTTGGCCATGCTTTGTTTTGATAGGAGTTATAATTTGCGGGATGCCAGCATCATGTAACAGTAATTGTATGATAACGCCAATATCATTATGGGGACCACGTTTTAATTTGATGAAATAAGATAGCTGGTCATGCGTCTGTGCTTTGTATACGAGCGCATTCATATCAGCGCCTAAAGGGATGAGTGTTAGGGTAGTAGCTTTAATGCCGTAATCGGTATGTAAGTGATCAATAATGCATTGATCCGAAAGGGATTGTTTATCTAGCATCATCGTGAGGACTTATAAGTAAAAAGATGAATAATAATTAATTATGCTTTACCTGAAAGATCAGATCAAGACAATTTTCCCTAAACCTTTAATAATTTTGACTAAAAGTCGTTATGGAGATGAGAAATTAGCTGTAATTCGGACTCGTAAGAAGACCAGTTTTATGCTTTTTTGAGAGTACGTATCTCTGCATTCATTAGGTGTAGTTGCTTGCCTTGCGAGGCCTGATCATGAGCTTGGCAGAGCCTAGGGGGCTTGCCTGAATGAAGATATGGCCAAAATCGGCCCAATTGATATACTGAGAGGGTATTTATGTGCGATTTAACCCTTTCGGATAGTATGATTTCAATTAAAAAACTTTCTATCTCTATAGATGATCAAACAATTCTTTCAGGCCTTTCTTTTGATGCCTCAGCTGGCTCTGTTCATGCAATTATGGGGCCCAATGGCTCAGGAAAGAGCACGCTTGCCCAATCGATTATTGGTAATCCCAATTATACGCTGTTGCATGGTGGCATAACTTTTAACAATCAGAACATAACTGATCTTTCTCCGCATGAGCGTGCGAGGTTAGGAATCTTTCTTTCTTTTCAGCAACCGCCAGCTATTCCTGGGCTGCGTGTTTTTAATTTGCTCAAAGAAATGCGGCAGGCACAAGGGAATACGCCGATTGATTTGGTGGCATTTGAAAAAGAGGTGCGAGAAGGGCTTTCATTTTTAAAAATGGATGAATCTTTCATGCAGCGAAGCTGCAATGACGGCTTTTCTGGTGGTGAAAAAAAGCGTTTTGAACTTCTTCAAATGCTCATTGCAAAGCCAAAGCTTCTTATCTTGGATGAGATTGATTCTGGTCTTGATATTGATGCGCTTAAGCTTGTGGCACTGGTGATTGAAAAGTTGAAAGAGCTGTATCCCGCCATGATCGTTATTATTATTACTCATTATCAGCGCATTCTTGAGCATATTTCTCCTGATCATGTGCACGTATTGGCGAACGGTACTATTTGTAGATCGGGTGATGCATCTTTGGTACATCTGCTTGAATCAAAAGGGTATGATGGATATCTCAAAAGCAAATAAGCATAATGCCGTCTACCAATCTCCCAAGGGGCTTAATATCCAGCTTATTCAAGACATTTCACGGCAAAAAAATGAACCAGCTTGGATGAATTCATTTCGTTTAAAATCGCTTGCGATCTTTGAATCAAAGCAAATGCCCACATGGGGAGCAGACCTTTCTGCGCTTGATCATCGGGATATTCATTATTATGTGAAGCCGGTTGAATCTCAAAGCAGCTCCTGGGATACCGTGCCTTCAGAAATTAAACAAACGTTTGATGCACTTGGCATTCCTCAAGCGGAGCGATCTATGCTTGCTGGCGTGGGAGCACAGTTTGAATCGGAGATGATTTATAAGCAGCTGAAGAAAAAATGGGCAGAGCAAGGAGTGATCTTTTGTGACATGAGCACAGCCCTCAAAGAGCATCACGATTTGTTTAAAAAATATTTTGGTACCGTGATCCCGCCTCAAGATAATAAGTTTGCCGCATTAAATAGTGCAGTATGGAGTGGCGGAAGTTTTGTTTTTGTGCCTAAAGGGGTGAAAATAGATATGCCGCTTCAGGCCTATTTTCGAATAAATTCTCAAAGTATGGGGCAATTTGAGCGCACCTTAATCATTGCAGAGCCGGGAAGCTATGTGCATTATGTGGAAGGCTGTAGCGCACCAATCTATAAGAAAAGTTCATTGCATAGTGCGGTTGTGGAAATAGTTGCCTTGCCTGGATCGCATGTTCGGTATACCACCATTCAAAACTGGTCGAATAACGTGTACAACTTAGTAACCAAGCGAGCGATTGCCTATGAAAATGCTACGGTTGAATGGGTGGATGGCAATTTTGGTAGTAAGGTTACGATGAAGTATCCCTGTATTATTTTGAAAGGTGCACGAGCTCGCGGCCAAGTTATTTCTATTGCGGTGGCAGGCAAAGGGCAGCATCAAGATTCTGGTGCAAAAATTATTCATTTAGCACCTCATACCAGCTCAAATATTGTCTCAAAATCAATTAGCAAAGATGGTGGACGCACAAGCTATCGTGGTCTTTTGAAAGTGGTGAAAGGTGCACGTAATGCGAAGGCAAAAATTCAATGCGATGCACTCATTTTTGATAAGCAATCGCAAACTGATACCTATCCTACCGTGGACGTTAAAGAACAAATGGCGGATATTGGGCATGAAGCATCAGTGAGCAAAATAAGCGATGAGCAGCTTTTGTATCTTCAGAGTAGAGGTCTTTCAGAGCAAGCTGCACGAGCACTGATTGTAAATGGGTTTATTGATGTGTTTGTGAAAGAGCTGCCGATGGAGTATGCGGTTGAGATTAATCGATTGATTGCACATGAAATGGAAGGATCAATCGGATGAGTAATAGGCAGGTGATGTATCTCAATGGACGAACTCAGCTGAAACTGAGTGCTGAAAATATTGAGAGTAACAATCTTAAACTTATCATAAGGCCAGGAGCTTACGTTACGATTGTAGATGATCGTGCCTATGATGCGGGAAAGTTATCGATAACTTTAGAGATTATTGCTCAATCAAATGCGCATATACAATACAAAGATCAGCGATCTTTTGTATCTGAAGCGGAGATAGAAAGTTGTATTTTATTGGAGTCCCTGCAAGACAGCCAGATTTATTTTGAGCAATGGCAGCGAGGAGCAGAAAAAATACACAGTAAACTATATGCAACTCTTGCAGGAAAGAATAGCGAAATACAGATACGTTTTGGTGCACAGTACTCGGGCGCAACTACTCATGAAATAGAAACGGTACAGCTTCATAAAGCATCGCATACAAAAAGTAACTGCGTGGTTCGCACTGCGCTTTATGATAAAAGCCGAGCACTCTATAATGGCATGATTATAGTTGAAAAAAATGCAGAAGGCAGTGAAGCATTTCAGCAGCATAAAAGCTTATTAATGAGCGATAAGGCCTACTCTTTTGCGCGGCCGAGCATCGAAGTTCTCACGGATGATGTGCAATGTGGGCATGGAAGTGCAATTGGTCAGCTTGATGCGGAGCATCTTTTGTATCTTGAGGCACGCGGTATTGATAGTTCAGCGGCACGCATGCTTTTATTGGATGCTTTTTTTGCAGATCTTAATATAGTTCAAACGAAGTAGGCAAAATATGGAAAACAAGATAAAAGATTTTCCGTTACTCGTATCAGAAAAAATAATCTATTTAGATAACGCTTCCACTACACAAAAGCCACAACAAGTTATTGATGCGGTGAATGTGGCCTATACCACATATAATGCTAATCCTGGACGAGGCATTTATGACCTTGCAGAGCTTGCTACGCAAAAATATGAAGATGCGCGAAAAGCTGTTGCTCAGTTTATCAATGCCAAATCCAAGGAAACTATTTTTGTACGGGGAGCTACTGAGGGGATTAATTTCATTGCTACTGGTTGGGCGAGAAATCATCTTAAAGAAGGGGATCGGATTGTGATCTCCGAGCTTGAGCATCATGCGAATCTGTTGCCATGGCAACGAGTCTCGAAAGAAGTTGGCGCAGAGCTTGTGTATATTCCAGTTTCGCAAGATGGATCGCTTGATATGGATGCCGCAGAAAAACTTATACATAAAAAAACAAAATTAGTTGCTATAACTCACATATCCAATGCTATCGGCACGAGGGTGGATATAAAAGCGATCGCGCAGATGGCAAAAAAGGTTGGTGCAAAATTGCTCATCGATGCATGCCAATCAGCGCCACATGAAAGACTGGATGTAGCAAAAATGGGCTGCGATTTTCTTGTTTTTTCTGGGCATAAAATGCTGGGACCCACCGGTATTGGCGTTTTGTATATTCGCGAAGATGTGCAAGATGAAATCGAGCCGTTGTCTCTTGGCGGGGGCGCGGTACGGGAAGTGAGCTTGCAAGGATACTCTCTTGCTGATGCACCACAAAAGTTTGAAGCGGGTACGCCATCTTTAGTGCAAGCTATTGGGCTGCATGCAGCGATCAACTATCTTACAAATCATGTTCGCTTTGATGCAATTCAAAAGCACGAAGCAGCTCTTACGAGCTATGCAATTGATGAAATTCAAAAAATGCCTCATGTAACGCTATATGGCCCATTGGATCAACTAAAAGAGTCCGGGCATTCAGTAACGTTTATTGTAAAGAACATGCATGCGCATGATGTGGCAGCTTTTTTAAATACAAAAAAAATCTGTGTGCGGGCGGGCCATTTTTGTGCACAACCGCTTGCCAAAAAGCTGGGATATGATGCTGCTGTGCGAGCAAGCTTTTATTGCTACACCCGAATGGAAGATGTTAAAAAGCTGGTGAGTGCCCTGCGAGAGCTTTCTGAACTATCATAGTTTTAATAATAGAGTTAATGATTGCATTTCGGTTTGTTTCTTGACATTATCGTACTCTAGCGTATGGTGCAATAAAGCGATCTAATGGCACAAAGCGAGGAGTAGTAATGAAACGTAATGAGGCTCAATACCTTTCTTCTTTTCTTCTTTTTCTTTCTATAATTTGTATGACGACAAGGGCATTTGTTGGTCCGGTTATAACTGGGCAGCCGCTCTGGGGAATTTCCAAACGCATTGGCGAAACAGTAGATGATATTGAAAGTAAGATCTGCAAAATTGAAGTAGACGTTTCAGTTTTGGGAGAATCTCTCTGCTCCAAAATAGAAGGCATTGAAAGTATCGTTGATTCGCTTACTGTGTGTGCTTCAACTGGAATATCAAGCGCAGACATTTCTGATGATGGTATAATAACAATATCCTCATCAGGACTTTATTGCCTTTCGGAAGACGTTACCGCAGATATAGATATTACTGCCAATTGCGTTGCGCTTGATTTGAATAAGCATTGCGTAACTGGTGTTGTTACTATTAGTTCCGATGATGTTGATGTGCGTAGTGGTAACATAACGCCGCCTGCCCCTAGTTTAACTCCTGTCGCTGGTATTACGGTAGAAGCTACTTCCGATCGTGCGAAAATATCCGATGTGGTTATAGTCTGTGCTGATACTACTGCTGATACGATTGCTGGTCGTGTAGGAATCGAGATCCTTGGTAATGATACGCAAATCTTTGATGTTACGGTAAAAAGTGGCGCTGGCGAAAGTACCGGTGCTACTGGAACAGCTGGCGGTAATGGTATTATTGTTGGTGCAACTGCTAATAACGTGATAATAAAAAACAGCTTTATCTCTACTGGCGATGGTGGTGATGGTACTACGGATGGCGCTGATGGCGGGCATGGATTAGTAATACAGGCTAGCGCTACTGAGACGGAAGTAACCGATTGCACCATTTTATCTACCGGTAATGGTGGGAATGGCGGAGGTGCTGGAACGAATGGTAATGGTGGCGATGGGGTAAATATTCAAGCAGGTGCGCTTGATACCGTGATTCGCAATTGCACCATTAGAAATACTGGTGCTGCGGGAACTGGCGGATCTGGGGGATCTCCAAGAGCAGGAAGAGCGGTAACAGACGCGGTAACTACTGTGGCAAATCTTTCTATGGTATACGCCAATTTTGCACACAACATTGCAAATTCAGTGAAATACGCTTTGCAAGGAACCATCGTTGAGCGAGGTATTGCCCTTGCAAACCCGCCAACTACAGGAGCAGTAAATCCATATGCAAATGTGTTTGTTTCTTAAGAAAAGTCAAAACTTACGTTCTTAAAGTATGAAAAGGGAAGAGTGTGGTAAGAGATAGTTTTATATTAAAAAAAAAATGCCTTTTTTTGTTAGTGCTCATTCCCTTTAATCTTTCTGCTTATATCGTTTCCCTTACCAATCCTGTAGATAATACGAGCCCCATTGTCTCTGTTGGCAATAGTGAAGGTTTAGAGTGGGATCAAAAAGAAACCTATCTTTCTTATCTCTCTTTTGATGAGCTTGGCTATCTTTCTTATCGCACCTATCCATTTAGCGAGATCAATAGTCCCGGATTCTATCGGCTAGCTGGCAATGTCTCAAATCAAATCACGATTGCCGTGAGCGATGTAACGCTTGATATGAATGGATGTACGGTGAGCGGGGGAGCCAATGGAATTGTAATCAATGGAGGTTTGAATAATGTAACTATAAAAAACGGTGCAATAAACGGTGTATCTTCCGATGGAATTCAAGTTAATTTTGGCTGCCAAGATATCACGTTAAGAGATATAGCTATAAGAAGCTCTGTGCGTGGAGTTTTCTTTGATTGCGTGGTTAATGCTTTAGTTCGTAACTGCGACATGTATTCAAATACTACCGGTATTGAGCTAAGTGAGTGCCATAATATCTTGTTAGAAGATTGTATTTCGCAAGCAAATTTGCAGGCGGGGTACTCTCTTATCTCGAGTACAACCTGTTCTTTTTTTGGTTGCAAAGCTTTATCAAATGGCTATGGCAATACTAACAGCTCGGGAGACGAATCAAATGTGTATGGCTTTGTATCTCGTGATGGCTATGGCAATATTTTCGAACGATGCCTTGCAAGCGCAACGCAAAACTTGAATGCAACAGATTGGAATACAATCGTGGCCGGTTTTGCATTGCTTGGTACTGGTACGCAATGCCATAAAATAATTGAATGTGAAGCAGATAATGCAATTACGAGCACAGATGGTTTATCGGTGCCTTATGGGATTTATTTGGATAGAAAGTTTAATGGTCTAGATTTGGTAACTACAGCCAGCCTTGGCTTTCGGGATGGATATGGCGTTGATTGGTCCCCCGATGGTAGATATTTGGCAGTAATCGATAATAATTCTGCCTTTAATCAAGGAGAGCTCTCTTTGTATGAATTTGATAGAGAGCAAGAGAGTCTGATTTTACTGCAAGCAATAAGCTTGGCAGCAGCCGGTTTTGATTGTGCATGGTCGCCCAGTGGAAAATATGTGGCGGTTGCTATAAATGGTAGTTCTTCACTATATAAGTTTGATTCAATTAATAATGAATTAAATGTAGTAAGCTCCGATCTGGGGGTGGCACTTATGATTTCATGGTCTTCAGATGAGCAATACGTTGCAACTAGGGCTGGGTCTACATACTGTTCAATATATCGTATGGATAGGATTACTGATACATTTTCTTTTGTAGTAAATAGCAGCACTACTGCAGGGACAGTTTTTGCTGTTGATTGGTCTCCGGTAGCTGATTATATCGCTAGTATTGATGGACTTGGAAATGTGCAAGTGTTTGCATTCGATCGATCATCAGGCACGATTGCACAAGTGGGGAGTACTGTTAGCTTGGGAATTACTTCGCTTAGTTTAAAATGGTCTTTTGATGGCAGATATATCACTCTTGCAGGTGATGGTGCTACAAAGTATGTTCTTCTTTTTGAGAATGATACGCTTTCGTTGCTCACTTCTGCTTCTATAGGAGGAGGAGAAGATGCAATGAACTGGTCTCCCGACGGAAAGTACATTGTAGGAACAGGTACCATTGGAGGTAATATAAGCGCTGTATCATTTGATGGCGCGAATCTTCATAATGAAGGGTCGATAGTAATTGCATGTATTGACAATAGCTGGTCTCCCGATGGAGAGTATATTGCTGTGGGGACCAGAGCATATACTATAAATATATATAGAGGGTTGCAGTTTCCCACTGGCAATATGATTCAAAATAATAAAGTTTATTGCAATGCTGGCAATCAAATACCCCGCGGCTCAGGCATTTCCGGTTCAAGCATCTCGAACATGATCATTGGCAACACTGCTTTTGATAATTCATTTAATTATCAGTTTGTTACCAACGTTTTCAATCAACTCTTTGGATTAGCGCCAACGGATTTGCAAAATATAGAGTCCGTTTCGAAGAATCCAATAATCAATACAATAGATTTTCCCGCACGATTAAGACGAATAGAAGTGCTGTCTGAAAGCTTGATTGATAATCTATTGTAGGAGAGTTAATGAAATCCAAAAGAGCTACTGGTTCTTTCCCATTTGCCCTGCGTGTGCGTCGAAGCTTTTGCGAAGTCGTAAGCTTGTCGAGGTGTTTCGAGCGATCAGTTTCCGTTCCTATTCTTCGGCAAGCTCAGGACGAACGGAGAGAGGGTCTTGAATGAAAAAAGTTAGAGTAATTATACCTTTATTATTGTTAGGGTGCCTAGATTGCTTTGCCAATTATTCTTTTAGCCTGATTGATAGCCCTGGTTTTTATAAGCTGGCCGGCAACGTCTTTAATCAAATCACGATCTCTGCAAGCAATGTAACGCTCGATATGAATGGGCATACAGTGAGCGAGGGGACTAATGGGATTGTGATCAATGGGAATCTTACGAATGTAACGATCACAAATGGGGTAATAAGCGTGGTACCAGGTGATGGAATTCAAGTGCATGCTGGCTGCTCTGCTATTACCTTGCAAGATATTACGGTTAAAAATGCCCTACGAGGCATTAGCTTAGAGCAAGCGAGCAATGGCTTGATTTGCAATTGCGATATGAATCTAAATACCACCGGCATGGAGCTGGATGAATGCCATACAATCTATGTTAAAGGCTGTACTACGCAAGCTAATCTGCAAGCGGGCTACAGCTTGCTCTCAAGCACAACCTGCTCATTTTTTGATTGCAAAGCAATCAGTACGGGGGATGGCAATACAAATAGTT
>CAYGJB010000030.1:0-10217 GCA_964350195.1 uncultured Pseudomonadota bacterium
GAATAGTGATAATTTAGGATATCAAAATGTTGCACTTATTATTTGAATCTACGATGTAAAATTGCTTCATGAAAGCCTCTTTTTTTTGAAATAGTTTTGGACAAAATCATTCAAAAATAGCGAGACTTTCTCCTTTTTTCTAGAGGCTTTTCAAATTATTCGAATTTTGGGATAGGTTCTTTTTAAATAAATAATTTCAATCTGAATCGTCTTTATCCATGGCGTTTCTAGAGCATTGCTCCAATCGTTGTATTATCAACTGCCGGCTCAATCTTAACGGCAACTCATTGACAAATCACCCAATATAAGTACCCTTAATACGATGAGAGTATATCGCAAATATGAGTGACTCACGCTCACATAAAATTTCTATATGAAAACAAATCAAGAGGGATATGAGCAATGGCTGAAATGGTTCAAGACACTAAAAACAGTGAATCCACCGGCACAGAGCGCTTAATGACGCCTCTTCTGCCTTTAAAAAATGTCGTTATTCTACCGAAAAGCATCATTCCTATTATTGTAGGCCGTGATCTTTCAATTAAGGCAGTTGAATACGCCTTGAAACATGATCGAACGTTATTCATTACCTCTCAAAAAGATCAAACGGTCGAAAATCCTGCACGTAAAGACTTATATAGTCACGGCACGCGATCAACGATTTTGCAAGTCATGCGCATGCCTAATGGGGCTCTAAAGATCTTGGCTGAAGGGGTGTGTCGTGCAAAATTTGATACATTTACTGAATCAGATGGTTTTATCAATGTTTCATACACAGATCTGCATACAACCAGCCTTGAAAAAGAGGTGGAGCTCGAAGCGGTATGGCGACAACTTGAAGAGCTTTATATCTCCTATGCTCAGCTCAATGAAAAGGCTCCAGCTGATCTTATTGATTCAGTAAAAACCCCACAAGAAATCGATTACATTACCGATACTATTGCGGTACATGTTACGAGTTTGTCTCTCGAAGATCGACAAAAAATACTTGAAATGGCTGATCTGCCAGAGCGTATGATCACCCTGTGCCGCATGCTCACAAAAGAGATCGAAATTTTGCAAACAGAGCAACGCATTCGTGGTCGTATCCAGACTCAGGTAGAAAAAAGCCAACGTGAATACTACCTAACTGAACAGATGAAGGCGATTCAAAAAGAGCTTGGCCGAGAAGATCAGGCTGTGGAACTGGATCAAATCCGTACGCAAGCAGATGACCTCAATCTGCCTAAGGACGCACAAGAGAAGGTGGAAAAAGAGTTGCGACGACTCGAACAAATGCCACCACTATCTTCTGAAGCGGTAGTAAGTAGAAACTACGTTGATTGGGTAACAAGTTTGCCATGGAAAAAGGCTACCAAAGATAAAATTAGTCTTACACAAGCAGAACGTATCCTTCATAAGAATCATGCTGGTCTACATAAAGCAAAAGAGCGCATCGTCGAATTCTTAGCTGCTAAAAAATTTTCCAAGAAGTTGGAACGCTCTCCTATTTTATGCTTAGTTGGACCTCCTGGTGTGGGGAAGACCTCTCTCGCGCACTCTATCGCTCAAAGCGTTGGCCGAGAGTTTGTGCGTATTTCACTTGGCGGCATTCGTGATGAAGCTGAAATTCGTGGCCACCGACGCACTTATATTGGAGCACTTCCGGGAAAAATTATTCAGGCAATGAAAAAAGCTGGAGTAATCAACCCGGTAATTTTACTTGATGAAATCGATAAAATGTCTCAAGACATTCATGGGGACCCAGCATCAGCACTGCTTGAAGTGCTTGATCCGGAACAAAACAAATCATTTGTGGATCACTTTTTAGACACTGAATACGATCTTTCAAAGGTACTATTCATAGCAACAGCCAATGTGTCTGAAAACATTCCTTATGCTTTATATGATCGCCTTGAAGTAATTGGATTATCTGGCTATACCGACGAGGAAAAGCATAACATTGCAAAGCAATTTCTTATTCCTAATAATCTAGAGCAATATAGCCTCAGTAAGCGACAATTCAACATTCCTGATGATGTTCTTTATGTGCTCATAACAGAGTACACCAAAGAAGCTGGAGTGAGGCAAATTGATCGTATGATTGCAAAGCTTATGAGAAAAGCAATTCAGCTCTTCTTAAAAAATGATAAAGTCAAAAAAATAACGCTTACGGCTGATCTTATGAAAGAATGGCTTGGTAATGTTGCTTTCAAAAAAACCAGTTTAAACCAATCTTCAGAACGCATTGGCTTGGCAACGGGCCTTGCATGGACTGAAGTTGGTGGCGATGTACTTGAAATTGAAACAACGGTACTTTCAGGTAAAGGAAACGTAACCCTTACCGGCCAACTTGGCGATGTAATGCAAGAATCAGCGCAAGCAGGAATGAGCTATATTCGCTCTCGCGCCAAGCAGCTGGGCTTAAAAAACTCCTTTCATAGCACCAAAGACATTCATATTCATATCCCTGAAGGGGCTACTCCCAAAGATGGACCATCGGCTGGTATCACTATCGTAACCGCTTTGGTTTCTTCTTTAACCGGTTTAAAGACAAAACCAAACTTGGTTATGACAGGTGAAGTTACTCTGCAAGGACGCGTACTTGCCATTGGCGGACTTAAGGAAAAGCTGCTTGCAGCAAAACAACACAAAATGAATACCGTGCTTATCCCCGAAGAAAATAAGGACGATCTTGACGAGATTGCCAAAGAAGTAAAGCTAGATGATTTAAAAATAATTTTGGTAAACAGTATGGATCAAGTTTTAGAGCAAGCTTTTGTAAATTCCCCCCTCAAAAAAAGTATGAAGAAAAAGGTGCATACTCCAAAAAAAAGTTCTCGTCTTAAAAAGTAGCCATTGCTTCGCCTCATTTAAAACCATTGTGAAGAGATTCGCCCCTAGGATAAACTTAGGGGCGATATTATTTTAACGGTTCTTTAAAAAGGAGAAAGCATGAAATATGGAATATTCACCCTTCTAGCACTATTCGCATTACCTGGCTGTAGCTGTATGCGCAAAGAAGATAAGCAAGATAGAATGCAACAAACGGAAAAACGAATGAAAAAGCCGGTAACAAATACTCCCATGAGCATGTCTGACTTTCAAGAGTCTGAGCCTATGATGCCAGATCAAATGTCTACAGATCAAGAAATGGTTCCTGAAATGATGGATATGGATATGGCACAAGAAGACATACAGTTTTAACCCGTTTTGCTTATAAAGGCCTCACTTAGGGGCCTTTATAATATCAAATACTTCAAACTTCTCTCTCTAAATTATTACTATGTGAATATAATAAGTAATTTTATACTAGGAGAGAGATATGAAATCCTTAAGAAGCTTTTCAAAAAAAATATTAACATTCTGTTCTTTTATGCTCTTGCTACAATCTACTGCAGTATCCCAAGCTACCCCCTGGGATACTTTTAAGCAAAAAGCTAAATCTGCTACTAGCAACCTCACCAAAAAAGTTGGCAACGCTTTTGAATCGGTAACCAACAAAGTTTTATCTTTTGATAAGGCAAAGCTTTTTAACACAGTTCAAAATAAAATGGCGTCCGCCGGAGATCGTGTGCGTAAAATAGCCAACTGTATGATGGCAACAGGCAAGGAATGTAATGTTGCTGACAGAGTGATTCTCGTAGCTACAGCAAGCTTTATTTTTGTTTCTCTCATGGTGCTAGCAGGTTCATCTATTGGTGTAGCTGCTCGCGCTAAAATTGTTGAAGAGGCTAAAAAGGATCAAGATCAGCAAGTAAAGGGCTGGGGACCAAAACAAATGGCTCAACGCCTTAGCAACATGTTTAGCGATGGCAGAAATAAGTTTGCTTCGCTCAAAGATGGAATCATCAAAGGACAACTAACAACTAGCCAACGCAACTTTATGATCGGCCTAGGCGCAAGCATTCTTGGTGCAACGCTCGTTCTTGCTGCTGTACTTACAGGCCTTGCTGTGTATTCAAAAAATCAAGAAACCAAAGAAGCTGCTCGCATTGCAGCTGAACAACGTGCTGAAGATGAACGTATCCGTTTAGGAGAATTAGAGATTGCAAAGCGCCAGGCTGATATAGAACAAACAGAGGAAGACATACTCAACATTGGCGTCGCCGATGACCCTAGCCAAGTCCGTCTCAAAGGAGCTGGCAAGGAACTCATTTTTGATACCAATCTTGGTGATGATGTACCACAAAATAAATTTACCGCATTTTTTGATAGCAAATTCAAACTCGCAAAAGACAATGCAAAACAGTTAAAGAATGCTATTGCTGAAACAATAAGCAAAGGTAAAAACAAACTATTTAAATCAGCAGAACAAGCAGGAAATTTTTTCTTAGAAAAAATAGGGTTAGCTGATCTTAAATCAGATCTTTCTGATTTTTCTATAAAAGATATGGTACAAAAACTCCTTGGCATCGATCTTGGTAATTTTTTTACTGGCATGCGCCAAGTCGTATCTCAGGTAGATGACCTAAAAACACAATTAAATCTTGCTCTCTCAAAAACGAAAGACATCAATACGCTTGAAAAACAGTTTGATGACCTCAAAAATTATCTTCAAGGAGTGATAAAAGGACCCATAGAATATCTTAAAACGGCAAAAGATAAACACCAAATTTTGTTCGCTGTAGCTCTTCCAAAACTTTTCAAACCTGCTTCATTAGCCATTCCATTTAATCAATACATTAAATTAAACTCTTCACAAAAAGAAAATTTTATCTTAGAGAAGATGCCTGAAGAAGAATATAAAAAGCTTCAAAAAAAAGAACAAGAGAAATACAATCAACTTTACAAGAAACAAGAAGAATCATGGAAAATAACTAAAAAAATCAGAAGTAATCTAAGAGAAATTCTAAACATATATCCTAATATCGTTGATATAGTAAATAACAAGCTTAATCTTCCACTCATAGGGCAAGTAGTTGAAAAAATAATTAATGCCACCATCGGAGGTGCATTAAGCGTAGCTATTTTAACCAACAAAGTAGGCGGAAAACTCGGTAAGATAATATCTGCAAATGAAATGGAGCCATTACTTCGTGAAATGAAAGATCACACAGCCTCTCTCGCAGAAAATATTAAAAATGCACTTTCAAATCGTATATTTCTTGTTGAAAAGCCAACAACAAAAGACACCCTTAAAGCTCTTATTAAAAATCTTTTTAGTAATGGTATTAGCACAGCCAAAGTATTTTTCTCTCAGGTGAAGCCTATTCTTGATCGTATAGAAAAGGTTAAGCCACAAATTGATATCATTAAAAAACGCCTTGATAAGTATGTTGAACTCATAAGCGATTCTCTAGAAACTATCAAAGCCGCAGCTCGAGACGTGAAGCAAAATCCTCTTAAAGCTATCCCCCGTTTTCCTAGCCTACTGAAGAATAAAGTAGCAATGATGGCTGGTATAACAAAAGGAATACTTACATCAACCATTAAGGATGCAATACGTTTTCTTCAAGATCTAGATATCAACGTTATGATCCCACACGCTATAAATGCATTTGATGAATTCAATAAACTTCTGAGTGTGAAAGTTAACGGTGTAAAAACGTCTATTATCAATTCATTATTCACTGATGAAATTAAAAAAATCATCATAAACAATTACGTAAATATCAACGAAGTTGTGAAAAAGATGAATGAAATAATAAATAAAACACCTGAAATTGCGGCCCCCGCAGCGTAATAAATAGAAAACAGGAGAGAGTATGAAAAGCGTGACACTATACTCAAGGCTTATTCTAATGATCTGCTCATTCATGCTTTTACTGCAAAGCATAGCGATCTCTCCTGCCACATTACTTGAAAAACCAGAGTCTCGATGGCAAACAGTTAGCAACAATATCAAAGATACTTTTGACGCAATAGTAAAAAAAGTATTGTCACTATATAAAGCACATTACCAAAAATCTGAATCCAAATCGAAACAACCAGGGACATCCAATGATACTTCTCCAGAGAATATACAGCTAGCTGCAGAAGAACTTGCTCAGAAAATAACCGTTGAACCAATTGAGCCAGGCAAAGGAGCTTTCGGCAAACTTTTTGACAAAGTAATCAAAGTTGAGGTATCGGGAAATAATATTTTTCAACGTACCTATGCACAGGTAAAAAAGAATCTCGAAGAAAAAAGCGCTCTTGCTTTGAAAGCTTTAAGCGCTGTTGGTGAGGAAAAGAAAAAACTCATCGAAAAGGCAAAAAATCAATATCAAGAAGCATTAGAAGCTGCCAACAATCTTCTTTCTAAAGTCGAAAGCGGAACCGGAGAGTTCATAAACATGGCGCTCAAATCTCTTTTTGATATCAATTATAAAGATTTTCAAAAGGCCGTCAGCCAATTTCGCCAAAGCTTGACTCATTTATGGCCCCATATCGAGATATTGCAACTACAACAAACATGGCAACCAATATATGCGGTCACCAACAATTGGTATGCGGTTCAAAAAAAGGGCTATTCTCTCTATAACAATCTTGGAGAACTCCTATCTCAGCTGAGACAAAGAACTAAAGAAAGAGATGGCTATTGGGGCTTTCTTGGCTACAGAACTGAAAACACTCCTAAGGTGACCAAGCAACTCAACATAAAATATCCGCTAACGGGGAAACTCAATGCGCTCCTTGCTATCTATCCAAAGCTCATAACATCTATAAACACGCTAGATCTAAAAACGATTGGTCAAACTACTCAGAACACCTTAAATCAATCCGCTGAAATAATGAGCAGCGTATCCCGCATATATGGCGCGAGCCTACTGGCAAAAGTGCTTTTAACCGAAGATATGATAATGCCACTCAAGCCCATAAGCAATTACATGAAAAAGGTTGGCGAAGAAATTGATAAATTTACTTCAGGGAAACCTTTTAAAAATCTTGCAAAGGTACTCCCCGCAACTATTGCTGAAGCTCCATTAAAGAACTGGTTTACCTCTTTAGCATGGCACCCCGTTAACACTGTTAACCAAGTAAAAATGATCACAAATGAGCTTTTTCCTTGCATGATAAAAGCAAATGGACAACTCATGGATGCTATACAGAAAACAACCAATCTCTCAAATACGTTCTCAGAGCACGCAACGAATATGCCGCTTTTTATCAAACAAAACATTATTGAAGAACTAAAACAAAAGCCTTTTCAGAACTATTTGAACGTCGCTAAAAGAGCTGTGATGAAAGAAGCAAAAATTAGTAAAGATCTCCTAAACGATACCCTGCTCTATGCTGCGGGCATCGTGAACTACTTCACCAAACTTATGACACCGCTCCTTGAAACGATTGAGAAGGGAAACGAAATACTTAGTAAAGCCCTGTTAGATTCTGATGACATAGCATTAATGATGAGTAGTAATGAAACGCTAAAACTCATGATGCAAGAGCTTGCTCGTATGAGAAATGCAATTAAAAAAAATCAACTAACTAAATAAAAATAAGGAAAAAGCATGAAACATTTGAGGCTATACTCAAAGCGCATTTTAATGTTGTGCTCATTTGCCCTGCTGATTCAAAGTACATCGATGCAAGCATTACCTGCATGGATGGAGCAAGCAAAAAAAGCAGCTAGCAACATCACCAAAAAAGTTGGCAGCGCTTTTGATTTTATTTCAGAAAAAACAAAACAAACTTTAGATACGGCAACCAAAAAAGCTTTATCTTTCGACAAGGCAAAGCTTTTTAACACAGTTCAAAATAAAATGACGTCCGCCGGAGATCGTGTACGTAAAATAGCAAACTGTATAGCAACAGGCAGGGAATGTAATGTTGCGGATAGAG
The DNA here is from genome assembly GCA_964350195.1 of uncultured Pseudomonadota bacterium. Classification (GTDB taxonomy): domain Bacteria; phylum Babelota; class Babeliae; order Babelales; family Vermiphilaceae; genus JAJCZB01. Next base: position 7,747 of record CAYGJB010000030.1, read on the forward strand.
TGATTCTCGTAGCTACAGCAAGCTTTATTTTTGTTTCTCTCATGGTATTAGCAGGTTCGTCTATTGGTGTAGCTGCTCGCGCTAAAATAGCTGAAGAGGCTAAAAAGGATCAAGCTCAGCAAGTAAAGGGCTGGGGACCAAAACAAATGGCTCAACGCCTTAGCAACGTGTTTAGCGATGGCAAAAATAAATTCGTTTCACTTAAAAATGGAATCATCAAAGGACAACTAACAACCAGCCAGCGTAACTTCATGATCAGCCTAGGCGCAAGCATTCTTGGCGCAACACTCATTCTGGCAGCTGTACTTACTGGATTAGCTGTGTACTCAGCACAACAAGAAACCAAGCAGAAAACAGAAATTGAAAAACAGCAAGAGTTGGCTGATCGACAAGCCGAGACTGCAACACCGGATACAAACTCATCTCAAACCTCTCCTCCAACAGCTCCAACTCCTCCAGAAGCAAAACCAAAAGGCACATTTAACTTTCTTGGCGACTTAAAAGATCTTGCTAAAGAAATAAGTACACAAATAGAAGAAAAAATAACTCCTATGCAGGCGTACTTTAAAAAAGATGTAATTGTAGAAGGAGCAAATGCTATGCAAGCAAAAGCAAAAGAAATTCAAAAGCTTCTTCAGGAAAAAACAACTGCCGCAAAGAGGGCTATCATTAGCACCGTTGTTGAATCAAAACAAAAACTTGCTGATTTTGCACAAAATAAATTTAATCAAGCGAAACAAGTTGCACAAGAATTCATGCAAGAAATCAAAGCTGGTGGTGAACAATTCTACCAAGGTGCACTTGAGAAGATACTTGGCGTTAAAGTGAAATACATCCAACCTTCAATTGATTCGATCAAGAAATACTCCGTAAAAGTAGGAAAAGCCTTTACACCATTCCGCAATTTGAAAATTATGGGTGAAATTCAAAGACTCACCAATGATGTAAATGATTTGGTCGCAAAAGCAAGCAACATTGGGGGCAAATGGAAAGAGGCATTAACTGAGCTCACCTCTCGAGCAACATGGATAAAAACCCATATTCGGCCAGAATGGATGGGGGGTAAATCAACTGCAGAAATTAATAAAGAAGCAGATCAAAAGTATCCATTAGCAAAAAGTGCAGACGACCTTTATAACTTCTACCCTAAGTTTGTTGAATCAATTAATAAATTAAGCCTTAGTGGTCCCGGCCTGCTCGCCCAAAATGCACTCAAGACAACCGCTGCTCTTCTTATGGCAATGAAGGGCCTGAATAAAGTGACAGGAAAAATAGGTAAAATATTAATATCCCGACAACTTTCCGAAGATCTAGGGTCATTGCAAGAACAACTCATCACATTAGGAAATAATATACGTAAAATCTCTACAATTAAACCACTGCTGAAAGTATTTCCAGCTTCAACGCCAGGCGCTTTATTTGAGGCCCTAAAAGGCTTTGCATGGCGCGTAGGAACAGATCTTCATACACAAATCATGAATCCTATTAAACAAATAAAAGCCTTGTATGAAGATGTCATAGTGCCCTACAATAAGAGACTAACCCAAAAACGGGATGATCTTGCAATCAAAGCAAAGGGAATTCCAGCTGCCATAAGAAAACAGTTAATGGCAAGAATGCAAACTGATCCAATTAAAACAACAGTTACTGCTCCCTACCTGCTCGCTTTAATGTTAGGTAAATCGGTAAGTGAGATTAAAGCAGACATAACGGCATTGGCAAATGATGCAAATATTCTTCTACAAGGAATAATTAAAATTATTACACTCACACTCCCAATGTTCCTAACCATAAACCAAGCAGCCGGTGGAGAGTTCATCAACCCAACGATTCTTGAGGGTTTAAAAGAAATAAAGGAGAATATAAAAGGAATTGAAATCAATTTCAAAAAAATCAATTCTGGTATACAAGAATCAATCCCAACCATACCAGGATAAGATTAATAAAAATCCATTTCCCTTAATCATAAAGGCCTTCGGCATTGCCAGGGCCTTTATCTTGCATTCACGCGATCCATATTTTTAGCGTAAAACAAAAAAAGGATCCGTATGCAAAAATTGTTATTCACACTATTTTTTTTCACGTCTCTTTCAATAGCAGCCAATGATATGCCAGATAGATTTTTAGGCCAATCAGTACAAGCCATATGGCAAAGCATACACACAAACATCAACTCATTTTTTATTAAAGAAGAATCGCCAAAGCCAGAATCAGACTCATCACTTTCAACTCATGAGAGCAAAGATATTTCCGCTTTCCAAAAGCTATTTCGGCAAACTATTACCTTCACCAATAACACCTCAAATAGCTTAAGCCTATTTGCTCAGAATGTGATCAACGAAACAGAAGACAAGTTGCTTACCGCTGAACAAGCTGCTAATAAATTTATTGATCAGGTTGAAGAGGCTGGTACAGATATTAGTTGAATCAGGAAATTAAAACAGTTCTCACATCACTTAATTCTAAACGTA
>CAYGJB010000031.1:0-8434 GCA_964350195.1 uncultured Pseudomonadota bacterium
ACCAAAAAGCTCGCTATTCTATTTGTTTATGCTCTGTTTTCAATCTCATGTGTTGCAGTTTCGCATCTTCCCTAGTCTTCTTGACTTAGTCTTTCAAAACCTTATATGGTGGGAAAGATCTACTAAATAAAAAAGACCTACAATAAGAAGGATCGATGAATGAAGTTTAATATATATTCCATTGTTGCATGTATTTTACTGTTTTCTTCTCAGCCTGAGCTCCAAAGCAACGCAAAAAAAGAGAAAACAGCTCAACTAAAGCCAACTGATTCAGAAGTGAACAAAGTCATTAACCAAATCAAAAATGGTAAGTTACCAACGTCATTACTCGGACCCCTTGGAGATCTTCTGAATAAAGTTGGTAAAACTATTCTAAGCGGTGACATCATTGGTATTCAAACGGCAAATCTAGGTAAGCTGCCAAGAGAGCTGAGTCCTAAAAAAGCCGTTGCCTTAAGCGGAAAAGTCACCTTCTTAAAAGAAACCGTCGACTGTAAAGTTATCTTTGGCAAAGAAGTTGATTCAATAGGAAAAGCTCGTATGGGATTCAGTCTTGATGTTGCTCTTGGCAAAAGCTACAAAGTCAGCGACATGTCTTTCCTCACCTCACTAGGTGTTCCTGCATCCACTCTTAACAAGTTTGGCGATATTGATTTGCCACAACCTCACATTATCTTTTCAACCTTTGACTCATATACTGATCCAAATAGTGGCGTTGCATACAAGGCAGGTATAACACTATCCACCAAAACAAAAGTTGCCACATTAATGAACATGGTTAAGAAGGAAGTAAACAACTTGACAGGAGGTAATGCTGACAAGTTGCCCTTTTTAGCAAAAGTAAGCGATACCTCTCCTGTAGTATTTAACATTGCCGTAGGCTTTAAAGGCACTAACTTTCAAAGCTTTAGTGGAGAGATAGCTCTTCCAATGGAAGCTGGTATAGATTTAGCAAAGCTACGCGCACAAGAAAAGAAGTTTAAGCCAAAAATAAAAGCCCCGTTTAGCGATCTTAATAAACCAATAAAAGAAGTAACGGGCCTCCTGAGTAAAGCTCCTATAAGTAGTATTAAATCAATAGCTGTTGGAAACTTTCTTGCCTCAGTAGGAATTGTTAGTAATAGCTTTAAGCTTTCTTTTGGTGCCGAAATTAATGTTACAACAAACACAGGTACCCATTACGGTATGAGAGGAACAATAGGTCTTACTCCAAAACAACTTGCAATTGAATTACAGAAATCGCCTTCAATTAAATCAATGCCAATGGGTGGAGGAGTATCAATAGAAAACATAGCTCTTGCTACCTATACAGACTTTAAGCTTCTTGCTTCAAGCGGAATCCCATTCTCTGGTCTTGGCTTACTTGGAGAAGTAAAGTTTCCATTTGAAGGAGATAAGGTAACAATCGGGCTCGCAGGAAAAATAGAAGTATCGGGTGACTTCATGCTCATGGGAAATGTAAAGAACCTTGATACCAAAAAAATGGCCGTATTCAATGCCCAGCTCATCCAAAACTTGGCACATGCAGTTAAATTTGATACAAGTGCTCTTACCAAAGCAATGAAGAATATGCCTCGTATAGTAATCAATGATGGATTAATATATGTATCAACAAAAGAAGCCAATTTGGGTGGCCGTATCTTCCCACTGGGACTTGGTGTATCACTCGATGTACTGATTAATGATATGAAAGCTAAAATGGCCATAGCCGGCAATACTCAAGAGCTATCGATGATGGGGTACCTATCAAAAATATCAAATCCTTATATTGTTATAAGTGGCGCAGGTCCCGATAAAAAATTTGGCACTAATGACGACGGCCCATTAATTGATTTTCAAATATCTTCTACTGATCCATTAAAAGCTAAGTTCTATGCAACGTCTAAAGTCACGCTTCCTCCAGTAAAAATCTCAGGACAAGGAAACATGTATCTTACCCCTGTAGAAATCGATGCAAGCTTCAGCTCACAAATTGCCAACTTATTCAAAGCTCAATTTGAAGTAGCATTTAATCCAAGAAATATTCCAGCATCGAAGATTAGCTTTGAACTAAATAGTACTGAAAGAAAAAACTTTATTGGTAAGGTATTCACTCAACTAGATCAAGAGATTAAAAAAGCTCAAAAAGGTGCTGCTAAAATATTGCTTGTTCCATTGAGAGCAATCACTAAAGAACTAGGCAAGGGAATAAGTAAACTTAATATCCAAATTCCATCACGTATATTTGCAAATCTTACCGCCAAAACATGGTCCGGGTCTATGGAGATCAAGGGTGGCTCTATTACCCTTCCTGGAATTGGCAAAATAAATCTTAATGTGCCAACTATTTCTTTTTCTCTCAAACAACCCGAACAAATCATTACTAAACTAGCCGAGAAGTGGGCTAAAGTAATGATTGGTAATGTCACATCATCTTTCACAAAAACAGCCGAAAAAGTGAAAGAGAAGGCAGAAGAGGTAAAGAAGATTGCTGAAGAAAAGGTTAAAGAGCTTGCAACTGAAACAAAAAGAAAAGCTGCTGCTGTTGCCAAAGAAGCTAAGAAAGTTAAAGATGCCGCCGAGAAGAAAGCTAAAGAGGTAGCTGCTGCTGCTGCAAGAGAAGCTAAAAAAGTTAAAGATGCAGCGGCAGCCGCTGCAAAAGCTGCTGCTCAAAAAGCTAAGTCCGTAATTAAAGATGTTGGAAGCTTCTTTGGCTTCTAGTACTTGATCATGTAAAATCATTAAAAAGCCCCGATTAATTTCGGAGCTTTTTAATGATAACTCTAGGCTCTGTGAACAAATTTTTATCTGACAGGACTTCCGCAACTAGCTAAAAGATCCATCTAATTCAGGCTTTTCAAAAAATTGGACTCCCCTAAACTTGATTTATCACTAAAAAATCAAAAAAGGGAGAGTTCAATGTTCAGCAAAACTGAACGTCAATCAATTTACCCAACTGCATTATTATTGTCTAGGCTCTGTGAACAAATTTTAAAAGAAGCTTAAAAAAAGATAAGCTTCCTTCAAAAAACCACCAAGTTTCAGAAAGGAAGCTGTAATGCATTACCTGATTAAGGATAGCGAATTTGAAGTGATTTTTGAAATTTTGAAATCAATCAAAGGAATTCATACAAGATGCAAAAATTGTCTTCGTAATTTTATTGAAGCAGTTTGCTACATCTTTAGAAGTGGCTGCCAGTGGAGAGTATTGCCAAAAGAGTATGGATCTTGGCGAGCAATTCACAAAAGGTTTAAAGCTTGGAGTGGGCGTGGAATTTGGGAAAAAGTATTCAAAAAAACGCAAATTAATCCTGATATGGAATGGGTAATGATTGATTCAACGATTGTCAGAGCTCATGCTTGCTCAGCAGGTCTTTCCCAAGAAAGAGAAGCCTTAGGTCGAAGTAAGGGTGGTTTTTCTACTAAAATTCACGCTTTAACTGATGCACTCGGTAATCCATTGAAATTCATTCTAACACCAGGTCAGCAAGCTGATATTACACAGGCAAATCAACTTATAAATGATGTTTTTGATGCCGATTGCTTAGCTGACAAAGGATATGTATCAAAGCAGTTAGTTTTTGCACTCAAAATCAGAAATTGTACTCCTGTAATCCCTTCTCGAAGCAATGCCAAAGAACCTTTAGAATACGACAAAATACTCTATCAAGAGCGAAATGCAATTGAACGTTTCTTTGGAAAGATAAAGCATTTTAGGAGAATATTCTCCCGCTATGAGAAGCTTGCACGATCCTATTTATCTTTCTTGCATTTTGTAGGAGCATTAATATGGGTCAGATAAATTTTGTTCACAGAACCTAGTCTATGCCCTATTATAAAGCCGTCCAATTTTTAATTGATACTGCTTTGTAGTTGAAGTATGGTTGAGTTCGTAATGAATGTGATCTTTGCTCAGAGAAGTAACAATGCTATATATTATCTTATAGTTCTTATAAACGATTTATTTAAAAAAGCGAGAGAACATATGAAGAGGTACCTATTTTTTCTAATGGCTGTTCTTTTGAATAGGGGAGCATTAACACTGCAGAAAGATAGTTCTGATATCGGACTGATTTATAGCGGTAGTATCAATGCACAAGACTTAGAGAATATTGCATTAGAAGCAGCCTTAGATCACAGCCCTCACAATCGCTCTGTATACTCATATAATACAATAAATACTCCCGGCTCTTATAGTCTTGCAGGCAACGTTTCCAACCAGATAACGATTTCATCAGGCAATGTAACACTGGATATGAGAGGTCACACTATTAGTGATGGTATAAATGGCATTATTCTTAATGAAGGCCTTGAGAACATAACCCTTAAAAATGGCACTATAGCCTCTGTGAGCAATGATGGCATTCAGATAAATGCAAACTGCAATAACATACTGCTCAAAAATATTACTATTAAGAATGCATTACGAGGTATCAGCTTTGATACCTCTTCTTATAGCACTGTAAGCAACTGCGACTTAATCCAGAACACTACAGGACTAGAGGCGCAAGCATCACATAACATTTACATTGAAGAATGTACCGCGCTTGCAAACACAAACGCCGGTTTTTCGCTCGTTACCAGCAGCACCTGCTCTCTTGCTGGTTGCACCTCACTTTCAACTGGTGATAGCAATACCAATAGCTCTGGTATTGGTTCGTTTGTTTTTGGTTTTGTTTCAAGCGGAGGATCCGGCAACATCTTTAAAAATTGCATAGCAAATAGCACCTTAAATCTTTCTTCTATAGAATATAACACCGTTGTAGCAGGCTTTGCTCTCAGAGATAATGAACAATGCTCAATGATCATTTCATCAGAAGCGGGAAACAGTACAGCAAGCCCAAATGGTTTTACTGTACCAATTGGCATCCTTCTAGAAGAAAGCATTGATTCCACTATAACGATAACTAGTGCATTTGGCTCAGATGATATTCGAGCGGTTGATTGGTCTCCGGATGGAAAGTATATCGCATTTGGGCGAGATGGACTTAGTGGAGGAATAATAGATGAAGACTTACAGATATTTGAGTATAACTTTGAAAGAGATACGCTTACTCCAATTGTAGGTACCTTAGGAACGTCAGGTTCAATTACTTCTATACGATGGTCTCATAGTGGAAAATATGTAATGGTTGGCACCTCAGGCTTTACTGATGAGTTGAAAATTTTTCTATACGATCGATTAGAGCAGAAGCTCTTTTTACTAGCAGAAGAAATTAATGCCAGCGAAATAACTAACGTTGCATGGTCAATCGACGATAGATTTGTAATGGCTGTTGGCAACTCTATTTCATCTCCTAGCTCTGACAGTATGCAAATATACAAATTTGATAAGCTGTCACAAACATTAACCTATGTAGTATCGGGCCTCACCGGAGCCTCAAGCACAGATGTACAAGGGTGTGATTGGCACCCACAGCGTAACGATATCATTGCTATCGCTGGAACAGACTTAGAAGGAACAAGTAATGACGTATATATTTATCAGTTTAATGAAGGCAACAGTACCCTTACACTTCTTGACTCAGCAGTAATAACACTTGGATTTGGATCAGGACAAAGCTGCAGATGGTCGCCCTGTGGAAACTATTTAGCTGTGAGCTTAGGCTCAGCTCGCCGAGTACAAATCTATCGCTTTGATTTCACCAATCTCACTATATCTACAGCTGGTACAATAAACCTAAGAGGCACAGTAATAGATGCGCGATGGTCGTCTAATGGAAAGTATATTGCCGCTGCCGCCACCAGTACCGATGGTAATTTTACTGTCTCATATTATGACAGAGTGCTACAATCCAGCACTACTCTTGCTACTGGATTTGCTTCAGATCAAGATGTTAACGAAGTTGCATGGTCACCAGATGGTTCTAAGCTAGCAGTAGTCGGAAGCACATTCTCCACTGCCGACTCTGCTGTTATCTTTTCTGGATTAACCTTTCCGTCTAGAAATGTGATACAGGACAATAAACTCTATTGTAATAGTGGAAATATACTGCCAACCGGTTTTGGTATTTCTGGATCAAGCATAAGCAACTCAATAAGTAACAATGTCGCTTTTGATAATGTATGTAACTATGCCTTTGTAGCGAATGTTTTTAATCAAACTTATGGTGACGAGCCAACACCTCTACAGAACATATCCCTCAGTAGCACCAATCCTATAGCTCAAGGATTTGATCTACCTGTTGAGCTTTATAGGCTTGAAAAATTAGCAGAGAGCTTGATCGACAATCTTATATAAAATTTGATTAAATAAAAAAGGATATCATATGAAAAAAGCTAAAATTGTAATATTTTTAGCCTTACAAATAAGTATTCAATGCTTTGCCACATATCCATTCAATACAATCGACACTCCTGGGTTTTATAAGCTGGCAGGAAATTTTACTGGTGGTATCGCTATTAATACAAGTGATACAACACTTGATATGAATGGACATACCATAAATGGAGGACTCCCAAACGGGATTGTAGTAAACGAATCTCTCAGAAATGTAACCATAAAAAATGGCGTTATTCAAGATGCTTTTGCGGCAGGAATAGAAGTGAAATCAGGATGCTCAGGAATCGTGCTCAAAGATATAAGTGTATCATACTCATCTCGCGGCATTAGCTTTGATCAGGTAAATAATAGTACGATTAGAAACTGTGACATAGCCCTGAGTTCTACCGGTATAGAACTAAACAGCTGCCATGGAATCCTCATAGATAATTGTATTTCACGTTCCAGCTCTCAAGCTGGCTATAGTTTACTCTCAAGCACCACCTGCTCAGTACTTAATTGCAAAGCAATGAATAATGGTAGTGAAAACACTAATGAAAGTGGACCTGAATCATTTGTGTATGGATTCGTATCCAGTGGTGGTAATGGCAATATGTTCAAAGACTGTATCGCACTTGCTACTCAAAATTTTACTTCTACAGCCTATGCTACAGAAGTTGTTGGATTTGGGCTTCGCAATAATGAACAGTGCACATCAATTTTGTCTTGCGAATCAAATAATACTGCTAGTGGAGCATCTGGTTTCACCATACCTACAGGCATACTACTTGAAGGTACATTTGACTCTACTACATCACTCACCAATAGAGTAATAGGGCTCTCTATCCACGCAGTAGACTGGTCTCCCGATGGAAGATATATTGCGGTAGAAAATTTTTCAAGCCCCAACAGCACTATAGTAATATTCAAATACGATTATGAAAACGATGAACTAATATTTATTACAGAATCAACCCCTATTTTTGGTGGTATTCGAGTAATTCGATGGTCTCATGATGGGCAATACCTTGCAACTGGTAATTATGGCGCTAACAGACTTGCACTATTATCCTTTAATCCAATTGATGAATCAATCACCCTACTACTGCAGCCTGCTATTGGTAGTCCTAGCAATATATCATATAGTGTAGCGTGGTCTGCTGATGATAAGTTTATACTTTTATCAGGTAGCTACTCAACGTCTCCTGTAACCGACGCTTTGCTAATATTCGCATTTGATAAAGCTATAAACGAACTCACCTATATCACTTCAGGATTCCGCCCAGAGACCTCTGTATTTTCAGTTCTAGCATCTGATTGGCACCCAAAGAAAAATCGTCTTCTTGCGTCACAAGGAATGGTTTCACCTGATGTATTACGCCTCTATGAGCTTGATGCAGCAAACGAAACCTTGGTATTGATTGAATCTAAATCTGTTTTACCCTCAGAAAGAGCTGGGAGCATGAGATGGTCCCCAGATGGCAATTACTTGATGATTGGTGGAAATGGTGTAGGCATATTTATATATAAGTATGATCATACTGCAGCAAGCAATAAATTAAGCCTTGCAGGGACTTTATCAATAGGAGGAGGAGCTCAAAATGTTCAATGGTCCCCTGATAGCAAATATATTCTTGTTGGTCCTATGTTCGGTGGTAGTCCGGGCCTTTCGGTATACCGAGTAAACCGAGACTCTTCAAGTACAGTATCATTCTCGCTTGTATCGAATCTTAATACAACAAGCCGAACCTGGGGTGGATCTTTCTCTCCTGATGGATCAAGAATTGCAGCGATACAGAGTTCTGTATTACCTTTAGAGATATTTAGCGGAATAGTATTTCCATCAAACAATCTTATTAAAGATAACAGGGTCTTTTGTAGTATTGGAAGCAGTCTGTCTCAAGGATTTGGCATTTCAGGATCGAGCATTCTTAATGCAATTATAGGCAACATTGCCTATGGCAGCTCCTGCAACTATGTATTCGTAGCAAACAAGTTTAATCAGCTTTTTAATCAAGGACCAAGTGTATTGCAGAACTATGGCCTAGAACATAAAGACATCGTAACACAGCCCGATGATATTCCTGCTCGTATTAAAAGAACAGAGCTTCTACTCGAAAGCTTGATTGATAATCTTTTATAGAACCTATCCCAAAATTCATAAGTACCTCAAAGTGTAGAATGTAGCGGCAA
>CAYGJB010000032.1:0-8297 GCA_964350195.1 uncultured Pseudomonadota bacterium
TCTTTTTGCAGCTTACAGGTGCTAAAAAACTATGCACTTCATTATTGAATCTGGGGCTTTATTTATACGAGCAATTACCTTGGCAACATTTACTGGACACAATAAAATATCATTGCCTGCCTTTAGAGCTTTAAGTTCAAGCTCGCCGGGTGGAAAAATATTCGTCATTGCTTTCATGCCGAGCCCATCTGAAACTATTAGCCCCTTAAAGCCAAGTTGCTCTCGAAGCAGCTTTGTTAAAATGTTATGCGAAAGGGTTGCTGGTAGCTGCTCATCTTGAGAAAGTGCTGGTGCATCTAAATGGGCCGTCATAATTGCTGCTATGTCATTATCAATAAGAGATTTAAAGGGAACTATTTCTACTTGCATAAGCCGATTTTTATCATGCGGGACAATGCCTCTGCCATGATGAGTGTCTATGTCAGTGTCCCCATGGCCTGGAAAATGTTTTCCGCATGCTAGCACACCAGCATCTTGCAATCCATGCATAAAAAGAACAGATTTACGGGATATTTTTTCGGGATCGTCTCCAAACGATCGAATATTGATTACTGGATTATGTGGATTATTATTTACGTCTGCCACGGGTGCAAAATTTATGTGCACCCCAATCGTTTTGCATTGCCGTCCTATTTCGTTGCCGAGTTCATAAATGAGCTCATTGTGTTCAGCGCTTAGTGCTCCGAGTGTCATTGCTCGAGGAAAGGTAATTACGTCCTTTTGCAGTCGCATGCTCAGACCCCACTCTGCATCAAGGGTGATCAGTAGGGGTATCTTTGATATATCTTGTAATCGATTTGTATGTTTTAGCTGTTTTTGCGGTGTGCCGGTACCCATATAAATAACCCCACCAATATGATGTTCCTTGATCATACATTCAACGTAATCTGAAGCTAGATTATACGGGCTTTTAAGCATAAAAAGCGCATTGTGTTTAGGGGATGATACTGTGGCTACGATGATTAGTTGGCCAATTTTTTGCTCAAGTGAAAGCTCTGATATATCTGGTATTCTGGCCTCAAATGAAAGTGATAGAATAAGGTAGAAAATGGCTAGTAAAGACCTTGTTTTCATGAAAAAACCTTTGGCTAAAGTTTGAATTTAAGCCTCTATGGCTCCAGTTAAGGCGCTTGTTGCAGATAGAAATAATATTGATACCCTGATAATAAGGGTAATATATAGGATAATGAGGCATTAAGTATAAGCAGTAAAAGGTGATTAGGAGATATCTATGGACTATATATTAATGCTGTGGTCTTACAAACTTGGTAAAGCGATGCTTCTTTTGCTAGCGGCTTTTATAGGCGGTAAGGGCGGATTAGAATATGGTGCTAAGCCAGCTATAAAAAAGATGTATCCAGATTATTATGCATTTCATGCAAAGCGTGTAGAGAGTAATGATAAAATCTATAAAAAATTAAATCCAATTAGTATTCCAAAGCAGCTTCCTTCAATGGAAGAGATAGCTGATTCTATTTTTAAATCCGTTGATCCGCATTCTTTTTTGTTTGGTGGCTCCACTTCAGAGTATCAATGTAGCAAAAAGTGTACTGCAGATATGTGTACGTATTCACGCTATTTGGAACAGCGCAATAGTAATAAAAAAAATGAGCAAATGCCATGCCCCACAGATACTAAATATAAAATGAACTGGTGGGATCAGTATAAAACGTATATCGACGATTCGGTTACACAGCTTGGATTGAATGCTATTCGTTTTTCTATTGAATGGTCGCTTGTTCAGCCAGAAGGACCAAATTTATGGGATCAAAAGGTTCTTGATCATTATGCAGATTTGTTTGTCTACTGTGTGAAAAAGGGGGTGACTCCGCTGGTATGTTTCCATCATTATACCGATCCAGTTTGGTTTTTTAATAAGGGCGCGTTTGCCAATATGAATAATATTGAATATTTCAGCACATATACAAATAAAATGTATACGCATATTATGACGTCGCTTGCCAAAGATGAAGATGCGCTTAAAGCTTATGTAAAGCTAGGTGAAAGAACTCCAAAGTGGTTTACTTTTAATGCACCCGCAGGGTATGCATTTCGTGTGCATAGACAAGAAGTAATGGATGAAACGTTTAAGGGTTTGAATATAGTTGCCAAGGCTACGCTTGGTACTTGTATTGCTACGATGCAAACGAGCAAAGCGTTAAAAAAGAGTTTTAAGCAGTTGGGTTTGCCTGAAATTATTCAAAATCCAGTAGTTGGTTTTTTGAAAAATGGTTTGCAAGTTGATGGTGCAGATAAATACTACAGTAAATCAATTTCAGAATTTTTTAGTGCACATGCAGATTATATTCGTCATGATGCTGTGTATCAGTTTTTTACAACGGGTACATTTAGAGTGCAAATACCAAAAATAGTCGATATTGATTATACAAGCGAAGATGCTCTTGGTTGTTTAGATATTATAGGTTTGAACTATTATTCAAATATGCAGCTGTTTCTAACCCAAAAGCAGTGCGCCAATACAGATCCTGAGCTTGCTACAGATGGTTCAACTTATTATCGTTATCCAGCTGGCATGTATCGAGCAATCGTTGAATTGCATGAAGAGCTGGTTAAGCCATATGAAAAGGCAACCGGTAGAAAATTGCCAATGTTTGTAGCAGAAAATGGTATTGCGACGAATGATAATAAAAAGCGAGCACGCTTTTATGAAGAATATATGTATGCTATTTCAAAAGCGGTACAAGACGGTTATCCAGTGATGGGTTATACACCATGGACACTTTTCGATAATTATGAATGGCCAGACCACATGAATAATAGATCAAGAAATTATGGTTTGTTTGCTGTCGTTGATGATGGTAAGCATCTTCAACTCAAAGAAGGCTCTAAGCCACTCAAGCAGTTTGCTGATTGCTTAAAAAAACATACGAACAACGCATAAGCGAAAATTAGGGGGTTATGGTGAGCAAGCAAAAATATATTTTGGCCCTATTGGTATTACTATGCGCTACATTTTTTGCAGATGCTCGTGGGGGCAAGCGTGCGCTTTATAAGCGTATTGAGCCAATCACTATGCCGGAAAACTTACCAGACATAGCCGGAATAGCTCAAGCTATTATAGAACCTGTTGGTAAAGAGAATTTTCTTTTCGGCGCTTCCAGCTCAGAGCATCAATCCAGTAGGCAATGTACCCCAGAAATTTGTAGTGCTTCTCGTTGGGCACTTGAAAATAGCTATGAGCTTCCCACTGATATACAGTATAAAATGGATTTTTGGAACAACTATAAAAACTACATTGATGATGCGATTAACCAACTTGGCATTAAAGCTGTTCGCTTTTCTATAGAAATGGCGTTAGTGCAGCCAGATGGCCCAGGATCTTGGGACCGTTTAGCGATCAAGCATTACGAAGATTTGTTTACGTATTGCTTGAAAAAGGGTATTACGCCACTTATTACTTTTCATCATTACACTGATCCAAGCTGGTTTGTTGATAAGGGTGGTTTTGAAAAAATAGATAACGTCTTTTATTTTGAGCAGCAATGCGTAAAGCTGTATGCATCTCTTATTGATGCTACGTCGCGCGATATGTTTGCTTTGATAGGGCTAAAAAATATGTATCCGCGTGAACCGCTTTGGATTACCTTTAATGCACCAGAAGCGTATGCATTTCGAGGATATTATGCGGAATCTGGTCCACCATCTCATCCTTATAAGAAAGGGTTGATGGAGGTGGCTGAAGTTATTAAGAACTGTTGCGAAGCAACGGTACGGGTAAGCAAGGCGCTTAAGGCATCTTTTGCAAGTAAACATCTACCATCGGTGATTCATGAACCTAAAGTTGGTTTGCTAAAAAATATTCATCAAGTTGATCCGGCTCGTGGTTCTCTTGGTCAAAAGATTCGTTCAAGCGTTACTCGCTTTATGATTGGTTATGCCGATTTAATCAGAAATGATGCCATGTTTGATTTTTTTACCACAGGCATATTCAGCGTAAAAGTACCGTTTGGAAAAATTAAGCATAGTAATAAAGATGCTATTGGGTGTTTAGATTTTGTCGGTCTTAATTATTACTCGAACCGATATCTTTCTCTGGCTAGTTCTATTGCAATCACCGATCCAATACTTACGACTGATAGCGATTATTATCATTATCCGCAGGGTATTTATCGTGCAATTATTCAGATGTATCAACAATTTATATGGCCATATGAAAAGGCTACCAATTCAAAATTGCCGCTTTTTATAGCAGAGAACGGCATTGCCACTAATAATCATGAAAAGCGTTCCCATTTTTATCATGCTTATCTGTATGCGATATCTTGTGCTGTGCAAGAAGGGTACCCTATTTATGGTTACACGCCATGGGCACTATTTGATAACTATGAGTGGCCTACCAAAGAGAAGGGTGCAAAGAGAAATTATGGTATTTTCTCTATATCAAATAATGGCAACCATCTTGAGCTTAAGCAGGGATCTTGGCCTCTTAAAGAGTTTGCACAAGCTCTTTAAACATTAAATCTAATCAAAACTACGTCTCCATCTTGTACTAAATAATCTTGTCCTTCTTTACGGACTTTTCCTTTATTTTTGAGTTCGGTTTCTGAGCCAAGTTCAAAAATATCTTTGCAATTAAATATTTCGCCACAAATAAAACCACGTTCAAGATCGGAATGTATTTCGCCGGCAGCTTTACGGATAGATATTCCTTGTGGGATGGGCCAAGCATGTGCCTCTTTTGGGCCACATGTGAAGAAAGTGATCATGCCTAAGTTTTTGTATGTTTTCTTGATAATGGTATTAAGTCCCGGTTCTTCAAGGCCAAGAAGCCCCATGAGCTCTTGAGCTTCAGATGGCTCCATTTGGGAAAGCTCGTATTCAATTTTCGCACTAACCGGTATAACGCGATCTTCGCCAAACTCTTTCACGAGAATCTGATAGTGAGGACTCTCGCGATAGGTTTCAAGCTCAGTCTCTCCGACATTAGCAATAATGAGGAAATTTTTTGCGCATAAAAGGGGTATAGTAGGAATAGATGAATTGAGCATAATTTTTTGTACTTTTTGCGCATCTGCCGCATCGAGTGCGTTGCGAATGGAAGTTAAAAGTGCTTCTTCTGCTTCTAGTTCTTTTCGTTCATTCGCTTGGGTTGCACCGCGCATTTGCTTTGGTAATTTATCGAGACGTTTTTGTACTGACTCTAAATCTTTGAGCATAAGCTCAGAAACAATAATATGATAATCTTCGAGTGGATCAATGGTATCTCCCTGGTGCATAATGTTGGGATCTTCAAAGCACCGCAATACATGAAGTATTAGATCAACCTCTCGAATGTGGCTCAAAAACTGATTGCCAAGACCTTCTCCAGAAGCGGCTCCTTTTACGAGCCCGGCTATATCTACAAATTGTACCGTAGAGGGAAGTTTCTTTTTTGAGCCGTATATTTTTTGGAGCTTATCAAGGCGATCATCTGGTACTTCCGTGATAGCCATGTGTGGATCAATTGTACAAAAGGGATAATTTTCTGCCGGAACTTGCGATTTGGTAAGGGCATTAAATAGTGTTGATTTTCCAACATTAGGGAGACCAACGAGGCCAGCTTTAATAGTCATGATTTTTCCTTATTGCTATTAGTCTTAGTGTGCGTGAAAAATAGGATTAATTCAACCAGTAAGCAGATTATTCTTGTGTTCAAAAGATGGGTGTGATAAAAATCAAATTTAATCTGTTAATGCAACCATATACAAGGAGCGAGTAGATGAAAGGTATTTTTATGAAGTGGGTTTTCATGGCCGCGTGGCTTGTGAGTTCTTTAGCTGCTATTAATGTTGGGTTAGCTCCCTTTGGGTTTGATTTCTTTAGGACCGAATTTTTTCTTATGAACATGGATAATTTGGCTAAGCCTTTGTGCTATCTTATTTTGATTTCAGGGCTTGTTAGTTTGGGGCTTTTTGTAATGTCATGTATGGGACATTGTAATTGTGAAAAGTGCAATGGGTCATCTTCTTGCGGGTGCTAAAATTTTTACTACTTATTTAAAAGGGAGCCACACGGCTCCCTTTTTTCTTGCTTGACTAAATCTCTTTCTTGCATAGGTTTGAATACTATGTAATGAGCGTAATAAAAAAAGAGGGTAGCGAGCATGATAAAAAGTCGTACGTTTCTTCTGGTAATTATATTTTCTTTATTTTTTTCTGTCTCTATTAAGGCGATCATAAATTTTCCTGATATTGAAGTCTCGGGATCTTATCGTCTTACTGATAATGTTACGAGCCCGGTGACGATTACTGTGAGCAATGTTACGTTTGATCTCGATGGCCATACCATCTCTGCGGTCAATGGTATAATTATTAATGCTGGCCTTGACGAAATAACGATCAAGAATGGAATAATTGAAGCTAATATGAATGGTATCATCGCCAACTCTGGATGCTCAAATATTACGCTTGAAAATATGAAGATTAAAGATGCCATTCGTGGTATCAATTTTGAGAACGTAACAGGCGGAATGATTAAAAATTGTGAGATGTCTTCAAACACAACAGGTCTTGAATTAGATAATTCTCACAAAATAATTGTTGATGGTTCTGTTGCCAGTTGTAATGCGCATGCAGGTTTTAGTTTATTGTCCAGTACCACCTGTGTGCTTCTAGATTGTAAAGCCTTGAGCACAGGGGAAGGCAATACAGATATAGATAGTACCTCAGTCTTTGGCTTTGTATCAACTGATGGATATGCCAACATATTTGAGCGTTGTATTGCTAACTCAACGCAAGCATTAACGGTAACTGGCTTTGATTCGCCAGTAGCAGGATTTGCGTTGCGTGGATCAGAAAGCTGTACGAAGATTATCGGTTCAGAGGCTGCCAATAGTACCACGAGCTCATCAGGGGTAACAGTCCCATACGGCATTCTGTTGGAAGCGAGTATTAGCTCTCTAACTACGTTAACACAAATTGATAGAAATGATGATTCTGTTATTCAAAATACTGCATGGTCTAGCGATGGCTGTTATCTTGCAGCTGTCTATGTTCCAGGTAATGATACTGGATTTGAACTAGAAATATATGCAGTTGATTATACAACGCCAGCTCTGAAATTTGTGGTGGGAGAAGACCTTTCAACTAGCTCTGGCGCAGGTTTTAGTACTGTTAAGTGGTCACCGGATGGTAAGTATTTAATAATAGGGTCTAATAATTTCGGCCGAGTTCGTCTTTATTCTTTTGACGCATTAAATAGCACTATAACGCTTCAATCAGATCAAAATTTATCTGGAGTAATAGCTGCTATTGATTGGTCGCCAAATGGGCAGTTTATAGCGGTTAATGCGTCTACATCGGTATTATCACTGTTTGAGTATGATAAAGTAACGAATCAACTTATATTGCGTGATACAGCAGCATCGGGTAATAAAGGAATTTCATGGTCTTCGGATAGCAAATATGTAGCTGTTTCTG
The DNA here is from genome assembly GCA_964350195.1 of uncultured Pseudomonadota bacterium. GTDB lineage: Bacteria > Babelota > Babeliae > Babelales > Vermiphilaceae > JAJCZB01. Next base: position 7,419 of record CAYGJB010000032.1, read on the forward strand.
GAACATCGTTGATTATTTATACTGTTGATAACGTTACTAAAAAGCTGATACAGAAGGATACGGTATCAGGCTTTGGAAGCGCAGTGAGCTGGTCTCCGGACGGTAAGTTTATTGCGGCCGCCAACACTTCGAATGATTTGGTAATATTTGCTTTTGAAAATGAGCAGCTTGTACAAAAGGCGCTACGTAATTTTTCAGCTTTTCAATCGATTGATTGGGCTTCTGATAGTAAAAAGCTGGTATTGGGTTTTGCTAGTGATGTGATTAGAGTGGTTGAATATAGTGGTGGCGCTTTTATTGAAGATGTTGCTTCAACTGTACAGAGCATCTCATCTAATGTGAGTTGGGCGCCTGATGGATCATTGATTTCTGTAAGCAATCAGACAAACAGTACTGTTGATATTATTAGTGCACTTAATTTTCCCCAAAAAAACGTGATAACTGATAATACTGTCTATTGCAATTCAGGTAATGAATATCCAGATGGAGTGGGTATTTCTGGTTCTAGCATTCGTAACATGATAACAAATAATATTTCGTATAATAATCCGCAAAACTATAACTTTGTAACGAATGTATTTAATTCGCTGTTTAGCCAAGCGCCATCAGAAATTCAAAATATTTCTCTTAATGGTTGTGATCCGATTGCTGCGCCAGAAGACATGGCGCTTCTATCAAAACAAATTTTATATAAAGTATGCACACCAATTCCATCACAGCTTGATGTAATTGAAAGTAAAATTAGTAACATAACGGTATCAAACACTGATACATTGGTCCTTTCTCAACTAGATATAATTGAGAGCAAGATTGATGTGGTCGATGGCATAGTTGATCTGATTGAAGCTTCTGTAATGGAGTTGCTTGATAAAACGTGCA
>CAYGJB010000033.1:0-6334 GCA_964350195.1 uncultured Pseudomonadota bacterium
GTGTAGATCTAGATCAACTACAAACAGAGCTGCTGCGGCTTGAAGATCTAGCAATAGATCGGCATCGGCTTTTACAACTAGAAAACGAGCGGCTGCGGCTTGAACAACAAGAAAAAGAGCGACTAGAGCAAGAACAACTAGAAAAAGAACAACTAGAAAAAGAACGACTAGAACAAGAACGGCTTGAAAAAGAACGGCTTGCAGGCGAGCAAAAAAAGAAACGGCTTGAAAAAAATCGGCTTAAAAGAGAAAGGAAAAATTTATTAAAGATTGTTTCTTTCGGAGAACAAAAGGCAAAAAAGGCGTATGAAGTAGCTCTTTATCTTGAAAGTGAAAATTATAAGGTTATGGCTAAAGATATTTTAAATTTTTATTTCAATCTAGATAAAAAAGAAAATGAGTTGTTTATGAGCTATTTATCTCAAAGTGCTAAAAATCGTGTAAATAAACTGAGAATGAGCTATGAGTTTTTAAAAAAACACAAAGAAAATTTTAATAGGGCCGAGGAGCTTTTGAAGAAAGATAAAAGCTCTTCTTTGCATGATGATGATTGGGTTATTGTACCCGATAAGCCTCTTGAGCATTGGCAAAAACTTAAAGAAGAGCTTGAAAAATATCAATCTAACATCGAAAGAAACTATTCTAAAGGTGATTTAACTTCATTTAATAAGGAATCTTTTAAAGAATTATATGAGAGCATTAAAGAAGAGGGAATTGCCACCAAAGAAAAGAGAAAAATGGCAGAGGAGTTGAAGCCTTTTCTAACTGAAGGACTTAAGCAGGGCTCGTTAGCATTGCTTATTAATAAGGTGTATAAAGAAGGGTCTTCCCGTTCCTATGAAGAGATAGAAGAGTGGGTTGAGAGTGCTTTAGCTAAAGTCAAAGATTTTAATATTGCCCCTAAAGAGGTATATAAATTTATTGGGGGCAATCAAACATTAAGTATTCTTCAGTTAAAAAATCTTATTAAAAGCAAAGTAGATCGCCTAAAGTTGCAGTATAGTAAAGAGAGTCTTGAATGGTTGGGGCGTCAGCTAGAATATCTTTTTAAGAATGAAGCACAAAAAGCACTTTATGATGCCTATCTAGGTGGTCCTTCGGCCGTAGAGAAGCTTCCAACTAATGCGAAAGTCGAAGAAATTAGACAGACGCAAGCAGGTGATCTTATAGAGGTTATGACGGCTCTTCTTGAGCTACAGCAAGCGCTGAAATAGAGATTTATAATAAGCCTAGGTTTGTTTTTTTAAGAATTCAACTAAGAGTATTTTGAGCCCTTTTTAGCGTAAATGGAGGGGTTGACTTTTGAGGGCAAAAATAGTGGATTTCATCCATATTTTTTTTGACTTACCCCCTTTTTTTCTGTACATTTGAGACATCAGTGAAATACACGTAGGGGCGGTTAGCTCAGTTGGTAGAGCACCAGTCTTACAAACTGGGGGTCGTAGGTTCGAATCCTACATCGCCCACCATTCATTTCTTCAAATGAAATGCCTGGCAGGCTAGTTCTTTTTAATAGCTTAATATTAAAGGGAAATGCCTATTTTTTTGCCCTACGATGTTTGTTAAGGTTTTATGTTAATTCTGAAAGCTTATCGAATGAATCATTGATTGAAATTTTATGTTCCTCGGTAGCTCCCAGCCGTCGCTCTTTGAGCTATGGCGGGCAGGCAGTTGGCAACTTCGCAGTTTTTTGCGTAAAGAGTGTTAGCTGCATATTGAGTAATGTTTTTGAAATTGTTGTTCCTCGGTAGCTCAGTTGGTAGAGCAAACGACTGTTAATCGTTAGGTCGCAGGTTCGAGTCCTGCCCGGGGAGCCATTATCCTCCCATAGAAATTATGGGGCTGTAGCTCAGTTTGGTTAGAGCGTCCGCCTGTCACGCGGAAGGTCGCGAGTTCAAGTCTCGTCAGCCCCGCCATAAGTTACTCTTATGTGCGTTTATCATCACATCGAACGGTTTATGAGCCTCCCAGACGATCTTTTTACCATTTAGTTTCACGTTCTGAAGTACCAAAGTGATCAATTGCCGTTTTTCGTCAACTTCCGAACTTTTAAAGAGATCGTAGGCATGCTTAGAAAGCTCTAGAACGTATTTTGCCGTGACATAATAGTTATCCTCCGCTTCTTGCAGTTGGCTGAGCCTGATGGCAATGTCGTCTTTCTGGGAAGTAAATGATTCATAGAACTTGTCGTATTGCTCATCGCTAATCTTGCCCTTGAGCTTATCTAGATAGAGGTTATCCATCATGCGAGTGAGATCTTTTTGCTCTTTAGTGAGCTTATCAAACTGGTTATTATGGAAATCCATCTTGTTTTTATGCGTTGTTTCAAGAGTTGTGATGATTTCATCAAGAATATTTTGTGGCATTTGGAGGGATTTAAAGATCGTGCCAAGCTGCTTGGTGATATCTTCTTCTCGTATCCATTTTGCTCCATGCTTGCCTCGATATTCTGTGCAGTGATAATAAGCATAGCCCTTGTGGCGTTCAGGAGAAATGGATAGCCCGCATTCATCGCAACGAATGAGGCCACGATACAAAAAGGGAAGCCCTGCAAACTTGAAAGATTTTTTCTTGAATCCTGCGATAATCTGCTGTGCTTGATCAAACAACGATTTAGATATGATTGGTGGGTAACGGTGAGGATATGATTTACCTTTCACAATCATAACGCCATGATAAAAGGGATTCTTGAGCAGCTTGCCCATATACCCCTTGGGCCATTCAATTCCAAAATCTTTTTTTACTTTTTGGCAGAGTGTAAGCATGGAATAGGCACCCGTTGCATAAAGCTCGAAAGCTTTTTTAACGATATGAGCATTATGCTCATCGACAATAATATCGGTATTTCTCTCATCGAGCCGGATGTTTTTATACCCAAATGGGGCCTTGCTGAGCCATTCGCCCTTACGAAGTTTTTGCTCTTGTGCCCGACGAACGTTATCACTAATAGCATCGGAGTAGTATTTGGATAATCCAAGCGAGATACTGAACTGAAATTTTTGAGCAGCTGAAATCTGGTTGTTGAGAATTTGCCCATCAGAGATAAAGTGAATCTCGATATGATTATCAAGCGCTTTTTCATAGAGCATGCCAATACGCTTATCAAAGAACGTGCCACGGGAAAGGCGATCCACTTTATCAAAACACAACGCTATTTTTTCTTTAAAGGTAAGCACATGATCTACGATGCGATCAAACTTATCACGATCTTTTGAATAAGCACTTTCATCAAAGCTATGCGTTTCAATGATCTCTAAGCTGCGATTGCGGCAATAATTTTCAAGGCGCGTAATCTGTGCAGGAAGGGAGTTGCCTGCTTCCTTCTGTTCCTCGGTGCTCACGCGAGCTATTATAATGGCTTTCATGATGTTGCTTTGCGTTAAGGAAGTTAAAAATGTGTTCTTAGAAAAAGAGTAGCAGATGTTCTTACAAATGCATATTTATTAATCTCTGTTAGACTGGATTAAAAGAGTGAATGCGATGTCTTCAAGTGGTGAAATAATATTTGGATAGAGGTATCAATAATGGTTTCAATGAAAAAGTTATTTGGTATTGTTTTCTTGGTTGGCGTTATGCTGTTTTGCGCTTTTCAGAGTGCAAGAATGCATCATATCTCTGGCGATTGTATGGAGCCTGCTGTCATGAGTGGTAGCAGAGTATTTGTAAATGAGTTGTCGCCATATTTTAGAAATCCCGGTATCAATGACATTGTAGTGTTTGGGCCGCATGAGAATAAAATGTGGATTTCTCGTGTTGTGGGGCTTTCCGGGGATACTATAGAAATTAACGATAAAGGTCTTTTTGTGAATGGTTCGTTGCAGAAAGCGAAAGGCTTTGTTCGTGATTGGAATAATTGGAAATACGGTACGCATGCTGTTGATGAACCATTAACAATTCCTGAAGGTCATGTATATGTTCTTTCGGATAAACTTTCAGCGCATCATGATGATAGTCGGGTATTTGGTACGATACCGAAAAGCTCTATTTCAGGTTATGTATGGTAAGAAATATCTATTGCTGGATGCTCTTATTAATGATTGGTTTATTGGTAAGAGTTCCTGATGTTGTTGCGTTACAGGAAATTACTCCTTATAAGTATACCAATCAGGAACGTGAGAAAGGGCTGGCATCCTATAAAATTCCTGAATCATCACGATATGCTCTTACGCGGGAAAACAATTCAGAGCTTATCTACTATTTGAGTAAACCTCAGCAAGGATCTTTTCCTATTGCAATTTTGTGCGGCGGATCATCATCACGAAATGATGTTGTAAGTATAATCCACTTTCATCGATATTTTCTTCAAGAGTTTTTAGACCTTGGCTGTGCCGTTATAACTATCGAGCAGCAAGGGGTGGATAACGACAAAGTATGTGTTGATGAATTTTTAGAGCATTATACGCGATCTGCGCGGCTGAAGGATCATAGACAAGTAATTGATTGTCTTGCTAAAAATCCCCCCAAAGGATGGAATGGAACGTTTGTATTTATGGGGGTCTCTGAAGGAGGGCCGCTGGTCACTACATTGACAACGGATTATTCAAACAAAACGGTTGCTACGATCAATTGGGCTGGTGCCGGTGATTGGTCATGGGATGATGAGCTTTGGCTTTTCATGCAAAACTTAGAAAAAACGCTTCCATGGCACATTAAGGTGCGAATGATGTTTCCTTCTTGGATGCCACTATCAATCGATTTATATATTCCAGATTCACGTAAGAAGTTTGATGAATTAATCAGTGAGACCATTAAAAATCCAGTAAGCGCAAAAGAACTTTTTGGTATGCCGTATAGGTACCATGCTGATGCGTTGAAAGCTTATCCTGCGCATGATTATTCTAAACTGAAAACGCCATTTTTAGTTGTTGCGGGAGATCAAGATACGATTATCCAATCTTGTGATGCATTTGTGCAAAAAGCAAAAGATGCCGGTGCACCAATAACTTATATGCGAATTGCAGAAATGGACCATTATATTCGCCATCGGCCAGATGTTATTGAGCAATCGTTTGCGTGGTTAAAAGGCTATGTATGGTAATGCACAGAAGGATAATTATGTATCAAATTGTAGTGTTATTGTTCTCACTGTTATTTCTTTCAGGATGTTCCGGAGATTATTCAAATAATCAGGAAAAAGTTGAGAATACTACTTGTCTTGTCCAAGCAATTTCGCAAGCTCCAGCTATTACAGATGCAATTAAGGAACTTGCTCCGCTTATCAATAACGTTATCAAGCAAGAACTTCAGTTAGATGAAGAATACGATTTTGCTTTTTTCATACCAAAAAGGCTTCAACGAGTATCACTGTATTATTTGAATGATGTTAACCCAAAAAATATAACTATGATTATAGATGAACTAGGTAATTTGGGTATAGCCAGGAGTGCTCCTCTAGAAGCAGGGGCATCTACAACACCAAAGTTTTTTGGAGATCAGCAGGATGAATTAGTTATTATGGTTGACGATATTAATGGCACTCTTGCAGCGCTTAATCAAAAGATAAAGCAATCAATGCATAAGTTGAATGAGGTATATCGCAAGCAACACGATCAAAATCTTTATAATGTTGCTCAAAGCGAGCGATTTCCATTTATGCCGCATATGGGATTGGGAAGAATTCGGTCTCAATCAATTAAAAATCATATAAAAGATAATTCGGAGATAAAAGATACTTTTGGGCGAATTAAGAGTCGAATTTTGCTATTAACAAGACAAAAAGTAGAAAGCTTGTTTAGTAAGGGATCGTTACCAATCTCTTTTGAGAAAATAGGATTATTGGATCTTAAAAAGCAATCGTATGCTAAAGAATGGTTATCATGAAAAAACTATTTCTTATTTATTCATATGACCAGAAAACCGTGGCCTTTTAAGGCCGGGGATGAATGGGCATCCTTGTAGAGGCAGTTGAGCAAGGTGAAACTTTGCGAAGCGCCGAATTGTAGGGCATACTCAAATACATGAGCAAGTATTGGAAAGGTTCACAAACAACGCATAGGCTTATGTATCATTTAGTCTGGGTTCCAAAATATCGTAAAAGAATTCTAAAGGGTAAAGTAGCGGAAAGATTGGAAGAATTGATTCGCGAATGTGCAGATCTTCAAAGATGGAAAATAGAAGAGCTGAATATTCAGGTAGATCATGTTCACGTGCTTGTTCGCATGAGACCAGAAATAAGCGTAAGTAGAATGGTGCAACTATTTAAAGGGATGACCAGCAAAGTTATCCGAGAAGAATTTCCTGATTTAAAAGAATTTTTGTGGGGAAAAAGTTTTTGGGCAGAAGTTGAATCAGGAAATTAATTAGATTGAAAAAAGTTTGAAATCATCGTATAAAT
>CAYGJB010000034.1:0-5967 GCA_964350195.1 uncultured Pseudomonadota bacterium
CCAACTATCTGACCACAAACCTTTTAAATTGGGGATAATTCATGCAATTGCCCTGATTTTAAATAAAACACCCCTCAAATAAGTTGAAGCTAAAAGCCCTTTAATATACAAATTGATCAACAAAATCTGATAGATGCGCACTCAGAATCGATAAAACTGGCACAAAAGCCATTCTGGCATTAAGATTCTATCTCTGTATACGACGACCTAGACGATTTTTTCTGCCCTATTTACAACCTTAAGCCGCCACCAAGAACCCCCTCTAAAATCTTCCAACCTAGACTTAGATTTTCTTCGTCTATCCTTGACTAAACCACCTCAAAATCGTATAATTTAGCTATGAATAAATCATTAAATACAAAATTACTTGATAATGAATTTTGATAATAAACCTACATTCTGAGAGGAAGATATGAAAAAAATAATCGGTATCGATTTAGGTACTACCAACTCAGTTATTTCCTTCATGGAAGGCGGATCTGCAAAAGTGATCCCCAACAAAGAAGGCGCAAACACTACCCCATCAATGGTGGCGTTCACTAAAGATGGCAAACGCCTTGTAGGCACCGTGGCAAAACGTCAAGCGGTTACCAATCCTGAAAACACCATTTACTCTGCAAAACGTTTTATCGGCCATCGCTATGACGAAGTTGCAAAAGAAGCTGAGCGCATGCCTTATAAGGTTAAAAAGGCTGCTAATGGCGGTTGCGTTATCGAAATCCAAGGCAAAGAATATGCACCCCAAGAAATGTCTGCTGCGATATTAAGCCATTTAAAGCAGGTTGCTGAAGAGTATTTAGGAACAAAAGTAACTGAAGCAGTGATCACCGTTCCTGCTTATTTTAATGATCAGCAACGCCAAGCTACTAAAGATGCAGGCAAAATTGCTGGCCTTGATGTAAAGCGAATCATCAATGAACCAACTGCAGCTGCATTAGCCTACGGCTTTGATAAAAAGGTTGGCGGCAAGATTGCTGTATTTGATTTTGGTGGTGGTACATTTGACGTTTCTATTCTTGAAGTGGGAGATGGCGTTACTGAAGTAAAATCTACTCATGGCGATACACATCTTGGTGGTGATGATATTGATAACAAAATTATCGATTATCTCACTGAAGAGTTCAAAAAGGAACAAGGAATCGATCTACGTAATGATGTGATGGCAATTCAGCGCTTAAAAGAAGCAGCAGAAAAAGCAAAAAAAGAACTATCTTCTGTGCCTGAAACAGATATAAATCTACCATATATCACGGCAGACGCCTCTGGACCAAAGCATTTAAATATTAAATTCAGCCGCGCGAAAATGGAATCCCTTTGCGAAGATATTTTCAAGCGTCTTTTGACTCCGTGCGAGCAAGCATTAAAAGATGCTAACCTTTCAAAATCGGATATAAACGAAGTAATATTAGTTGGTGGCTCTACTCGTATTCCAAAAGTACAGCAGCTCGTTAAAGAGTTTTTCGGCAAAGAACCCAATCGCTCAGTAAACCCCGATGAAGTGGTAGCTGATGGTGCTGCAATCCAAGGCGGTGTACTTGCAGGAGAAGTAACTGACGTTCTTCTTCTGGATGTAACACCTCTTTCTCTTGGCATTGAGACTATGGGCGGTATCGCAACTCGTTTGATCGAGCGAAATACCACAATTCCATGCAAAAAGTCGCAAGTGTTTTCAACTGCAGAAGACAATCAAACTGCTGTAGATATCAAAGTAGTACAAGGTGAGCGTGAATTCGCTAAAGATAACAAAACGCTTGGCCAATTCCGCCTAGAGGGCATCCCAGCTGCGCCACGTGGCGTGCCACAAGTGGAAGTAACATTTGATATCGATGCGAATGGTATTGTAAATGTGTCTGCAAAAGATAAAGCTTCTGGCAAAGAACAAACTATTTCAATTACCAATAGCGGCGGCCTTGATAAAGATGCAATTGATCGCATGGTAAACGAAGCGAAAACGCATGAAGCTGAAGATAAAAAAGCACGCGAAACTGTTGAGAAAAAAAATCAGCTTGATAGTACAATCATGCAAGTAGAAAAAACAGTTAAAGAAAATAAAGAAAAGCTTAAAGAAGATGATATTAAAGCAACTGAAGATGCGGTAGCAAAAGCAAAACAAGCATTGAAAGATCACGAAAACAATGCTGCTGAACTGCAAAAAGCAACAGAGGAATTGGTGCAAGCTTCTCATAAAGTAGCTGAAATTCTTTATAAGCAAGCACAAGCAAAAGAAGGCGCTGCTAAGGAAGAACAGTCAGGAAAAGATGCTTCTAAGGCTGATACATCAGATGATGAACCCATAGAGACTGAAGCAGAGTAAGCACCCGACTCTCAGTAAGCTTTATATAAAAACTATATAACTTTCTTCTGACCATAAGAAGAGGCCCGTAAGATGCGGGCCTCTTCTATGAAATTACACATACAAATTTATTTATGATGCATACACATTTGCAAATGGATTAACAATTGTTGCCGTAGGAGGATTTGGAGTAAGAATGCCTGACTCTGTACCAGCTGCCTGTATATCAAATTTGACAGTGTTTGCAATATTATAAGCAAAGTTACTGTAGATCTGAGACAAGTTAGGGGTTATAGTCACATTATCATCAATGGCCTTACCTCCTACACCACCAGAACCACCCGTTCCCGCTGACCCTGTATTATGAATCGTACAGCGTCGCACAGAAGTATCCACTGCAGAGCTATCAATAAATATCCCATTGCCCGCAGATCCATTAGTAGTCGTTGCGTCACCACCATTACCGGTACTTATAATGAAACACTCAATCACTTCCGTTTCATTGGCCGCATTATCTACAGAAATACCATTGCCACCTTGTCCACCAGCACCAGAAGTTGAGCTCCCTCCATCTCCTGTTTCAATTATACAGCCCTTTATGAAAACCTTAGTAGCATCCGTGGTTACCAATATCCCATCACCCGCATCCGGAGCATCCGTAGTAGTTGAGTTGCCCGCAGATCCAGAGGAAATAGTGCAATCACCTATCTGAATGTTATTACCAGCTACCTGCATACCCGCTCTTCCCGCCACATCTACATTTGCAGTATCTGTGCAGAAAATCTTCACTTCATTTATAAAGACTCTGTTGCAAGAGGATGTAATCGATATAGCTGCATCTGGAACAGCAACAGGAGCATTCGGCTTCACAAAGCCATTTTTAACTTCAATATCTTCAGAGGTATCCACCGTTATAACACCCGTAAGGCATCTGCCATTTAGATCAAGCACTACACATGTTGCCGTAATATCAATATCGTCATGAAGATCCGTTGATAAGCAATAGTTACCCCTAGTTGTTATAGCAATAACTCCTGCAGAAGCATCTGCTGAAGTAAGAGCTATTGGATCACAAGCACTACCACCGCCGCCACTCAACGCATCGACTTTACTTTCTATAACATCAAGTCGAGATACCGTATCTTCAGATATGAGTAAATCAATCTTGCTTTCAATTGCATCCTGTTGAGATGGAATTGGCGTACACACTTTATACAGAGTTTGCTTAATCAATAGCGCTATATCTTCGGGTGTGCAAATCGGATCACAACCACCTAATCCTATGTTTTGAAGCCTTGTTGGTGCTTGACCAAAAAGCGAATTGAAAACATTTGTTACAAAAGCATAGTTCTCAGGATTGTTATACGCAGTATTGCCAATAATCATATTGCAAATGCTCGACCCAGAAATACCTATTCCATCCGGACATTCAGTACCCGAATTACCATACACAATGTTACCAGTAATCAAATTTTTGCTTGGAAATGTTAACGCCGAAACAAAGGATGTAGTATTATTGCTTCCATCTGCATAACCAATGTAAGCCCCATCTGGCGACCAAACCACTTTTGCAATTGTATTTTCACCAATAGCTACATCATCTAATGCGGTACCATTAAAGGAAAAAACACGAATCGGCCCACCATTATCTCCCGCTACCACGTATCTACTATCTGGTGACCAATCAATAGAAAAGAAAGCACACCCACCAATCTCTCTACTTGCTTTCAAAGATACAGAGTTATCTTTAAATTCGAAAATGTTTACCGCTGAGCTATTCGCTGCTGCAATATATCTTCCATTAGCCGACCATGAAAGAGCGCTATTTGCTCCTGCAATACTATCCACCAACAGAAGTGTTTTTGTCGCAGAATCTAAGCTATATATATCCAGGCCAGTCGATGATCCACCCGTTGCAATATAAGCACTGTCTGGTGACCACGCTACCGAAAGAACACCGCCTGCCACGGCTATTGAATCTCGAACTGTAATAGTGTTATCGATCCTATCGTATTCTAAAAGACGAATCTGAACACTCCCTGCAGGACTCACCAAAGCTATATATTGTCCATTGGACGACCATGATATATCTTCTATGACACTGCCCTGATTAAAGCTTGATTGCTCTGTCAAAGAGCTATTAACGGGATCAAATTCATATACAACTAATAGATTGGTTGAGTTCAAAGCAGCCGCAACATACTTGCCATCTGATGACCACACGCTCTTTAGAACGGCTTGCCCCGCATCGATACCGGTAATAAATTTAAGTCCTTGTGATTCATAGTTAAACTCATAAATCTCAATATCAAATCCATTTCCGCCAGGAATGCCATAACCAATGACTAAGTACCTTCCATCATTAGACCAAGAAAGCGTTTCTGGAGTAGAGCTATCATTCCTATCTATCTGCGTTACTGTCATCAAACCAGAAAAGCTCCCCTCAAGCAAAATACCGTATGGCACCGTTACACCAAATGCACTCGTTGTGCTATTTGCAGCTTCTGAACCGATAATCTTCGTACAGCTTTCTGATCCACGCAACGCAAATCCTGCTACTGGCGAATCAAAGCCAGTTACCGTTAATGCTTGCGTTGAGTTAGCAATACAACGCTCAAATATGTTGGCATATCCATCAGTTGATACAAAGCCAAAGACTGAGGTACTATCTATATCTGTATTGCCTTCCCCTGTGCTCAAGGCTTTACAGTTTTCAAAACAGTTGGTCGTAGATGATAGTAGGGAATAGCCCGCGTGCGTATTACAGCTCGCTACACAATTTTTCACCACTATTTTATGCGAGTTATCAAGCTCAAGCCCTGTTGTATTCATCGTCATTTCGCAATTGCTGATACTGCCGCCCATTACATTCTCAAAGCTAATACCGCGAATCGCATTCTTTACCACTAGGTCGCCGAGCGTAATATTTGAAGATCCAGAGTTCACTAATATAGCATCGCTTGAGCCTTCCACTACGCCATTGCGAATCGTAATCTGATCAAGGCCAGCATTCACTACAATACCATCCGTAACAAAATAATTATTCAGATCGAGATACACATTTGAAGAAGAAATGGTAATTGATCCTGTGATATTATCCGCCAAGCAATAAATACCGGAGCTGCTTAGCGCTCCTGCTGCCGTTACTGCCGTTGGCGCACATAAGTTATCAATAATAGAAATCGTATCAATCTTGCTTTCAATCACATCTAGCTGTGAACTGTTATCAAATGAAATTGCATCAACTTTACTTTCAATAACGTCCTGCTGGGATTCGATATTGCACGTTTTATCAAGCAACTCCATTACAGAGGCTTCAATCAGATCAAGCTGTGATGGAATTGGTATGCATACTTTATATAAAATTTGTTTTGATAGAAGCGCTATATCTTCGGGTGTGCAAATCGGATCACAACCATTAAGAGAAATATTTTGAATTCCTGATGGCGCTTGGCTAAACAGCGAATTGAATACATTCGTTACAAAGTTATAGTTTTGCGGATTATTATACGAAATATTATTTATAATCATATTACAAATACTAGAACCAGAAATACCCACTCCATCTGGACATTCATTACCTGAGTTGCAGTAGACAGTATTATCAGTTATCACGTTCTTTTGGGGAAAATTAAGTGCACTAATAATATCAACAGTACTGTTTGTCTGATTGC
>CAYGJB010000035.1:0-5019 GCA_964350195.1 uncultured Pseudomonadota bacterium
TTATACGATGATTTCAAACTTTTTTCAATCTAATTAATTTCCTGATTCAACTAGTAACCAGAAGCAGCGTAACGCTTCCTCTAGAAATAGTTAGCGGTATTTTTTTTCCATCAAACAATCTTATTCAAAATAACAAAGTCTCTTGTAGCATGGGAGGAAGCTTATCTCAAGGGTTTGGCATATCAGGATCAAGTATTAAAAATATGATTATAGGAAACACCGCCTATGGCAGCTCATGCAACTATGCGTTTGTAACCAATCAATTCAATCAACTATTTAATCAAGAACCTAGTGCGGTACAAAGCTTTGGCTTAGAGAATAAAGAGATCATTATCCAGCCGAATGATATTCCGGCTCGCATTAAAAGGACAGAGCTTTTGCTTGAAAGTTTGATTGATAATCTGCTCTAGCTCATATAAAAAGCGGATAACTATCAAATCCAATTAATCGACATTCAGGCTGCAGAACAATACCAAATTCATCTCGCACCTTTTTCTGCATCAGCCGCGCAACAGCAATAATGTCAGCCGTGGTTGCATTTCCCAGATTCACAATCATATTTGCATGCTGATGTGATACTTGTGCACCTCCTACACGCAGCTCTCCCTTCAGGCCACTTTTATCAAGATAATAGGCTGCCCATATCGCTTTTTTACCATTAATTTCAAGAGAAACTTCATTTTCATAAAAATTTCTAAAAAAGCTTCCGCAAGTATTTTTATTCGGATAACGTGCCTGGCGATGGCGAATGATTTCATCTCTTCGCCCATGTGCATAGTACACTTCATGCCATGAAGATGCGCACACGCGAAAGGTTGCATCCACAAGAATATGCTTTCCTTCATGAAGTTTTGATCTGTTATACCCAAAAGCAAACCATTCATTCTCAACACTTAAGAAGTTGCCTGTTTCTTTTTCAAGCACTGTAGCCCGCACCAGAAAATGAGAAAGTAAAAAATCAAAATAGTGGAGATTGATATAGACAGCGCCCCCCACAGTACCAGGAATACCGCTAAACTCTTCAAGGCCAATCAAGTTGTTCTCAAGACAATATACAATCAAATCATTCAGATCGGTGCCCGCACCAGCCGTTACTTCAGACACTCCCTCAACAATCTCAATATGCCCCATGTCATCAATACGAGGACAAATAACAAGACCTCTCACTCCTTCATCGCTTACAAGCATATTGGCTCCTTTGCCAAGAAGCGCGATAGATAGGTTTTTTTCAAGTGCAAATTGAACCACTTCTTTCAGTTCTTTTGAACTTTCGGGTTCTGCAAAGTATTCAGCCAGGCCGCCAGTCTTAAACCAATTTCTGTCTGCAAGAGAAATAGCGGTTTGGATTGAATCAAAACGCTTCAGCTTCTGAGGAATATTCATATTTTAACTTCGATAGTTTTGTTTTCGAGGTTATTTATTTATGCACACAGTCTGCTCTGGGGCTTTCACAAACGGAGCACGCTTTTTTACTTTTCCTTCAGCAAGAAGCTTTCTACATTTTTCACTGCATGCATTTTCCATACGCTTCATGCAATTATTACATGAAATATATTGCACATTACACAGAGAGTTTATGCAGTTGGTATAATCATTGCACAGCTCATCGCACTGATCACAATGTGTAAGAATATCGTCATTAATCCGTACAGCCACTCTCCGATCAAATACATAATTTTTGCCGCGAAAATGCCCATCAGGATACTCTTCTGTATACCGTACGATGCCGCCTTTGATTTGAAACACCTCTTTGGCAATGCCTTTTGTTTTTAAATATGCTGTGGCTCGTTCGCAGCGAACACCACCAGTGCAATGCATCAAAACCCGCTTATTTTTAAACTGCTCATGGTGCTCATCAATATATTTAGGAAGATCACGAAAATTAGTGATATCAGGCGTGATAGAACCTTTAAAGGTACCAATACGAGATTCAAAATTATTACGAGTATCAAGGATCACTAAATCTTCTGGACGCTCGTCTAAAAGCTCATGTACCTGCTTTGGCTCTAAATGAATCCCGCCATCTTTCACTGTGAGTTTATTTGGATCAACTCCTAATGCACATATTTCATCACGCACTTTGATAGACATTTTAGGAAAATAGGTCGCGTCCCCTGGAGATTCCTTAAAATCAATATCAGAGAAAAGATCATGTTTTTTCATAATTTGTGCATAACGATCAATATCCTCTGCGTCCCCACCCACAGTACCATTAATACCTTCTGTGCCAATAATAATACGGCCCGTTAAATTCAGGTCTGTGCAAATCTGGCGCTGCCATTTGAGAATACGTTTTGGATACTCAATTGATACATATTTGTAATAAAGAAGAATCTTACCCATAAAAATGCCCTTTCGTCCTACAAAAACCAGTATAGCACAATCTTTTATAGGCGATAAGTCTGACTATTTCCAAAACATTTGAATCTCTGTATGGTCTAATAATAAAAAACATGAAAGGAAATGTATTATGAAAAGAATATACCTTATCACCATCGCCACTTTTACTCTTTTTTCTCTGCAAGCTATGGAAGAAGAGCCACAATTTCGTTATTGCGACCCTAAATCCCATTATTCTTTGGATAATAATAGATATATCACCTTTGAGCCCACCTATGAAGATGAGAAAGAGTATCCCTTCTTTCTTACTCTGCATAAAGGAGAACCAAAGGGAATAGCATTTGGGCTAAGCCGCGCTAAAGAACAAATGGAACTTATCGATTTTAACGAAAAAGGCATCATAACAGGCATTGATGTTTCAGAAGATTACGAAAACATAGCAGTGTGCAGAGAAAATGGAATAATAACCGTCTTTTCCGCCACCGATGCAACTCACGTTACTATCAAAGTTACGCTTGATTACCTTTTGGCAGTAAAATTTTTTAAAAAAAATATTGTTGGTGCCTATTCAAAAGACAAGCTTCATCTATTAAATTTTATCAATCATTCTATAGCAAGAAGAAATACAACTATCCAAATGCCTGAAGATCAAAAAAAATTTTTAGTTTCTGTACCACTCCCCCTTACAGCTCAAAAAGATTAGACCATAGGGAAAGATTGCACTATACTTCAACTATTATGAAAACTATTAGCTCTCGTACCAATGAACTCATCAAGCATATAAGTTCTCTGCAACAAAAGCGCCAGCGAAGTTTGCATCAAGAATTTGTGGGGGAAGGCAGCCGGGTCTGCACCGCGCTCATAAAAAGCGGTATGGAACTAAAAAATATTTTTGTCTCCGAAAAATTCATATCTCTTGCACGAAAAAGTGCCCCTGAAGGCAAAATCATACTGGTTACAGAGCACGTAATGGAAAAAATGAGTGGAGCAACTACGCCCAGCGGCATGCTCGGGCACTTTGCTTTACCCAAGCACCCTGCTCCAGAAAAGCTAGATACCGGTTTGGTACTTGCTCAAATAAGCGATCCAGGAAACATGGGAACATTAATCCGATCAGCGGCCGCTCTTAATAAAAAAACAGTCGTAATCGTTGAAGGTGCCGATCCTTTTTGCCCCAAAACAGTACAAGCATCGGCAGGAACCATTGGGATGCTACATATCTTCCAATGGAGCTGGCCAGAGCTTATGGCTTACAAAAAAGATTTTTCGCTTGTAGCTATGGTAGTATCAGGTGGAAAAAACCCTGCTGAAGTCAGCCAAAAAAGCCTGCTTGTCGTTGGATCGGAAGCGCATGGCATTCCACAAGAATGGGTGAATGAATGCGATCAAAAACTTACCCTTCCAATGCCAGGAAATACAGAAAGCTTAAATGCTTCTGTAGCCGGCTCTATCGCTCTGTATCTTTTGACCAATTCAATCTAATTCAATATAATTCAGCTATTATTAGTTTTTATTTTTTGGGGGCTATTATGAAAAAAACATATCATTTGTTGCTTTGTGCAATGCTGCTCTTCCCATCATTTTCCTTTTCTATGAACGAAACAAATGAAACATTTTATTTAGGCCAATTGATCTGCACATACGAATGCTACCTATGCAGGAATAAAAAAGCTTGTAAGGGCTTTGAGGCGATGCACAAAAAAGCAAAGAAGCATTTTCAAGACAAGCATCCTAGCCAGTGCGATGAAATAGTAAAAAAAAGACTCTATGATATAAAAGTTGATTATGAGCCTTCTTCAGAACAAGATGCCTATTGCACAAAAACTCATTTATGATCAAAGTTACGCCTTCTAGCTTTTTTTATACAACCGGTGGACAATGAAAAACGTCTTTAAAATAGCCTAGTTATTCTAAAGGATACCGCCATCCATGGCTTGACAAGAATAAGCCTTTATTCAAAGGCAGCTTGCACCACCCTTAAGAACTTTTTTAAAAAGCTTTCCAAACTTAAAGGCACCTTTTGTTGGCACGAGATGACTATTTAATTGATTCAATCGATAGATTGAACTGTTTTATTATAGCAAAAGTTAGTGAACATGTTTTGCTTTAAAGACTAAAAGACTTAATCTATTGCCTTTTAATGGTGATTTTTGTACTCTGAAAATGAGAACTTGATATGAAAAAGATTAAAATCTAGTCACTCGAAACCATATAGTTGATTAGATAAAATTTGGTTCAAGCTGCCATTGATCGAACTGCATAACGTTTATAGGGTATTTAGGGGGTTCTATGAAAAAGCTGTTATCTCAAATTAGTTCCTATGCTATTTTAATCGGATTAATGATTCCATCTGGAGCATTAGCAGCATACGACGATTCATTTCGCCTAGGCATGAAAAATGAAATACTTAATGCCTTTGAATTGGTTGAAAAACCAAAAGAAATAGAAAAACCAAAGCCAAAAGAAGGCTGGGAAACTATCAAGGCTAATATTGCAAAATTATGGACCAAGCAGATGTTTCCTGAGTCACAGATATCGCCAAGAGAACGTCTTGAGGTGGCGTTTGAACAGCTACCACCTTTGGCTATGCCGGCCCATGATTCTGTGCTTGATCTAGAGCTTTTAAGTGAAGCTCGGAGGGCTTAAAAGCCCCCGCTTCTCATTTTCTTCAAAAGATCA
>CAYGJB010000036.1:0-4872 GCA_964350195.1 uncultured Pseudomonadota bacterium
TTTTTACGTTTAGAATTAAGTGATGTGAGAACTGTTTTAATTTCCTGATTCAACTTATAATTCATCCATTTATTTCTTTATTCTAGCAGATATACTACTTTCTGAAAAATTTACCCCTTTCATACTGACAGCCATATAAAAAACTGATAGTATGAAAAGGCTATTTAAACAAATGGCATATAATTAAGGTACCCTAGATGAACATTAGAACCATCGTCACTCTGCTTACATTAGCCCTCGTCACTGCCGGAAGCATCTGGTTCATGGCTCGCAAAAAAACAATCGCTATTGGCGAGCCTTCTGTAGAAACTATCGTTATCGGTACCAACACAGATTATCCCCCCTTCTCCACTATAATAGATGATAAAGTAGCTGGCTTTGATATTGATATTGCACTCGAAATAGCTAAGCGACTAAAAAAACCTTATTCCATCAATGCAATGTCTTTCGATGCACTGATCCCTGAGTTGCAAATTGGTGGCGTACATATTATTGCTGCTGGCATGACCCCCACTCCCGAACGAACAAAGCGTGCTTTCTTTGCTACACCACATCTTAACGGGGATCAACTCATGACAGTTCAAAAAGCAGGGGCTGAGCCAATTCGATCAAAAGAACAACTTAAAAATAAAACCATTGTGGTGAATCAAGGCTACAGCGCAGATAACTTTGTAAGCGATATTGATGGTATAGAAATTGTACGCCTCTCTTCTCCGCTTATCAGTACTGGATTAATGGCTATAGATGGAAATCAAGGCAATGTATACATAACTGCAAAAAGCTCGTTACAACCATTCCTTGAAAAAGGAAATAAAAACTATACGATCACTCCTATTGCAGGCACAGCCGAATCATCTGCAATAGCTATCTCAAAAAAATATCCTCAGCTTTATTCTCAAATTCAAGATGTTATCGGTGAAATGCTCAAAGATGGCACTGTCGACAAACTAAAGGAAAAGTGGAAATTGAATGATTGATTTTCAACTACTCATTGAATCTATACCAAAGCTATTTCGCGGAGCACTCGTTACCCTTCAAATTGCCGGCATCTCATGCGCAGCCGGTTTAATTATTGGCACTCTTTTAGGCCTAGGGCTCACTAGCAAAAACAAAATCGTACTATTTCTTATTAGCATCTACACCACCATTTTTCGTGGCACTCCGATGCTTATACAAATTCTTTTTATCGCACTCGTTCTGCCTTCCCTTGGCATTGGCATTAGCCGATATTGGGGCGTAATAATAGCCATCGCACTCAATAGCGGTGCGTATATTGCACACATAATTAAATCTGGTATCAATTCCGTATCTCATGGCCAACGCGAAGCAGGAAAAACGCTCGGACTCAGTCATACGCAAATTATATGGCACATTGTGCTACCTCAAGCAATTCGTGTAGTGCTTCCTGCCCTTGGTAATGAGTTTATTGTTCTGATAAAAGATTCAAGCCTGGCCTCAATTGTGGGCATACAAGAACTCACCAAAGAGGGTGAAATTATTTCAAGTCGAACACTTGATGCTCTTACCGTTTATTTGGGAGTAGCAATCAGTTATTTGATTATTACCACAGCTCTTACATTGCTCGTTTCATACATTGAGCAAAGGATGAATCGCCATGCTCAGTATTAGAAACCTTTCCAAACAGTTTGGCAGTAAAAAAGTTATTGATAATGTTTCTGTAGATATTCCCAAAGGCGGTATTGCTGTGTTTCTTGGACCATCCGGCGTAGGAAAATCAACCTTATTACGCGTGCTAAATAACCTTGAATCATTAGATGGCGGTACAATAGAGCTTGATGGAAAAGCACTTGATCTTTCTGCAATCACTAAAGAACATACTTGCGGGATGGTGTTTCAACAGTTCAATCTTTTTGAGCATATGACAGTACTCTCTAATATCACACTCGCGTTGCAAAACGTACTTGGCATGAAACAACAAGAAGCCGATAAAAGAGCGATTGAACTTTTAACGCGTTATAACCTTGCTGATAAAAAAAATGCATACCCATTTCAACTTTCTGGTGGCCAAAAACAACGTCTTGCCATCGCACGAAGCGTTGCATTGCGTCCAAAAATTATTTGCTTTGATGAGCCTACTTCAGCACTTGACCCGCTTTTAACTACGCATGTAGCTAATACGATTCAAAAACTTGCAGACGAAGGCTATATCATCGCCATAGCTACGCATGACATCGCGCTTCTTGATAAGTTAAACTGTTCTATCTATTTAATGAACAATGGTAAAATTATCGAACAAACCACTGCAGAACAACTTTCTAAAAGTCCTGATCAATATCCTCGTATCAAGAAGTTTATTGCGGGCTCAATAAGCTAATTTCTCTTCTCCTTGACGATTATTTTTTTCCTCCTATCATTGTGGACATCATTGTCCAAAAGCATTCTCTATTAAAAAAGGACCGCTATGAATTCATCCGGGAAAATTCCTATCGTTATGATTGCACTCCTTCTATCTTCATTTCAATGCCAGGCAAAAAATAAAGAACCTGATTATCTTTCTCTAATAAAGCTTGATCAGGTAAGCTACATAAACTATTTATTCACCGATATAAATGGTACTCCCAAGGAGGTTACCTATCCCGCATCAATGGCACAAAGCCTTGAAAAGGATGGTTTTAAATTTGATGGCTCATCAGTACAAGGTATAACCAGTATTAAAGAAAGCGATATGACGGCAAAGCCTGACATGAGCACATTTGCCCTTGTACCATGGTACAACTACGAACAAAAAATAGCGCGCGTTATTTGTGATGTTTATCGAGATGAATATACCCCATATGAAGGGGATCCACGCTCTGTTTTAAAGCAAGCACTTGCGCAAGCAGAAGAAATGGGCTTTGATTTTTTTGTTGGTCCAGAGCTTGAGTTCTTTATATGCAACGATGAGTACAAAAATAGAAAGTCCCCCATCGATCAAGAAACCTACTTTGCAGATAATCATGATGCCGCTATATGCGATCTAAAAATATCCTTATTTAATGCACTTTTAATTCAAGGTATTCCAATAGAAAAAATTCACCATGAAGTCGCCCCCGGACAATATGAAATGAGCATTAAATATAGCAACGCCCTCTCTATGGCCGATCATCTTATTATTACCAAGCAAACAATCCGCGCAATCGCAAAATTGGCAGGATATAAAGTAACATTTATGCCAAAACCATTCTTTGGACAAAATGGAAGCGGCATGCATATGCACTTTAGCCTCTGGGATCGTAATAATAACTGCAATGCTTTTTACGACAAAAATGGCCCCGCAAAACTCTCTAAAATTGGTCAACACTTTATTGCCGGAGTGCTAGCTCACATCACAGAACTCAACGTTATCTTTAATCCAACAGTTAACTCTTATAAACGCCTTGTTCCTGGCTATGAGGCACCAATCAATATTTGCTGGGGCGCAAAAAATAGAAGCGGTATGATTCGCATTCCACAAGTAAATGATGATCAACCTTATGCAGTACGTGCAGAAATTCGTTCTGCCGACCCAATGACCAACCCTTATCTTGCATTTGCAGCGCTACTACAAGCAGGAATGGATGGTATCAAAAACAAAATGGTACTTGATGCTCCAGTAGAAGATAATCTTTATCATCTCACATACGAAGAACGCGAAACACGTGGCATTAAAACCTTACATAGATCACTTGAAAGTGCAATTTCACTTTTTAGCAACTCTGATTTTGCAAAAAAAATCTTAGGTGAATGTTTGGTGAATGAGTTTGTAAAAAGTAAGCAAAAAGAAATCACTGGTTACAACACTTTTATCACAAATTGGGAACTTGAAAACTATTTCGAGGGTTGACAGACTCAGCACCTGGTGCTAGTTTGTTTACCGTTCTTTATAAAATTAAATGGCTTTATGTTGGTCCCTAAATGAACAATACCTAAGCGTATTGCTCACCCCCCTAACCCTTCAGCTTGTTCCAAGTTGAAGGGTTTTAATATAAAAAAAGAGGTTTTAATGAAAAAAATATATATTGCGCTTTTCTCATTTCTTTCAATTTCTACTTCGCTCTATACTGAAGAACTGTCATTTTTTGAAAAAGTTCAAAATATAAAACAAGACTTATATAAAATTTCCGCCGAAGAACTTCGAATCATCATGGGGCATCATTTCAATGATCCCGTTTTCATTTCAGCCGATGAGCTCAAAAAAGAAATAGAAAATGATTCAGAACTCACCGTAATAAATGTACTTCCCCCATCGATATATAATGATTGCCATATCGTCGGCTCAATCAATGTACCCTTAAAAGATCTCGTGGATATTGTTCAGAATTGGGAACGAAATAAAAAAATTGTAGTATACTGCGCGCTTAGCGAATGCGATGCAAGCGAGAAAGCATGTATACTGCTCTCCTGCATGAATTTTACCACGGTATTAGACTACAAAGGGGGCATTAAAGAATGGTACCAATTAGAGTATCCCACACATGGCCCTGCAAAGTATGAATTTTTGCATATAAAATCAGTATCAACTACACAAGATGAATATAAAATGTATCCAGAGACATTGGTATGTAGTCAGCAAACATGCTGGATTAGCAGATATCAAGCAACCATCAAATTTGGAGACCTATGATCATGAAACCAAAATTATTAATTTTATGCATATTATCACTTTGTTCGCCTCTAACAAAGACAATGGAAGAAGAAAAACTTACCTCATATCACGAACAAAACGCTGAGTTTGTTAAATGGTTTGACAGTAAGCATCCTCGTAGAAAAAACTTTTATTCTTTGGTTATTCCTACCGAGAATCATGAACCTTTTGTAACAAAAGTTATTATGAAACGAGTGAAGCTCGGAGGGCTTAAAAGCCCCCGCTTCTCATTTTCTTCAAAAGATCAT
>CAYGJB010000037.1:0-4656 GCA_964350195.1 uncultured Pseudomonadota bacterium
ACCGCTACCTGGCTTTTTTTATATCAAACTATGCACTTCGCTATTGAATGTGCCATACATTTTCAAACAGTTTTTTGATAAACTTGAAAAGAGAAATTGCAACTTTGTAATTCCGCTTCGCAAAAATGCAATTAACCCCCATAAATACGATACATTTTTTGTATAAAGAGCGTAATGCAATCGAATGCTTTTTTGGAAAAATTAAACACTTTCGCAGAATTTTCTCTCGGTTTGATAAAATTGTCCGATCCTATTTATCTTTTTTACATTTTGTTGGAGCGTTAATATGGATCAGATAAATTTTTGTTCACAGAACCAAAGAAAGATTCGATTGGAGTTAATTTAATATGATGGACATAAGATCTTTGGTTTTAATAATTATTTGTGCTTTTCCTGGAATCGCATGTTCTTCCCAAACCATCAACGAAAATAAGAAGCCTGCTCAGTCCATTCAAGAGTTGCAATCGCACCTTGAAAATGTGCTTAAAAATATGCATGTACCGGGCATGTCCGTTGCTATTGTAAATCGAGATGGTCCCATATGGGTTGCTGGCCTAGGCAAAGCTGATTTAATTAATGATAGAGCTGCAACTGCAGCAACACTGTTTCGCATAGGATCAGTATCTAAGGGGTTTGTCTCCCTGGCTATTCTCATGCTAGCAGACGAAGGCAAACTCTCACTTGAAGATTCTGTGTATAGATTAGCACCAGAAGTATGGTTCAAAAATAAATGGGAGGCAACTGATCCAGTACGAGTTGTTCATCTATTGGAAAACACCACCGGCTGGGATGATATGCATTTGCGCGAATTTGCCAAGGAGCCTTCAACAACAATGTCTTCTTTTGAGGCACTCGATTATGATCACAGCTCACGAATTTCTCGTTGGCGCCCCGGTACGCGCATGGCTTATTGTAACTCCGGACCAGCCGTTGCTGCCTATATCGTGGAAAAAATTACTGGTAAGAATTTCGAAGAATACGTTGGGCAAAAATTATTCAAACCTATTGGTATGCAAACAGGATCATACACTCAACCGCCTTCGGAATTAACCACAACGCTTTATCACAGCGATGGCAAAACACCATATCCCTATTGGAACTTACTCTATCACTCTGTTGGCTCTATCAATGCCAGCGCCAATGACATGGCGAGTTATCTTCTTTTTTATCTTAATCGCGGCAATGCACATAGTACGCAAGTTATGCCTGCTACAGTACTTAATAGAATAGAAGTCTCATCTACTACTTGGGCTGCTAAAGAAGGTTTGCCAATTGGATATGGCTTGAATAATTACTGCACCATCTATGACGGTTTTATATATCATGGACATGATGGTAATATTCCAGGAGGCCTTACTGCCATGCAGTACATGCCAGATAAAGGCATTGGTTATTTTTATAGTATCAACGCTGACAATCGCATGGCCTTTGACGCAATTGGCGCAATCATTCGTGCATATATCACACACCAACTGCAAAGACCTCCTATTGCTTCAGAAGTTTCCCTTCCAGAGAAGATAAACACCTATTCTGGTTGGTATGAGCCCAACTCGCCCCGCGTTGATTTATTTTTCTTTCTGGAACGTTTGATTGGCAAGGCCTATATCCATTTCCAGGATAACAAACTGCTCATTAATTCTTTTGAAAAAAATGCAGCATTTATTCCGGTCGCTGATACCGAGTTTCGTTATATTCCTATCAACGAGCATCAGGATCCAAAGCCAACGCTTAAGTTGCTTTCAAACAGTGAAGGGCAGTTTATTCAGCTTAGCTTGGGCCTCAGAAATGCAGCCCTTCTGCATGTTACCATGAAACGCATCCCTACATGGCTTGCAATCTTCGAGATTATCATTACTTTGTTTGTTTTACTTGCTCTCATATCGATCCTTGCTTATTCGCCATTTTTGATCTTACAAGGCCTACGTAGAAAACGTCGCTGTCTAGCAGAACGCAATATACTATTGTGGCCAATGGTTGCAATGGTAAGTTTGGTAAGCATTATTATCATATGCGTGCTACCTAAAGATATTGGCGTTGTGATCTCTCGTTTGGGAAACTTAACTGTATGGTCTTTTTTTCTATTTTTAGCAACTATCACTTTTGCTGCCGCATCAGTTGCTAGTGTTATCGCTTTATGGCGTACTCCCAAAGGTGAGGTTCGCACTATTGTTTCTATATATTCGACAGTGATTACTTTAGCTTTAGTTATAACTACCGCATATCTTGCCTACTGGGGCATTATCGGTTTACGTACTTGGGCATAATAAATGATTAAAAAAAAACTCATTCTAATTTTAAGCTTCACCACATTATTTTTTGCAGTTGTTTGCCAAGAAATAACACCCTATAAATTCGTAGGTAGTTTTGATGAAGAAATAGCCCAATCATCATACGTTGCTCCTACGTCTGCTCGATTTATGGTACCCCGAGAAGGTATTAAAGATCCCGATATTATTTACTATTTTTCCAAGCCAAAAAATAATGAAGCTTTTCCAATCGCTGTCATGTGCACCGGCTCTACGACACGTGATGGCATAGGCAGCATCATTCATTTTCATCGCTATCTTTTACAAGAGTTCATGGATTTAAAATCTGCTGTAATAACACTGGAACAATGGGGCGTTGACGGCAAAAATATAGATGACAAAGAGTTCATGAAACACTATACACGTTCGCAACGCTTGAAGGATCACAAAACAGTTATAGAACATTTAAAAGTCAATCCCCCTAATGGCTGGAATGGTAAGTTTATTTTTTTAGGAGCTTCTGAAGGTGGCCCTATCGTCACAAGTTTAACTGAACTATACCCAGATAATACTCTTGCAACCATAAATTGGTGCGGCGCTGGAGATATTTCATGGCAAGAGCAACTTTGGTTATTTTTACAAAAGCTATCTAAAGAAAATACTGATTTTGAAAAAATAATGCCATCGCGAGAAGAATACGACAATAGCATGAGTGAGATTATAGCAAACCCAACTTTCGACGAATATCTATTTGGTATGACCTATGCATATCACGCTGATACTATCCACTATCCTGCTACTGATTATACCAAAATACAAACACCTTATTTGGTAGTTGCAGGTACGCAAGATTCAATCATTGAGTCGGCTGATACTTTTGCCCAAAAAGCAAAAGATGCTGGAGTAAATATCACTTATTTGCGCGTGCCAGATATGGATCATTATGTGCGTAAAAGACCTGATATTATTGAGCAATCTTTTGCGTGGTTAAAGCAGCAGACTCATTTGCATTTATGACTCAAATCTCTTACTTTTTCATAAAAGCAGGAAACATGTCTAATGGTTTTGCATCAGGCCACTGAATTTTTAATTTCAGTAAAATATCTTCTGCCAAAATCTTTAGTTCCGATAGTTTATTGTATTGATTTGCAATAGTAATAAAAGCTTGCAAGCGTGACAAAATACGCGCTCGCACTGAACTTATTCCCCATGTATCATCTTTTTTCTGCACATTTTCTATCATACCTACAGACTGAAGCATCCAATAAGCGCACGCATTAACATATGCGGTATGATAAGCATCATCATTTCTTGCCGCTGGAATTTTTTCCATAAGTTGTTGACGATATAATAACTCAAGAGATTGTATTAATTCTTCTGGTAAAGCCTTGGCGCACCAGCAAGTTGGCATGCTCATTCGTAGATAGGTTGCATCTAGTAAAGCATTACCCACTTTACCATGTTCAAAATCGATTAATAATAGAGTTTTCTTGTTTGGATTATCAAAGGTATTATCTGGACAAATGTCGCCATGGATAAAGGTGATAAAAGGGTTAGGCTCTACAGCCACTTTTAAGATGGCGTTTATGATCTCTTGTAAATGAGGGGTGCAAGATATGTTAAGATTTTTTAAAACAGATTCTAATTGTAGCATTATATCAGTTGATTTATCCGATTTTGCAATTGCAGAAGGGTTTACGCTATGCAAAATTTTAAGATAATCGTCAGTGTTTTGATAGCTATGTGCATGTAATTGGCCAAGACATATCATGAATCGCTGCAAACTATCAATTGCCACTTGTGCATTATCCACTGTCGTTAAACAATCAACCAAACTAACATGCGGCTCTCCTAAATCTTCAAGAAGAATAAATCGGTGCTCTTTATTGCCGCCATAAAAGCGCGGAGCTATTGCAATCGGTGTGCTTAAGGTGTTTACAAATTCAAGACCAGACCAATCTCGTGCAAATCGATCAAAATCATCTTGGTTTTTTTGGCCCGATGCTTGTTTTAAAATTACGCTTGTTGGAATATTATTATGCGCATCTTTAATTCCAAGCCGTAAAACAAGATTACGCCTACCCGCTTCACTTAACTGAACAACAGATTTTATTTGAATTGGCATATGAAAAGATGAAGAAAGTAATTTGGCAGCTTCTTTAACAACAATCGATTCAATCGTTATTTTCGGAGATATTTTAAAATAGTAGTCACCAATTAAAATTACCAAGAATATGCATATAGTCACTTTATTAAAAGCCATAGGATTTCCCCGTTATGATTTTACTAATCCCGCTATCTGTTCCAGCACCCGATCAGGGTTTCTTTGTTTTTCAAATTTCTGTGCACTCGTATAGAACCTATCCCAAAATTCGAATAATTTGAAAAGCCTCTAGAAAAAAGGAGAAAG
>CAYGJB010000038.1:0-3846 GCA_964350195.1 uncultured Pseudomonadota bacterium
ATTTATACGATGATTTCAAACTTTTTTCAATCTAATTAATTTCCTGATTCAACTATAATTAACATAATTAATAAAAAATATAATGAAAAACCAAAAAAAGTTTATTCTGCATGCGATCTAATTTTTTTCATTAAATTAATAGGTTAAAAGAGATTCGTTTATTGATGAATAAGCCTTTATTTTAGGGGTTTTCATGCACTTAAAAAAAATATTTTTTCTTAGTATCGTTTTAATTTTTTTCAATTTAAAACCTCAAGTCTTTGTAACAGAAGTAATAAATGATACAGGTTCTATTATGCGTATGGGTATAATGCCATTTCAAAATGTTAAAATTTTGCGGGCTGTATCATTAATGAATGGGAACATGGTTCCTATTTTTAACGAAGCCATGAGTCCTTCTAATAATGCTTTTATAAATAGTAGCGGTGGTTCTTTTGGAGAAATGCATATTCCAGCTAAAACTAAAATTATATTGTCTGATATGGTAATACCGGAATCATTAATGGACTCTCTTAACCCAAATGATAATTGTGGTATAAGATTTATTTTGCCATTGTTTGAGCAAACGAATCAGCGTTATCCCTTTTTGATATTAAAATGTAAGGGTAATTTTTTAAAGTATTATAGCTTTCGATCAGAAATGATTAAAAGAACGATAGATCTTTTTGGTAAAACTATCAGGCACGAAATTCCATTTCAGCATATTGAGGGCATTTCTAATGATTTTTTGGAAGATAACACTACTTATTCTATTGAAATAACTGAAAGTAGAATTCAAGGACTGCCACTTGCAGTTTATATTAGACGAAATGATATAGACGTTAATCAAATAAAAAGTGAAATAGAAAAATCTTGCCCGAAAGCGTTTATTTCTTCATTTGCTGATGAAAAAGGACCAATCAAGATAACAATCTTATTTGATAAAATAGTGACAGTAAAGTTTTGGAATGAGTTTATTACATTCCTTTGCGGTACTGATAAGGGTAAGTTTTTTTCATTTGATAAATTTACTGATAGTGGCAATGGACAGTCAAAATCTAATGGTATTATCTACACAAGAATGGCACGTGAAGAATTTGAACAAATTATTAGACAGGCAAATCAAAAGAAGTTCAAATTGTTGTAATATTTTAAGAAGGCAATAATTTTGCAGCCCTCTCTATTACTTCCAATATCTATATCCTTTGTGAAATTAAACTTTTTTAATCTTGCATAGGCACATGATAATTGGAGCACGCTTCAATCGCCTACGCTGTTTCTTTGTTTAATTTTGTGAAGTAGTAAAAAAAATTCACATAATCTACGATTTTCTTCTTCTGTAAATTTTCTTATGTGCATCCAAACTGAAGAGGCTGCATAATGCAGCCTCGTTTTGCGTTCTATTTTTTTGCAGCCTTTTCTATCACTTCCAATATCCACAAATTGCGTGAGATTTTTCCCACCCGTTCTGTGCGTTTAGCGTCCACTCTATCCATGAGCCATTTTGGTATGCGAAGTGTCAGGCGGTGGTCTTCTGGGCTGTTTGAGTTATTGTCGATATGAGTAGCAAGCGTTCCGCCCTTTGAAATGAACGACTCTACTTTCTTTTCTTCTCTTTTAACAGACTCTTTTTTGACCGGTTTTTGAAGTTCTTTTATTGCCATATTTATGTCCTTTCATTGTCATAATAATGTCATATATGTGTGTCATGATGACATTATTTTAGAGTCTTAAAGCTGTCTTACTTTTTCCAAAAATAGCGTTGTGAAGATCTAACATTTCTTGGCGTGCTTTTTTATCTTTTCCGACTTCAATAATACCAAGCCCTTCTGCAGTTGCATTTGAAAATGATTTTCTCAATCCAACTGTTACCGAAAGCATTTTAAGTCCATCAATTTTGGATAGGATTTTTTTTGCATCATCATTGTCGCTACCTCTTGAGCCGGCACAGTTAATAACAACGTATGATTTAAGTTTTTCGTTAAATGATTTTGCTTCTTCTACAAGAGCTGAAACTTTATCCGCAGTCCAGATGTCAAAGCTTTTTGGTTGGAACGGAACAAGAAAAATATCTGATATGGTAAGCGCTGCTCTTAATGATGCAGTATCGCGACCACCACAATCTATAATGATGTCGTCATAGTTCTTCATCATCTTTTTTACTTCGGTTCTCACTGCTGTTGCTTTAAGTCGAATTGTTGTCCAAGGAGTTTCTACCCCTAATCCTGTTCTATGGTCAGTCCAGTCACCTGAGGTTCCTTGTTCGTCAGCGTCAACGAGAAGAACTTTTCGCCCATATCTTGATCTCAGTACGGTTAGGTTGGTTGCGATGAGTGATTTGCCGCAACCCCCTTTAATTCCGCCTATTGTTATAATCATTTAACGCCCTTTCTATGTCTTATTGGCAAAAGTTTGACTTATTAATGATGCCACAATGGTAGCATTAATAATGTGTCATTACTGTGTCGTAAGCTTGTCAGATACAAGTCATAACACTACGAAGATCCGTTGATAAAGAATTTTGTATTATTGTGAGAAATTATGTTTAGGTTTATTACTGTTCAAGAACGAGTAGTAAAGTTTTTTGTTTATTCATGTTGTTTTTTTAACATAAATTTTTGATTATCTTTTTTTAGAAAGGGGTATATCTAGTGGAATATATCTTCCATGGAGTTCAACCATGACACCTTTACTCCCAAGTCCTTTTAATATTTTTAAGAAACTTTGAAGTGTAAAATCTTTTTGGACACCTGATCTCATTGCTTGCACAATAGTAGGAGATACGCCTGCTAGCTTGGCAAGCTTACGTACAGAAACATTATCTTTTTCCATAGCTGCAAGAATGATCTCTGACAAAAGAAATTCTTGTCTCTCTTCTTCATATTTTTGCAGTTCTTGTTGGCTGAGAGAATCAATAAATTCTTGGATAGTAGATTTCATCTTTTTACTCATAATAAGTTCCCCCTTTGACTCTTTTAATATAGTCCTGCTTAGCATTTAATGCCTTTTGCTTTTCTCGAGGAGGCATCTTTGTAGACTTTTTGACGTAGGCATTGGTAACAATAACTTTTGCGCCATCAAAGAAAAAACATAAAAACCGATCCTCAGAAGCCTTTATCGCATAAATCTGATCACCCTCATTGCGAAACTTTTCCTTATTAAATATTTTTCCTGTCTCTGCAAGTGATTCAAACATATAGGCAATTTTCCTCTTACGACTAATGGGTAGATCTTCAAAGTAAGAAAGAGACTCACTTTTTCCTCTATCGGTAAAATACCATTCAATTGTAAGCTCATCACCATCATAGGCCACATAATTTTTTTTCATTCAGTGTCCGCTATCAATAACCGCTGCTTTTTACATGTTTCTACTACACAGTGTATCAAGTTCGTGATACGATTGCAACGCTAGAGAGTTTCCGGATGAGAATGTGGCCCCTGAAAGGATGTATCAAAAGCTTTATTCTGTATTTTATAGTAAAAAGGGGGCTTAATGCCCCCGGTACTATTGGTGTTTTATCAGTATTTTCTGAATAAATCCTTCCATTCTTCCCAAGACTGTTTATCTTTATCAGATTTAAACAATTTCCTACCAATCGTCATCCAGATAATCATGAAAATAACTCCTCCAACTAACGCATGTTGAAAGTCACTCATCTTTACCTTTCCAGGACCTCCGCTAAACACCTCGAAAGATCTCTCTGAATCTATTGATTGCGTAATTTGATTTTTTCAAATTACGCAATTTTATTGATTTTATAGCCATTTCTACATTTTTAAGCTTGAACTTTTTGCGTTCATACTGAGCAACGATATAAGAACCTATCCCAAAATTCGAATAATTTGAAAAGCCTCTAGAAAAAAGGA
>CAYGJB010000039.1:0-3746 GCA_964350195.1 uncultured Pseudomonadota bacterium
GAATCAAACGAATCAGCTTCTGATTCTACAATATCAACTCGTGAATCTAGATCATCCAACTGTGATCCTGTTACTTCGCAGCAGCTTTCCAATAGTTCAACTCGAGAAGTGAGATCATCAGGCAAACTTGCAATGATGTTATCAACTTCGGACTCAAGAACATCTATGCGGGAATCATTAACCTCACAACAAGATTCCAATCCCTCGATTATGGAAGTACACCTAAGAGTAATATAGTCAATCGCACCATCATTGATTATCGATTCATTTGCAGCCGTCCCAAATAGAATATCTCCACAGGATTCAGCTCCTGCAGTGTCCTTCCAGAGAGTTATAGAGTCAACCGAAAGCGTAGCTGACATATCAAAAGTCCAAAACTTATCTTTTACAACCGCTGTAGTTGGACCCTTAACCTCAACAGTTCCAACGCTCGTTGTAAGATCATCGGAGAATAAGAATGTAACGTTTGTCAGCAACAACGTAGAAGTATCATCGGCAAATGAAAAAGTCCCCGCAGAATCACCAAGTCCCTTAACTACCAAATCAGATAGTGCAAGAGTAACACCAGATCCAATAGCAATGGTACCTCCGCTACTCATATCAATTACATAACCATTACCATTTATAGTGCTCGCAGGTTCTGAGAAAAGAAAAAATCCCGAAAAATCTATACATGTTGATAGCTCAATGCTCGTGCACCAGGTAATCGTACTTGACCATGAAAACGGATCTCCTCCGGTTTTAACCTTATAGTTATTACCGTTTACTAAACCATCACCCAAAATAATATGGCCATCAGTAAAAATTAAATCATTTTCTAAAATGATAGTACCACCATTAAGAATAAGATCTTGATTCATCTGACTTTGAATTCCAAGCGTCAAAGTAGTGGAAGCGTCTGCAAGCTCTACCGCTGAAGAAAAGATAGGCGATCCCCGCAACGTGTTGCCTGTACCACTTACGCTTACATTTTGTAATATTCTGCCTGGCTCTGCTCGAAAAATACTATTGCCTGTTAACTGAATTGTCCCAGAAGGATCAAATATGGCAGACAGAAGAATTTGATTGCCCTCATCTTCAAATAAACCATCTACAAAAGAAATTTGAGCGCCAGTGATTATACCGCCACGCTCTTTAATAAGTGTGCCATCATAGTTGGGGATTGGTTGATCAATGGAAAAAGTAGCGTTCGATTTAATTTTTAAAACGGAATATCGACTATCAAACTTGAATGAGTCCGGCAAAATTGCACAAAACCAGGACGCACACCCTAAAAAAAAATAGAGCAACCTACATTTTTTTTTCAGCATCCAACTCTCACTTTTGCCTCTAAAATTACTACTACACCTAAGGTTTTCTACACTAGCATGGAATGTTCTTGTTCACAAACTGCCCGCTTATCTCCAATTTTGCCGCTGGCTCCCACTCCACATTAAGATTATTAGTTCCATCTCCCCATATCATTGCCTCACCTGCATTAGATCCCTCATTTGCAATAGAAGATTTTCCTTCTATTCTGAGATGTCCCGTATCCAGCTGCATACCTGTCGCAGTCATGGCAAGGGTCGCACTGTTTAATATCATTGTTGAGCTGTTCGTTGCAAGCTTTAATAAAGTTTTTGAAGCTATCGATGGCTCATACTTGAATGTAACCTCAGAACCTAACTCGAAAATACCAGTAGATACTACTGTGCTTACCCTATCACTTGTATAAATAAAACTTTTTCCTTTTCCTTCAATGCAAAAACCACGAATAACATCAAATCTACCTTGAGTAAATGTATAATCTGTATCTAAATGCATTACCACATCTTTAAAGGAAACAGTACTGGTACTATCAAGCATCTGAAGCGTAGCTTCTCTCATACCCAAAATGCGTATATCCTGAAAAAGTAGTCCTGCATCCTGTCCTATTTTTAACGTACATGAAGGAGATAAAGAAAGCGTATTTCCAAAACCATTTATCTGATTTTGGCCAGTGAAAGTTATGCTGCAATCAATAAAATCAAGATTACCACTTAAAAAAAACCGTATGTTGGAAAAAATGTATGATCCAAGAGCTTCATCTCTACTGTATATTTTTACCGTATTATCGTTACTTCCATTAGCCACATATGTGCCACCATGTGACCATTTCACCCCTTGTGTTGCTTGTCCTATTTCAAAATTATTTATTTCTATAAAAGCTGGCGTTAACCGTGGATCAAATTGATAGGTAATAAATTCTCCTGATGCACCATTCACATTTGTACCTACTGCCAAGCAAGCCCCCTCAACACCCCAATCAATACCCCTTCCAACCACACCCAAAGCTAACGATCCCACTAGTGTTAAAGTACCTGCACCAGCATCATGCTCATATAGCCGAAGCTCTGGACTTACGTCTCCAACAGTACCAAGCAATGAGCTAAATTCAGAAACAGGATTCCAAGCAACCCCCCTCACTCGCCCAAACTCTAAAAATGCATTTTGAGTAATACTTAAAGGAGAAAAGCCTACTTCAAAAACATACAAACGCCCTGCACCTCCTCGAGACCCAACCGCTAGATAGCTACCGCTACTATCCCAATCTATAGAGTTAAAATCTGGATTTCTATTTGGAGCAATATTAAATGATACAGCGCCAGCTTTATCAAGAGAGCAATCACTATTAACTGGATACACAAAAAGTTCTTCTGCATTGGTATCATTCGTAGCTGCTAGAAAGTTACCTGTAGGATGCCATTGCACCCCATCAGCATTCGATAAATAAGTATCTGTATCAATCAAAGAGAGAGTATCTATTCCATTGAATTCAAAAATCATTAATTCAGAACCAATGCCTGTACTATCCCGAGCCAACGCTAAGCAATATTTTGATGGATGCCAGCTCACGCTATTCACCGCATCATTCAAAAGAGTTTCAGATGCAACCTCAGTTAACGTAAATCCATCAAAAAAAAATATTCGTAAATCATCACCTCCTCCACTATTCATACCAACAGCAATAAATTTATCATCATAAGACCAGTCAATCGTGACTACATTCGGCCCCAAATTTCCTGTTTCTGTTAAAAACGAAATATCACAATCAGAGGTGCTCCCTGATGGAATAATCGCCATAGACGGGCTGAGCTGCACAACATGGTTATTGGCATTAATACTACCAAGGCTTATAAAATCTGCTGTGTCATAAAAAATTAAATCTTGATTTAAATTTAATACTCCCCCATTAAGTTGAATATTTCCAGAAACAGAAAAAAAGCTATCAAACAATCCCGTAACAGTTGAATTGAAAAGCTCAAAACCATTGTCTAAGCCTGCAAATCCGGCAATACGATCGCCATTATCTAGCGTTTGCTGTGTATTAAATCGAGTGACTGCCGTATCAGAACCAATACTAGCTGCAAAAAGTTGCACTGAAAGAATAAGCAAGGCGAAAATGATCAAATATATATTTATTATAACAAATACATTTTTATACTCTTTCATCGATACTACTCTTTTTCCTTCTCTAAAAGGTTTACGTTATCATGAAATTACCTCGTTCACAAACTTCTCAAAAAGCCCTTTCTTTGCACTTAGCAAATAAAATAGATCTTGCAATTACGTTTGATCCAGATAATGCTGCTTCTCTTTTTATGTTGTAGCACCTTTCCACAGCATATTGTTACCCCGACCTACGTTCCTCGATCTCAAGGCTGCAATACACTAAGAACCTATCCCAAAATTCATAAGTACCTCAAAGTGTAGAATGTAGCGGCAAT
>CAYGJB010000040.1:0-3274 GCA_964350195.1 uncultured Pseudomonadota bacterium
TCTTTTTGCAGCTTACAGGTGCTAAAAAACTATGCACTTCATTATTGAATCTGGGTATCATAAAAACATATGTTATTTTAAATCCCCCTCTATTTATACTTCGGGTGGCGTTATGAAAGTTTCTTCTCTATAAAAAGAACTGATTTTAAACATTATGATCTGTATTCTTATGTGTTCTATGTATGAACGCATAGTGGGTATTTTATAGAAAGAAGAACATGATAACACACGTTCAAGAAGTAACGTTTCCTAATCAAATAGATAATATAACTATTGCCGGAACATTAACATTGCCCAAGAAAAAGGGACCGTTTCCTGTGGCCATGCTCATTGCTGGCATGGGACCTATGGATCGTGATGCAACATTCATGGGGCATAAGCGCTTTGCAATCATAGCCGATTATTTAACGCAAGCAGGTATTGCGATTTTACGTGTTGATAAACGAGGAGTTGGCAAATCGACCGGTAAGCTAGATGCCTCAGTAACAAGCCTGGATTTGGCACGGGATGTACGTGCGAGCATTGATTATCTAAAAACAAGAAAAGAGATTGATCCCAAGCGTATTGGTCTTATTGGCCATAGTGAGGGTGGTTTGATAGCCATCATGGTTGCAGCAGAATCAAAAGATGTGGCGTTTATTGTTTCTATGTCTGGCGCAATTGCTACCAGCGCTGATTTGTGGACCAAAACTTCTGCCACTCAATTGCGTTTTGATGGTGCGAGCGAAGCAATGGTTGCACAAGACAGTGCTATTCGCAAACAAATAATCGGCATCGTAATACAGGAAGCAGACCCCGTAGTCGTCGCACAAAAGATGGATACTCTGATTACGCAGTATTGGGCAATGCTACCGGCAGAACAAAAACAAGAAGCAGAAAAATTTGCTTTTGCCTTTACCTTGGCCAAAAAAGATGGCTTTATTGCAACATTTAATTCGCCATGGTTTAGATTTTTCTTTACTTGTGATGCAGTAGTATTGCTCAGACAGATTAAGATTCCACTTCTGGCGCTCAATGGTGAATTTGATTTTAATAATACGCCGGATGTATTTTATATTATCCGCAAAGCACTGCAGGAGGCCGGTAATACTGACTACACTACCCTGGTGCTGCCAAAATTGAATCATAATTTTCAGACGTGCCAAACAGGATCAATTCCAGAATATGGTGCATTGAAAGAATCTATTGCGCCAGCAGCATTGCAAGTGATGGCTGGTTGGATCAATGCTCGATTTGGCAACAAGAGATAGTTATTTTATTGGGGATTGGGCGTTATGCCTGATCCCCTCAATTGAGTAAAAAGGGTAACGAATATGTCAGTACTTAAAGTAGATAATCTCACTAAAACATTTAGTTCAGGCTTTTGGCCATTTCAAAAGCTGCAACAATATACGGCGGTGAATAGTATTTCATTTAAGCTAGAAAAGGGTGAAATTCTTGGTTTTTTAGGGCCGAATGGTGCGGGTAAAACGACTACCATTCAAATGCTTTTGGGAACTTTAACACCGAGCAGTGGATCGATTAATTATTTCGACACTGACTTTGCCCAGCATCGTATCGCAGCGCTTAAAAAGATTGGCTATGCCAGCGGATATGATAAGCTCCCAGCTCGATTAACTATTGTCGAAAATTTAGATATCGTAGGGCGCATTTATGAAATTGCTCAGCCGCGACGCATGCAGCGAATTGAAGAACTTTTGAAATTTTTTGGCATATGGCAGATGCGTAATCGCCAGACAGGCACTCTTTCAGCTGGCCAGGCAACACGCGTTATGCTTGCCAAGGCATTTATCTGCGATCCCGAAATTGTACTGCTCGATGAACCAACCGCATCACTTGATCCGGACGTGACCCATGAAGTACGCCGATTTATTCTGGCGCAATGCAAAGAGCGAAGTACTTCTATTTTAATTACTTCGCATAACATGGATGAAGTGACAGAACTATGTGACCGTGTGCTTGTCTTAAAAAATGGCGCTATTATTGCAAATGATACCCCTGAGCTGCTTGCTCAATCAATTTCCAAGGTACATGTACATTTGACCATTTTGAATGATTTTGATCGCGCTATTGCTTATCTTTCTAGTATACAATTACAGCACACTGCACAAGATGATCAAATAACTGTTAAACTCGATGAGCATGCCATCGCTCAGTTTCTTACTAATTTAGCTGAGCACAAAATTGCCTACTCTCATATTTCTATCAATAAGCCGACCCTTGAAGATTATTTTTTAAGTATAGCAAAACAAGAGAGAATTTTATGATTACATTTGCGCCTATTTGGGCAATAGTATTACGCCATGCACGTATGTGGCGACGAGACTTTAACTACATATTGGGAAATTTCTATTGGCCTATGCTGGATATACTCATTTGGGGATTTTTAGGATCATGGATAGCTCAATCCCAAGCAGTGCAATTTCATAACTACGAAGTTGCAGCATTATTGGGTATTCTTTTGTGGCAGGTAGTGGGGCGCGGGTGCAACATTATTGTCTTTACTATGGCTGAAGAGCTTTGGACAAATAATATTGTGAACCTTTTTTCCTTGCCTATAGCGATTGGGCAATGGATCATTGGTAGCATCTTATTTTACGGAATCATGATCGGTATGGTTACTGTCTTTTGCATGATGATTATGTTTGCTTTGTATGATATAGCGTTGTGGAGCACGATAACTACGTATCTTATTTTTTTGCTACCATGTTTTTTGTGTGGCATTTGGCTTGGGCTTACCTGCTTGCAAATCGTAACGATGCTTGGTAAGCGAGGCATGGAGCTTGGGTTTGTAGTTGGATGGTTTTTTTTGCCTTTCAGCGGTGCCTATTATCCAGTGGAAGTATTGCCAGCTTGGGGCCAAAAACTAAGTGCTTTTATACCGATGAGCTATATATTTCAAGGTATGCGAGGATATGTAATGCATGAACAAGACCCTACTTCATATTTGATCAAGGGAACAATTTTGGCGATTCTCTATGCGGCAATAGCAGTTATGCTTTTTGTTTATTGCTTTAATCGCAGCAAGCAAAAAGGGCTTGCGCGGTTGGCAGATTAAAAGATGGTTGAAAATTGATTGAAAGCGCAGGTGGTTAACAGTGAAAAAGAATATAACGATAGTCGCGATTATAGCTTTGGTTGTAGGTTGCTTTTATTTTCTGCTTTCAAGCGCTACCTATCCGATCAAAGAGCTTACGAGCTATGCTGATTTAGATACTCAGTTGAATCAGGAAATTAATTAGATTGAAAAAAGTTTGAAATCATCGTATAAATC
>CAYGJB010000041.1:0-3265 GCA_964350195.1 uncultured Pseudomonadota bacterium
TTACGTTTAGAATTAAGTGATGTGAGAACTGTTTTAATTTCCTGATTCAACTAATTAATAGAAAATAATTATGAATTAAGTTTTTTTTCAAACAGGCCCAATTATTTAAAACGTTCGATTTGAGATTGCCCTATTTGAATTGAGTACATAAAACAAGCAATATTTTACGCACTATTGCTTGTTTTATTATAAAAAAAAGAGTAGAAATTGAAAGCAGTTATTTACTAACCCTCCAACCAGGAGTAAGCAAAAACCAAAACACTTTATAAAAATAGAGATTGGTATATGACAGCAGCAGTGTTTTACAACATTTCTAACGTACAGAAGGAATTATTATGGTACGTAATAAACTCTCATCTATGCTGTTACTTCTCTTAACAGCGTTTTCTCTAAAAGCAGTTGAATCGTCTCAAGGATTAATCACATTAGATGACTATGACATGTCGGAGGCAACATTACGGTTTTCTCCAGATAGTGTTCGATCTGAAGGTATTGATGAAAAGGTAGGCCTATTTTTTGACGAAGAGGGCTTTTTTGTCAGGTCTAATGATGAAAATATTCGAGTACATTCATATGATACAGATCCTATTTTTAAAAACAGAAAACAGAAAGATATTCTTAGATTTGCTCTTGGAAATAAGTTCAAATTAAAGAAATTAGATAACGGTGAATACAAAGTAGAAGCAGCTGGCGGCCTAAAAGGTGGCGGTGTAGTTGGTGCTACTGTTGGTGCCCATGTCGGGGTGGTTGCAACTAATGTTGTGGGTCACGGCATTCTTATGTTTATATCTTCCTTTTCAGGTCCTGCAGCTCCTTGGGTATATGCAGGATTGGCTGCGTCGTATGGCCCAATGATACTTGCCACTTCAAAAGCTGTTGGTGTTGGAGTTGGTGTTGTAGCTGCTGTAGCAACCGGGCCTGTATAATAGGTGATTAGATGTGGTTTTATTGGTACTGGTATGAACATGTTATTATTGGCATCACTATGTGGCTCGCTATGTACTATATCAAATGGTATATACTAGATGGAGATGACATTTTTTTGTCAATGATAAAGTGGTGGAGAAAAAATGACTGAACTTCAACACTTCTTAGTAGGGTCAACAATTCTTATCATTTTATGGCATGTTGTGGTAAAGGATTTTTTTATAACCCCTAACAATAAAAAAGATCTGGATAACGAGATTAATAGCTGGTTCCACTAGACACATTTAGTCATTATAGAGAATTAGTTTCATAGAATATTGCAGCATTAACTTTTGGTGCAGTTGGTGCAACAGTTCCAGCCACTACTATAGCGTCTGGTGGACTCCTTCTTACGTGACGCTTACAACGATTTTGTTGTATAAGAATATTCGTTCGTAGAACGCTCTCTAATATACATATGCAAATGACAGAAAGGAGCCTCTTGAGGCTCCTTTCATTGGACTAAAAAGATCGCTATTATTGACTTTGGTACCAATATATGGTACCATATTGTTATAATACTTAGGGAGTCAATGAGCAAAAAGCATCGCAAAACCCTCGAAGCAATATTTAAGCGCCCTGTTCAGTCCAATGTTAGATGGGATGATATTGAGTCAATGTTAGAACATCTTGGTGCTGAAATCAGTGAAGGGAGCGGTTCTCGGGTGCGAATGGCTTTAAATGGGGTACGTGCTGTTTTTCACAGACCACATCCGCAAAGAGAAACAGATAAAGGGGCCTTAGTTTCGATGCGTCGATTCTTAGAAAATGCAGGGGTGAAACCATGATGAAATATAAAGGTTATTTTGGAGAAGCTGAGTTTGATTATGAAGCAAAAATTTTTCACGGGGAAGTAATTGGTCTCAAAGATGTGATTACTTTTCAGGGAAGAACGGTTGATGAGCTTGAGCAGGCATTCAAAGACTCTGTCGATGATTACCTTTTATGGTGTAAAGAGCGTGGAGAAAAACCAGAAAAAACATATTCTGGTAATATACGATTAAGAATGAACCCTGCTGTCCATGCACACCTTGCACTTGAAGCAGCACGTCAAGGCATAAGCCTCAATGACTTAATTAATCAGAAGCTTAAAAATTGAATATATATTTCAATTGCTTTCTATTTGTTTTAGGGCATAATCGAAAATAGTAAGCATATCTTTCAAATTTTTTTCAGGGGTTTTACCATGACATGTAAGCAGTTGTCATGGAGACGTAGTAATCAAGCCCTGGTCTTTTTTTCATTATTTCCAGGACTTCCGCAACTAGCTAAAAGATCCATCTAATTCGGACTTTTCAAAATAATTGAACTCTCCTATATTTTGTTTTCAATCAAAAAACCCAAAAAGGAGAGTTCAATGCTCAGCAAAGCTGAACGCCACTCAATCTATTCAATCGCATTATTGTTGTCCAACTCTAAACGAAAAACCTTTGAATCATTGGGAACAGAATCGGGTATTAGTGGCGACACAATATCTCGAATAGTAACTGAAAACATTACAAATACAAGTGAGTTGATTAGTGCATCGCAAAAATTATTTCGGCGTAAGAAGGTATATCTACTCATTGACGATACCTTGATTTTAAAACTATATTCTCGATTTATTGAAGGAACCGCAGATCATTATAGCTCAAGTGATGGCAGGCAATATCGATCATTAAATTCTGTTGTAGCAATGCTTACAGATGGCACAATAGCGATTCCTATCGCTCAGAAAATATGGACATCTCGAGAATTTGATCAAACAAATTACAAAAAAAAGTGGAAACTTGCACAGCAACTTATTCAATAAATCAAAAAAAACATCTTTTTGTGTGCCGTTATAATGGACGGACTTTATGCTGTTGCAGCATTTATGCAATGGCTTAGCGAGAACAAAATTAACTTTGAAATGCGTTTTCATTCAAATCGGGTAATCGAAAAAAATGGTAAGCGATTTCAACTAAAAAAAAGCCCTTTCTTTAAGCTAAAACGAGGCCGAATTCATCAAACTATTACTGCTTTATGGAAAGGCTTTTCTCTTTTTTTAACTGCATTAAAAAGAAGATTGAGTAACGGTGATTTTACCGTTGTTTACCAAGTTAGCAATTTTAAAGCATCTTCTCGTCAGCACGTTGAATATTATGGTTATCGTTGGAATATCGAAAAATTCTTCAGAACTGCTAAACAAAAATTGGGACTTAATGATTGCCAATCGCGTAAATTTGAAAGGCAAAAGGGCCATATTTTAAAAGTCTTTATTGCTTAGAACCTATCCCAAAATTCATAAGTACCTCAAAGTGTAGAATGTAGCGGCAAT